>JBAWVF010000027.1:0-32190 GCA_037147415.1 Rhodospirillaceae bacterium | reverse complement strand
CGTGCGCGGGAATGACGGGAGGGAAAATGCGGGAATGACGGGAGGGAAAATGCGGAAATGACGGGAGGGAAAATGCGGGAATGACGGGAGAGAAAAATGCGGGAATGACGGGAGAGAAAATGCGGGAATGACGGGAGGGAAAAAACGGGAATGAGGGGATACGAACCTTTTCGGTCTAGCCGACAAGTTCAAATCCCCAGCCCGTCATGCACGGCATGGAAAGAGTAACGGTCGCGTAAATATCGACACAGCAAATCATCGTAATAAGTGACATGGGTATCGTGCAGGCGTGCTATTTCAGGCATAACCCCCTTACACTCACCCCCCCGGTCATAACATTCATCCGCCGCTTGTTCCAAAATAGCGCGAAAGCGCTGCCGAAACTGGCCATGCTCTTCAATATGCGCATTGATCAGTGGATAATTACAGGTCGTCATCAAATAATTTTCAAGCTCGATATGACTCTCCAGAAAGGCCACCAGATCGTCGATCAGCATAGTGATGTGAGTCTTGCTCTTCCCATGGCGCAACGCTGCGTCGAAATTTTCGACCATCTCGTGAAGATGGCCGTGAGCACGATTAATGATCGCACTATCCGGGTGATCCGCCTGCGCATGCTGTGTCATGAGGTCGATTCCTCCCGGAGACATGAGATCTATCCCTCCTGGGTCACCATAGCGGCTCGAAACTATACCGGATAACTTTCGCATACAAAAGCAGCCAATACGGCAAATGACGAACGTGCTAAAGTTCCTGTCATCTGCCCCCTTCCAACCGGGCGGTCTCTTCTCATATCATTGAGCGGAATTATACAATGCGAGAGACCTGTCCGATCATGGCCGCACCCGACCGGAATAACGACGAAGGCACCGCGAACGGCGTGGTGGTCAAGGCACGGCCCAAGACCAAAAAGCCTTCGATGTATAAGGTTTTGATGCTCAACGACGATTACACGCCGATGGAGTTCGTCGTCCACATCCTGGAGCGTTTTTTTAACAAAAGCCGTGAAGAAGCAACCACGATCATGCTCCATGTTCATCGGCGCGGGGTCGGTTTGTGCGGGGTCTTTACTTACGAAATTGCAGAAACCAAGGTCACTTTGGTTATGGATTTTGCCCGCAGACACCAGCACCCGCTTCAGTGCACGTTGGAAAAGGACTAGTCACCATGCTGTCCCGTAATCTTGAACAAACGCTGCACCGTGCGCTCGGCTTTGCTAACGACCGCCGCCATGAGTACGCAACGCTGGAGCATCTGTTGCTGGCGCTGTGCGATGACCTTGACGCATTAGCGGTTCTGCGCGCGTGCACTGTCGATGTCGAGCGGTTGCGGCGTGAATTGGTCGAATATCTGGATACTGAACTGCTCAATCTGGTCAGCGGACGCCCGGATGACGCCGCGCCGACCGCCGGTTTTCAGCGCGTGATCCAGCGCGCCGCGATCCATGTGCAATCCTCCGGGCGCGATGAGGTCACAGGGGCTAGCGTTTTGGTCGCGCTATTCTCCGAAAGGGAAAGCCACGCTGTCTATTATCTCCAGGAACAGGAGATGACCCGGTTCGACGCCGTGAACTATATCTCTCACGGGATCGCCAAGGCGGCCGGTCAATCGCAGACCCGCCGCGTTTCCGGGGCAGACGAGGACGCTATGGCCGAAAAAACCGTCAAGAAAACCGGGGAAGCGCTCGAATCCTACTGCGTCAATCTCAATAAGAAGGCCGCAAACGGCAAGATCGACCCGTTGATCGGCCGCGAAACCGAGGTTGAACGCACCATTCAGATTTTGTGCCGGCGCTCCAAGAACAATCCGCTCTATGTCGGCGATCCCGGTGTCGGCAAGACCGCGATTGCCGAAGGGTTGGCGCGGCGAATCGTTCACGGCGAAGTCCCCGAAGTGCTGCTGAACGCGGTGATTTACGCGCTCGACATGGGAACGCTGCTGGCCGGCACCCGCTATCGCGGCGATTTCGAAGAACGGCTGAAGGCGGTGCTGACCGAATTGGAAGCGCACGAAGGCTCTATCCTGTTCATCGACGAGATTCATACGGTGATCGGGGCCGGCGCCACCTCGGGCGGGTCGATGGATGCGTCCAACCTGCTGAAGCCGGCTTTGGCTTCGGGCATGATTCGCTGCATCGGATCGACCACTTATAAAGAATACCGCAGCTATTTTGAAAAAGACCGAGCGCTGGTGCGTCGCTTCCAGAAAATCGATGTCAACGAGCCCTCGATTGATGATGCGATCAAGATTTTACGCGGGCTGAAGCCTTATTACGAGGAGTATCACCGGGTCCGCTATACTAATGAGGCGATTCGCTCGGCGGTCGAACTGTCGGCGCGCTATATCGGCGACCGCAAACTGCCGGATAAGGCGATCGATATTATCGACGAGGTCGGGGCCGCTCAAATGCTCCTGCCCGAGGGCAAGCGCAAAAAGATCATTTCGGTGAAAGACATCGAGGCGGTGGTCGCCAAAATCGCGCGCATTCCGCCCAAATCGGTCAGCAAGGATGACCGCGAATCGCTGCTGACTCTGGAGCGCGATCTCAAAACCATGGTGTTCGGCCAGGACAAGGCGATTGCCACGCTGGCCACGGCGATCAAACTGGCCCGCGCCGGCCTGCGCGAACCGGAAAAGCCGATCGGTTGCTATCTGTTCGCCGGCCCGACCGGCGTCGGCAAAACCGAAGTCGCCCGTCAGCTGTCCAAGACGCTCGGCATCGAACTCACCCGATTCGATATGTCCGAGTACATGGAGCGCCACACGATTTCCCGCCTGATCGGCGCACCGCCCGGCTATGTCGGTTTTGATCAAGGCGGCTTGCTGACCGACGCCGTCGACCAGCATCCTCATGGGGTCTTGCTGCTCGACGAAATCGAAAAGGCTCACCCCGACCTGTTCAATATTTTGCTGCAAGTGATGGATCACGGCAAACTCACCGATCATAACGGTAAGTCGGTCGATTTCCGCAATGTCATCCTGATCATGACCACCAACGCCGGCGCCGCCGACATGGCGCGCCCGGTGATCGGGTTCGAGCGCACCTTCCGAATCGGCGAGGACATGGAGGCGATCGACAAGCTGTTCACCCCGGAATTCCGCAACCGACTCGACGCGATCATTCCGTTCGGGGCTTTGACGCCGGAATCGATCGCCATGGTGGTCGATAAATTCATCATTCAGCTGGAAACCCAACTGACCGACCGCGGTGTCAGTATCGAGCTTGACACTTCGGCGCGGTCTTGGCTCGGCCGCAAAGGCTATGATCCGATGTTCGGCGCCCGCCCGCTCGCTCGAATCATTCAGGAGCACATCAAAAAACCGCTGGCCGAGGAATTGCTGTTCGGCAAGCTGGCACGCGGCGGCACCGTACTTGTCACGATTGCCGACGACCGGCCATGCTTTCGCTATCCCGATCCGCCCGGCGGGCGCGAGGACGAAAAAGTCTCCGAGATGGTGGAGTAAAATGAGGGTAACGTAAATCCAGCGATGTAAGTCGATCGGCGCTAACGGTTTTCGAGGCAGATGCGCACCACCTGAGCCCGGTTGGAGGCGCCGAGCTTACGGTACAGACTGCGCAAATGGGCCTTGATGGTGACCTCTTGAAGCCCGATTTTGCGGCCGATTTCCTTGTTGGTCAATCCCTCGACCACCAGCGAGAGAATTTCCCGATCCCGAACCCCGACACCCTCCAACGGGGATGGCCGGGCCAGCGGGGAAGACCGGGCCGGATCGGAGAAGGCTTCATGGCCGGCATCGACATCGGCCGGCAGGCAGGTTTGCCCCGCCATTACCTGACGTAGCGCCTCGACCATGGCCACGCCGCTCACCGTTTTAGAGATAAAGCCGGAGGCACCCGCCCGGGTCGCATTTAACACGGTATCGCGTCTGGAGTCGGCAGACAGGATAACCAGCGGAACATCGGGATAATCGGCATGCAGTACTTCGATTCCTTGCATGTCGTTCATGCCCGGCATGCCGAGATCAAGAAGAATTAACCGCAAATCATGCGCCGTAGCCGCGACTTCCCTGGTTTCCCGAAACGTGGCAGCCTCCAGGATGACGATATCATCACGCAGCTCGTGCAAAAAGGGCTTTAGCCCTTCCCTTAAAAGCTTGTGATCGTCTGCAACCAAGATTTCCAACATGACACCGCATCCAATTTCATATCCCTTACTAAAGGGCAAAATATCGGCCTTGTCAACAGCCGGCTGCCCGTTGTCGGTCCTTCCGATATATATCAAAACATTTCAATAAACTTAGCGACATGATGCTTCACCTGATAATTACATTAATTCTATTTTGCACTTGCGAGAAGAGCGTCCGGGGGTAAGCGACCCCGAAAAAATGCACTGGCAATCCGACGCGGGCCGCGCCAGTTTGTCGGCGCAGACGGGGCCGGGGAAAAATGCTGATTACAGCCGAACAACCGGCCCATGCCGGGGCCATTGAAGACCTGCTCGACCTGTCGTTCGGCGGCACCCGCACCGGGAAGACCGTCTACCGCCTGCGGGAAGATGTGCCGCCGGTCGAAGAGTTGTGCTTTGTCGCGGTCACGGGTGACGCGGTCGACGCAACCATTCGGTATTGGCCGATCACGCTGGGCGGTTCGACCGACGCCCTGTTGCTCGGCCCGATAGCCGTGGCCGAACACCGGCGGAGTGAGGGGCTGGGTGCTACTCTGATTGATTTCAGCCTGTCGCGCGCCGCCAGCCTCGGTCACCGCATCGTGCTGCTGGTCGGAGACGAGCCTTATTACCGGCGCTTCGGTTTTTGCCGCCGGCCGACACTGGACTTAACCCTGCCCGGCCCGGTCGATCTCGACCGCTTTCTCGGGCTGGAATTAAAGCCGGGAGCGCTCGACGGACTCAGCGGCGCGGTCGAGCGCTGGCGCATGCCGGAGGCATGGTGTCCGCCCCGGCTTACAACCACCGGGAAAGATTGATGGGGTATTCAAACATGAGATCAATAGCTTTTGGCGCGATCCTCGCTTTTTTACCGGCGCTTTCAACACAACCGGCACAGGCCGCGAACGGCCCGGTGCGCGATCTGATCACCTGCCGGCAAGTGGCGGAAACCGCGCCGGCCGAGGCCCTGATTCTGGTTAAGGACTGGTTGGACCATGGCGGCACCGACGATGCCCGTTTGTGTCAGGCGCTGGCCTATTTCAGTGCCGGCGATTTCGCCGCAGCCGGCCAAGCCTTTGAAAATCTTGCCACCATCGGCGACGGCAAGAACGCCGGCCAGCTTGCCAACCTGTTTAATCGGGCGGCTTGGGGCTGGCTGCGGGCGGGGGACACCAAACGCGCCGACCGGCTTTATACCCGCGCCTTGGAGCGGACGCCCGACGATGGCGATATCCGGCTGGATCGCGGCATCGCCCGCACCGAGGCCAAGCGCTATCGGGACGCCATCGAAGATTTCACCGAAGTTTTGAAACGTCACCCTCGACGGGCCGACGCCTATTTCTATCGGGCGGTCGCATGGCGCGCGCTGGAAGACCTGCGCAACGCGCTGGCCGATGTCGAACAAGCGTTGCGGCTCAAACCGAACGATGCCGAGTCTCAAATATTACGAGGAACCATACGCGCGCTCGGCGGCGACAGCACCGGGGCCCGGCTGGATTGGCGTGAAGTCGCCGCCCGTGATCCCGGTTCACCGGCAGCCAAGGCCGCCGCCGCCAACCTCGCCCGCCTTGAACGAGTCGACAACAGCCGCCCCGCCAAGAAAACAATCCCTTAACGATGTTTTGCATTGCAACATTTACTTTCGCATCTGCGAAAGTCTTGTGTTAGCCTTTGTTTATATATCCGGCGACATATTTTTCAGGCATGATCCGCGCACATGATCAAAGCGGATGCACGTCACTATACTTCAGGCTTGGAGCCGGGGACCGACAATGACACTCAATTTGAACGCTTCGACCACTGAAGAAGCGGCCGGAGAGATGATCAATCCCGCTTCCACCGAAACCGCGCCCCCCGTGCCGGCGGCTTTGGCCCTCGTCGCTGCTCCCGTGATCACCCGCCGGGCGCTGAATATCGTGCTGAATGAACTGGCCGAGACCCACGGGGCCCGCAACGACAAGCTGCGCCCCGCCGTGCTGGGCGCGCTGCGTCAAGCGCTCAATGAAGGCCGGGCCGAGGTCCGCCGCCAGTTCGAAGCCGGCGGCGGCGGGGAAATGTGCGTCCGTCTCAACAGCGATCTGATGGATATGATTCTCCGCTCGCTGGCTGAATTCGCCGAAACCGTGGTTTATCCCAGCGCCGGCCCGAGTACCGGCGAAGTCTTCGGCATTGCGGCAACCGGCGGCTATGGCCGCGCCGAGATGTGTCCCCAATCCGACATCGATCTGTTGTTTTTACTGCCCTACAAATGCACGAGCCGAGTCGAGCAAATCGTCGAATACATGCTCTATATGTTGTGGGATCTGGGGCTGAAGGTCGGCCATGCCGTGCGCACGGTCGACGACTGTCTGCGCCTGTCCAAGCAGGATGTTTCGATTCGCACCAACCTGCTGGAAACCCGCCGATTGTGGGGCGAGGGGCAGTTGCTGACCACGCTACAGCGTCGGCTCGCCAAAGAAGTGATGCAGCCCAACGGCGAAGCTTTCGTGGTCGCCAAGCTGGCCGAGCGCGATGAACGCCATCACCGCATGGGCGACAGCCGCTATGTGCTGGAACCGAATGTAAAAGAGGGCAAGGGCGGATTACGCGATCTTCAGACTCTGATCTGGATCGCCAAGCATCTATACAGCGTTACCTCGCTGAATGACCTTGTGACCTGCGGCGTATTGCTGAAGGAAGAGGCGACGCGCTTTATCAAAGCCCAGAATTTTCTGTGGACGGTGCGCTGTCACCTGCACTACCTGACCGGCCGCCCCGAGGATCGCCTGACCTTTGATGTCCAGACCGAGATCGGCCGGCGCATGGGCTATACCGACCATGCCGGGACGGTCAGCGTCGAACGCTTCATGAAGCACTATTTCCTGACCGCCAAGGATGTCGGCGATTTGACCCGCATCTTCTGTGCCGCACTTGAGGCCGACTCGAAGCGGCCGCCACGCTTTAACCTGTGGCGGCTCGGGCTGGGTCGGGCCAAAGAGGTCGGCGGCTTCCGGCTGGATGGCGAGCGGCTGAACCTGCATCACGAGCGCCAGTTCCGTGAAGTGCCGCTCGACATGCTCCGGCTGTTTCTGGTGGCCCGGGACAACGGCCTGGATATCCACCCCCACGCTTTACGGGCACTGACCCGGGCGCTGGGCGGTCTGACCCGGTTGCGCAACGACCCCGAAGCCAACCGGCTATTCATGGAAATTCTGACCGGGCGCAAGGATCCGGAAGGCACGTTGCGCCGCATGAACGAGGCCGGAGTGCTCGGCCGCTTCCTGCCCGACTTCGGCCGGGTGGTCGCACAGATGCAATATGATATGTACCATGCCTACACGGTTGACGAGCACACCCTGCAAGCGATCGGCATTCTTCACAAGATCGATACCGGCGAGTGCAAGGCGGAACTGCCGTTGGCGGTCCAGGTCATTCATAAGGCCACCTCGCGCCGCGCGCTGTTTGTCGCAACTTTGTTGCACGATGTCGCCAAGGGCCGCGGCGGCGATCACTCGGTGGAAGGGGCGAAGATCGCCGAAAAGCTGTGCCCGCGACTCGGTCTTACCGCCGAAGAAACCGAAACGGTGTCCTGGCTGGTGCGCTACCATCTCAATATGTCGTTTACCGCGTTCAAGCGCGATTTCGAGGATGAGCGCACTATCCGCGACTTTGTTAAATTCGTGCAGTCGCCCGAGCGGTTAAGGCTTTTGCTGGTGTTAACCACGGCGGACATTTGTGCGGTCGGCGTCGGGCGCTGGAACGCCTGGAAGGCGACCCTGCTGACCGAGCTATACCATCGCACCGAAGAGGTCTTGGCCGGGGGCGTCACCGCCGACGGGCGTGAACACCGCATCCGTCAAGCCCAAGCCGCCCTGCGCGCCCGGCTTACCGATTTCACCGAGACCCAGTTCGAACGCCATGCCGTGCTCGGCTCACCCGACTATTGGCTGTCGCTCGACACCGACACCCATGCCCGTCACGCCCGCCTGATTTTGGAAGCGGAGAAAGAGGGCCGGTTGCTCACCCTCGACACCCGAATCGACCGCACGCGCGAAGTCACCGAAGTCACCATGTATACCGGCGACCATCCGGGCCTGTTTTCCCAGTTGGCCGGCGCGCTCGCCCTCACCGGCGCCAACATCGTCGATGCCAAGATATTCACGCTGCGCAACGGGCAGGCGCTTGATATTTTCTCGGTCCAGGATGCCCATTCCGGCGGTGCGTTCGAGGCGCCCGACAAGCTGGCCCGTCTGAAGGCCGTCACCGAACAGGCACTGGCCGGTCAGGTCCGGTTGTATCAGGAACTGTCGAAGCGCAAGGCATCGACGCCGCATCGTACCCGTATGTTCAAAGTACCGCCGCGGGTGATGATCGACAACACGGCCGGCACCAACCATACCGTGATCGAGGTCAACGGTCGCGATCGGCCCGGCCTGCTGTTTGAGGTCACCCGCACGCTGACCGAATTGGGTCTACAGATTTCATCGGCCAAGATTTCGACCTATGGCGAGAAGGTGATCGACGTCTTTTACGTGCGCGATGTCTATGGCTTGAAAGTCACACATGATGCCAAACTACAGCGTATCCGGGAGCGATTGCTGCTGGCGCTGACCGGCTCGCCTCCGCCCGGAAGCAGTGCTCCCGCGCCGAAAACCACGCCTCCGGTCTCGGTTCCGGGCGAACAACGCCGCCGCGCCCGGCGTAAAACCACACGAACGCCGTGAACCGGTCCCCGCGGCGTCTCGTTCGGTCACATGGTATTCGTTGACCGAATCTCGGCAAGTAGAGCATATTGCGGGCGCGGTTCCTAAGGAGCCGCCTGAATGTTGATTCGATTTGTTTTCCGACTTCGCCCCCCACCCATGGACCGGCCCATGATTTTTGTTCGTGCGCTCGTGTTGTGCTTAGTGATTGCCGTTATCGTTCCGGGCATCGGCATCTCACCGGTACTGGCCGAAACCCCGAAGGCGGCGCCAACACCCCCCTTTATTGATCAAGCACTGCCCTTCTATGGCTGCGGTATCGGCACGGCGATCGGTGCGGCTTCGGTCGCCTTTCCACGGTCGATGACTCAGTGGACGTTCTACCAGGGCGTTTATCCGTCGATGGCAACCGTGCTATGGCGCTCGACGCTCGGCTGTTTCTATGGCGTGCTTGGCGGCACCGCGGTCTCGGCGACAAAATCGACCTTGCGCCTGATCGGCGACGCCTGGCGCCGCGTGTTCTAAGACAATGCAGAGGTGGGACCAGCACATCGGGAGGTCGGGATGAAGCGGGTGGCGGCAGCACTCCTGGCCCTCCTGGTTCTGGCCCTGATTTCAGGCGCCGCCTCGATCGAGGGGCGCGCAGCCCCCGCCGTGGCCGCCGAGTCGACCGCCCCTGGGGCCTTGCGCCCCGATGGCAGTGCGCTGGTCAAACGTCCGCCCTTCATTGATCGCAATGTCGTTTTTCTGACCTGTGCCACCGGCGCTTCGCTCGGCGCTCTGGTTACCGGGATGCCGCCGGTGATCAGCTGGATTCCCTATTCCGGCTGGCCGACCCAGCTGAGTTCGCTCGCCTTGCGCATGGGGCTCGGTTGCTATTACGGCACGCTGGCCGGGGTTGCCGCCTCCGGCACCTACTCGCTGGCCCGCATGCTCCGCGAGTTCTGGAACAGCCTGTTTTAAGCCTTTAGCGCGCAGCCTTGCAAATCGCACGGCTCCTTCCGATGTCCTGTTGCATTCCGGAGCATTCGGTAACACCATAATCAAATAGCGAGTCGAACACCCGGCTGAACCGAACCGGTAAACCGAGCCGGTAAACCGGAGGAGACTGCGGCAATGACGTTGCTGTTTGCCTATGCATCTAATCTCAACCGCGAGCGGATGGCCGAACGTTGTCCGGCTGCGGAAGCGCTGGATACCGCGACTCTGGCCGATCATCGGCTGGTTTTCCGTTTCGGCGCCGATGTCGAGCCGCACCAGGGCGCAACAACGCCGGGCGTGGTCTGGCGCCTGACGACACAAGACATGGTCGCACTGGATCACTACGAGGGTGTGCCGGGACTTTATCGCAAGGATTTCCGGTTGGTCCGCTTATCCGGCGGCGATGAAGTCGAATGCCTGATCTACCGCATGAACCGGGAGGGATACGCCCCGCCGCCCGAGGATTATCTGAGCGTCATTCGCGAGGGCTATCAGGATTTCAACCTGCCCGTGGCCGCGCTCGGCGCGGCGGTCGAACTGTCGGCCAAGCTGAAACCGGCGGCGGTCGGCCCGCCGCGCCGGCCCGGTCTGCATTAATCCGGTGCGGTCGACAACAAGGCCCGTTTGTACCGGTTATAGGGGTCGTCATCGCTTTTGAAGCGCGTTACCGTCCACAGGATCGAGTCCGGCCCGTGAGTAAGGTCGAACATCCGGGCCGAGGACCACGACCGCACCCGCAAATCCGGCCCCGCCGCCTCAAAAGCCAGGGTCAAGGCGATCTGGTCCATGAACCAGCGCCCCTTGCGAGCAATCAGATTCTGCCCGATGAAGAAACCGACCCGGGTCAAAAACGCCAGCGCCGCCGGCGTGGCCGCACAATAGACCGCTCCGGCGATGAAGCGTTCCCAGGGCGGCCCCCCCGGATTGTCAAGCAGAGCAATATCGAAATCGGCCCCGACTATAGCCTTCCCAGGTGGTTGACGGAACAGCACGTCGGCATCGACCATCAGCGCCGGGCGTCCACTCGCCTTGATAAATTGATAAAATCGACAGAAGCGCGCACAGGAATAATAAACTGCGGGAGCGCCGAAGCACGCCATCTCCACCGTCTCGAACGACCGGGTCAAGGGGATATCTATTAACCGGACCGACAAGGCATCGAGGCGAGCGGCATCGCCCGGTTCCGGGTTGATGACATGGATGTGCAACCGGCCCGCGGCACCACAGGCGGCCAGCGACAGGGCCAGCGGCACCGCGTGTTGCGCCAGATAAACCGAATCGCAACACACGAACACCGTCGGTTCAGCGTCATTAGCCCAGGGAGGCGAGCCGCCGAAATCGACCGCCGGCAACCGGGCCAACAGCCGGGCCAAAGCCGGCTCGGAAACGCCGCCCGCGCCCGGCAGCAAAAACGGCCCGGTCACCGGCTTGCCCTGATAATGCAGCGCGAACATCAGGCAATAATCGATCAAAGACGGCCCGAGTTCACAGCCGGCCGCCAGCGCGAGCCGCGCGGGTTCCTCCGCCTGCGCCCAATCACCGCTCAGCCCGTGGAGCAAGGCCAGCGCGGCCCAGGCCGGCCCGAGTCCCGGATCAAGCCGCACCGCGTCTTCAAAATGACCGATCGCGGCGGCGATTTCCCGCGTCCGTACCGCCAAACTGCCGGCAAAATGGTGGTATTCACCGCAGTCGGGCGCCGCGGCCAAGCTGCGCGCCAGACCTGCGCCGACACGGTCATCGTGACCGGCAACCGAATCGATCATGGCCAGAGTCGCCGCACATAAACCACGGTCGATCCCGGCCAAGGCGGCTTCCAGCGCCTCCAGCGGAGCCCGCGCCGCTTGCGCCCGACCGTTCCGGATCAGCCCGAGCGCCTGTTGATACGCCGCCCGATCCGTGGCCGACCATCCGCTCAACAGATGCAACGGCAGTACGATGCTCGGAATCAGGGACAGGTAATACGGGTCGGCGTCAAGGCAGCGGGAAGTGCGAGCAGTGCGTGTGGTCAATGGCGTCTCCAACCCTTGATTCAGGCCCCTTGATTCAGGCCCCTTGATTCAGGCCCCTTGGTTCAGGCGCTCACCCGGCCCGGGACAAGGCGACCGGAATATCGGACCAACAGCCGGTATAATCGGGAGAAAGGCGCTCCGCCCGCGACCGCCACGTCGCTTCCTTCAGGTGAAGACCGAGAGAGACCGTCTCCCGGCCATAGCGTTGGTTCAAGCGATCCACAGCCGCCATCAAGGTCGACGGCTTCTCGGTAAGCGTGAACAGATCGGCCGGTACCGCGCCGGCACCGACAATGTCCGACATCATGACACCGGCTTTGACATAGAGCCAAGGGCCTTCTTCCCAGCCCCGTTCCAGCGTCCGTGCAGCCGCTTTGACGATCTTCAGGCCGTCCGAGGTCGGGGGATACAGGCGGGCGGACACCGACAAATGACGTTGGGGCAGGTCTCGCCGAAAGCGATTCGTGTCGGCAAACACGGTCAGATTGCCCGCAACCAAGCCCTCGTTACGCAGTTTCTCAGACGCCCGGTTCGCGAAAAGCGTGATCGCATCCCTGATATCGTCGATGTTGGCGGTTGGCTCTCCGAATGATCGGGAGACCATGCAGGATTGGCGCGTGTCGGGAATCGTCTCCAGGGTATGGCAGGAGACGCCGCGCAGTTCCTGCACCGTCTTCAAGCCGCCGATGCCAAGCAGTTGTCGCACCCGTCGATCGTCCAAACCCCTCAGCGCCAAAGCATCACTGATCCCGATCGCGTTCAGCTTCTCAGCCGATGCCTTGCCGATGCCCCAGACATCCTGGACGGCCGTCTTCGCCAAGGCCCGCTCAACCCAGCCCGGATGGCCGGTCAGGTCAATCACGCCGTCGGCGGCGGCCGATTTCTTCGCCAGTCGATTCGCGAGCTTGGCCAAAGTCTTTGTCGGTCCGGTCCCGAATGATACTGGCAGCCCCGTCCATTTCTTGACCGTTTTGCGAAGCACATGACACGATTTCCCCAAATCTCCCGACAGCCCGCTCAGGTCAACGAACATCTCGTCTATGCTGTATTGCTCTACTGCCGGCGCATTTTCGGAAAGACAGCTCATAAACCTCATCGACATATCACAATATAATGAAAAATTAGAAGACATGACCACCACGCCATTCTTTTCACATATATTCGATATCTTGAAATAAGGGTCACCCATCTTGATGCCCAGCGCCTTGACTTCGTTACTGCGGGCTATGGCACAACCGTCATTGGAACTTAAAACGACAACAGGAAATTTCTCGAGTATCGGATTAAAAACCCGCTCACAAGAGACGAACATATTATTGACGTCGGCAAGAGCAAATACTTTATTCATCGCTTGCCGTGGGAAGTAATAGAGTAAGTTACGGTGCCCCATACCTCCGCGCATCCTTGCCTTTCCCGTTCCGCGCCGATTTTTCTGATGGCAAGCTGACCGTCTTCCGAAACCACGGCAATGTCCCCGCTGCCCGGTTCGACGCTCCGGTCGACAACCAGAAGATCGCCGTCCCGGATACCGTCGGCCTTAAGCGCATCGCCCTTGGCGCGCATGAAGAACGTTGCCGACGGCCGCCGGATCAGGAGCGCCCGGATGTCGAGGCCGGTCGGCAGAAAATCTTCCGGATCAAGAAATGGCACGGGGCGTCACCGGCATGGGCAGGGTATGAATGAAGCCCATGCTACCAATTTCCGAGCGGCCGCACATCGTCGAAAACCCGGGCGCCGCGCTCAGTTACCGGCTTGACTTCGGTACCCGCGCCGGATAATCCTGGGACCTGGAAACGCCGACAGCGCGTTGCCTGCGGGTGTAGCTCAATGGTAGAGCAGAAGCTTCCCAAGCTTACGACGAGGGTTCGATTCCCTTCACCCGCTCCAAGCCGCAGGCTTGATTAGCCCGCTCCAAGCCGCAGGCTTGATTAGCCCGCTCCAAGCCGCAGGCTTGATTAGCCCAGCGCCGCAACCAGCCCGTCGAACAGAATTTTGCCGTCGGTCCCGCCATGGTCCGACTCGGCGACCCGCTCGGGGTGCGGCATCAAGCCAAGCACGGTACGGCGGGCGTTGAACACGCCGGCAATGTCCCGAGCCGAACCGTTGGGATTATCGAGATAGCGGAACGCAACCTGCCCTTCGCCTTCGATTCGGGCGAGAGTCTCGTCGTCGGCAAAAAAGTTCCCGTCGGCGTGCGCAATCGGAATAGTCACCTCCTGCCCGGCCCGATAGGCGCGGGTGAAGGGACTGTCGGTGTTGGCGACGCTCAGACGTACCGCCCGGCAAATGAATTTCAGCGCGGCATTGCGCATCAATGCCCCCGGCAGCAACCCGGCCTCGGTCAAAATCTGGAAGCCGTTGCAAATGCCGAGCACATGGACCCCGGCCGCGGCACGCTCGCTCACCGCGCGCATGATCGGCGCCCGGGCGGCCATCGCACCGCTGCGCAGATAATCGCCATGGGAAAACCCGCCGGGCAACACGATCAGGTCGACCGCGGGCAAACTGCTGTCACGGTGCCAAACCATGGCCGGCTTGGTGCCGGTGACTTGCTCAAGCGCGACCGCAACGTCACGATCACAGTTGGAACCGGGAAAAACGATGACGGCGGCCTTCATCGGAGCGCTCGCACTTCTGGCTGGCTAAGGGGCACGGAACCCTAGACAGGCGGACGCGATATTGCAAGACCGCCTTCACGGCCCGGCACGGCACGCACGGGACCGCTCCGCTCCCGAGTCGCGACCTCCGTACGAAAGATGACCGGGCGAAAATACGGTTTCCAGGCAGTCCGCCGAAGGGCCAAGCTTAATTTTGCACGAAAATTAATCACTAATCGCACAAAAGGTAGTCATAGCTTGCCCGACCATTGAGCGGCTTTGACTGTTTTGATAGCAGATCGGGCAATTCTTCACTCCACAGGCTCCAGCACGGCAGAGGTTACATGGACGCGACAAGAACGGGCGGTGATGTTCTCTTCATCCTGATGGGCGCAGTGATGGTTCTGGCCATGCATTGCGGCTTTGCTTTCCTTGAGGTCGGCACGGTCCGCAAGAAGAACCAAGTCAATGCCCTGGTCAAAATCCTGTGCGATTTTGCGGTCTCAACACTTGCCTATTTTTTCATCGGCTACACCATCGCTTATGGCGTGACGTTTTTCGTCGGCGCCGATGTGCTGGTCGGCGCGTCCGGCAAAGCGTTCGGCGCCAACGGCTATGATCTGGTCAAATTCTTTTTCCTGGCGACCTTTGCGGCGGCGGTGCCGGCGATCGTGTCGGGCGGCATTGCCGAGCGCGCCCGTTTCATGCCGCAATTGATCGCCACCTTCCTGCTGGTCGGCATTGCCTATCCGCTGTTCGAAGCGATCACCTGGGGCGAACGCTGGGGCGTTCAGGCCTGGATGGAACACGCCTTCGGGGCGAAGTTCCATGATTTCGCCGGCTCTGTGGTGGTGCACACCGTCGGCGGCTGGATCGGGTTGGCCGCGGTGCTGATGCTGGGCAACCGGATCGGCCGCTACCGCCGCGACGGCTCGCTGATCGCCATGCCGCCGTCCAACATTCCGTTTCTGGCCCTGGGCGCCTGGATTCTGTCGGTCGGCTGGTTCGGGTTTAACGTCATGAGCGCACAGACGCTGAATGCCGTCTCCGGGCTGGTCGCGCTCAACTCGTTGATGGCCATGGTCGGCGGCATCCTGTCGGCGCTGGTGGTCAGCCGGTGCGACCCCGGTTTCGTCCATAACGGCGCGCTGGCCGGTCTGGTCGCGGTGTGTGCCGGTTCCGATGTCATGCACCCGCTCGGCGCACTGGCAACCGGCGCCATCGCCGGAGCCCTGTTCGTATGGGCGTTCGACCGCTGCCAGTATAATTGGAAAATCGACGACGTGCTCGGGGTGTGGGCGCTGCACGGGCTGTGCGGGCTGTCCGGCGGCATCCTGGCCGGCGTGTTCGGTCAGACCGCGCTGGGCGGCCTGGGCACGGTCAGCTTGCCGGCTCAGGTGATCGGAACTCTGGCGGGCGCCGGCTATGCCTTCTGCGCCGGCCTGCTGGTCTATGGCGTGCTGAAGAAGACCATGGGCATCCGGCTCGACCCGGAAAAGGAACAGCGCGGCGCCGATCTTTCGATTCACCGGATCACCGCCTATCCGGAGGACGACGCGAGTCGGATTTGATATCCCCCGGTTTCCACCCCCGTCTCTTCTTTCAAGCGGGGGTGGCCCGGAGAATGCTTGACAGGTCGCCGCGGGTGCTCCTTTTCTATCGGGTTGGAGCCTGGCGCTCCGGTAGCAAGAGTCTGTTCGCCCGTGTCGATGATTTCTCGAATTGGACCGATGGTCCTGGTGCCGGTGGCTTTCGTGCTGACCGGCTGCCTGGAATGGCCGTTTTCCGCACCGGGGAACGGGCGTGCCGGCGAAGCTGCGCAATTGCTGGCGGTGCCCGGGGTCGAGGGCAACCTGCACCGGCTGAAAAGCGAGTTCGAGCAACTGCGCCCGTCACACAAGCCGCTGCGCTCCGATGACCCGAATATCGCGCTGTTTGCCGAGGTGCTGGGCCGGGTGGTGTCCGAGCATGTCCGCGTCGTCGAGCCGAACGCGCTGATTGACGGTGCCATCAAGGGCCTGCGCAAAGGCGTCGAGGGCGAGATCAAGGAACCGGTCACCGACCGCCTGCTGATCGAAGCCGCGATCACCGGCATGATGTCGACGCTGGACCCCTATTCCAGCTACCTCAATCCGGAAAGCTACCGGAACATGCAGGCCCAGACCCATGGCGAGTTCGGTGGACTCGGCATCGAGGTCACCATGGATCAGAAAACCGGGTATATCAAGGTGGTGGCGCCGATCGACGGCACCCCGGCCGCCCGGGCCGGACTGCGCTCCGGCGATTTGATCAGCGATGTCGACGGAGTCTCGGTCAAGGGCATGACCCTGATCCAGGCGGTGTTCCGCATGCGCGGGCCGACCGGAACCTCGGTGCGCCTGACCATTCGCCGCAACGAGGCCGGACCGACCGAAATCGTGTCGCTGACCCGCAGCATCGTCAAGCTTCATCCGATTCAAGCACGCAGCGAGGGCGATGTCGGCTATGTCCGCATCACCACCTTCAACGAACGCACGGCCAGCGAGTTGGAAGAGGCCGTGACCAAGCTGAAGCAGGCGCGTGAACCGAAACTGAGCGGGCTGGTGATCGATCTGCGCAATGATCCCGGCGGGCTGCTCGATCAGGCGATCGCGGTGGCCGATGATTTTATCGATTCCGGGCTGATCGTCTCGGTACGCGGCCGCCGTTCGACCGAAGGGCGCAGCTATGAGGCGGGCGGCGACGGTTTGATCGCCGGTTTGCCGGTGGTCATCCTGATCAATAGCGGTTCGGCTTCGGCCTCGGAGATCGTCGCGGCGGCACTTCAGGATCATCACCGTGCCCTGGTGTTCGGCACCCGCTCGTATGGCAAAGGCTCGGTGCAGACCGTAAGCCCGCTGCCCGATGGCGGAGCCTTGCGCTTGACCACCGCACGCTATTACCGCCCGAACGGAACCTCGGTCGATTGCGTCGGCGTCTCGCCCGACCTGGAGATCAAGTCGCCGGCCAAGGCCGGGCGGACCGAGGAAAGCCACCAGGATCCCGCCACCTGTGCCGGGCTTAACCAGCCGCCGCCTCAAGCGCCGAGCCTGCGCATGGCGGATTTATGTCCCGATGTCAAAGAGTCGGTAAACGTGATCGAGCCGGCTGTCGCCGAGCGAGACGGTAAAGAAGCCAAAGAACCGCCCGATCTTCCGCTGAAATGTGCGCTCGCCGCGATTACGACCAAGCGCGTGATCGGGCGCCGCTAACCTTAAGAATACCCGGAGCCGGCCATGCTTGACATTGTTTTTCTTGTGGCTATGTTTTCATTCTTTTGCCTCTGTAACGGGTTCATGCGCTCTTGCGATCGTATTTAACGGAGTCGGGCATGACTTGGGAACTCGGGATCGGCGGCGTGGTCGCAGCTTTATTGCTGCTCTATCTGTTTTACGCGCTGATCCGTCCGGAAAAATTCTGAGTACGGGAGCCTCCGCCCGATGACGATACAAGGTCTGGCCCAGATTGCCGTCTTTCTGGTGCTGTTGGTGGCGGCGGTTCCGCTGCTCGGCAGCTATATGGCGCGGGTGTTCTGCGGCGAACCGCTGCTTGTCGATGCCCTGCTCAAGCCGGTTGAGCGCCTGATCTACCGGGCCGCCGGGATCAATTCGAGCCGCGAGCAACACTGGACCACCTATACCGCCTCGCTGCTGGCGTTCAATCTGGTGGGCGCGCTGCTGCTTTATGCGCTGATCCGGGTTCAGCATTGGTTGCCGCTGTCCCCCGCCGAGCTACCGGCGGCGTCGCCGGCGCTGGCCTTCAATATCGCGGCAAGCTTCGTCACGAACACGGACTGGCAGGCCTATAGCGGTGAGCAGGCGCTGGGCATGTTGGCTCAGATGCTGGGGATCACCACGCAAAATTTCCTGTCGGCCGCGACCGGAATTGCGGTCCTGATCGCGCTGACCCGTGGTTTGAGCCGGAAAAACTGCAAGACCATCGGCAATTTCCATGTCGATGTCGTGCGCTGTATTCTTTATGTCCTGCTGCCGCTCTCGATCATGATGACGCTGTTTCTGGTGTGGCAGGGCACGCCGCAGACTTTTTCCTCGCCGGCCGCGATCACCACGCTGGAGGGGGTAAAGCAGGCCATTCCCGAAGGTCCGGTTGCGTCGCAGGTGGCGATCAAGCAGTTGGGCAGCAATGGCGGCGGCTATTTCAACGCCAACGGCGCGCACCCTTATGAAAATCCGACCCCGCTGTCCAATCTGGTGCAAAGTTGGGCGATTTTGGCGCTGGCCGCGGCGCTGACCTTCACGTTCGGCCGCATGGTCGGCGATGCGCGACAGGGGTGGTCGCTGTTTGCGGTGATGGCGATCCTGTTTCTGGCCGGTCTGGCCGCGACATCGTGGTTCGAAAGCCACCCCGGTCCGTTGCTCGCCGCCGTCGGCATTGATCAAAGCGCCGGTAATATGGAAGGCAAGGAGACCCGCTTCGGCGTTGCCGCTTCGGCGTTGTGGGCAACCGCCACGACCGCGGCCTCCAACGGCTCGGTCAATGCGATGCATGACAGCTTCACCCCGCTCGGCGGGATGGCGCTGATGATCAACTTGAAACTGGGCGAGATCGTCTTCGGCGGCGTCGGGGCCGGACTTTACGGCATGCTGGTCTTCGTCATCATCACCGTGTTCATCGCCGGGCTGATGGTCGGCCGCACCCCCGAATATCTCGGCAAAAAGATCGAATCGCGCGAAATCAAGCTGGCGGTGCTGGCGCTGCTGGTGGTGCCGATCGGCATTCTCGGCTTCGGTGCGCTCAGTCTCATGCTGTCGGCGGGCACCGCTTCGATTGCGCAACCGGGGCCGCACGGCCTTTCCGAAGTGCTGTATGCCTATGCTTCGGCGGTCGGCAATAACGGCTCGGCCTTCGCCGGTTTCGATGCCACCACCCCCTATCAGCAGACCATGATCGGGCTGGTTATTCTGATCGGGCGCTATTTCGCCATCATTCCGTTATTGGCCATCGCCGGCTCGTTCGCCGCTAAAAAGACGGCGCCGGCCTCGACCGGAACTCTGCCGACCGGCGGCCCGCTCTTCATCGCGCTGCTGATCGGCGTCATTCTCATCGTGGGCGGGTTGACGTTCTTTCCGGCGCTGGCGCTCGGCCCGGTGGTCGAGCATCTGGCCCTGATCCACGGCAAGACGTTTTGAGGAGTAGCGAGAATGATCTATCCCTATCCTCTTAAGCTGCGACCGCTGACCGACGCGGAAGGGGGCGGCTGGCTGGCCGAAGTGCCGGACCTGCCCGGTTGCCTGTCCGATGGCGCCACGCCGCAAGAGGCGGTGGACAATGTGCAGGACGCGATTGCCTGCTGGATCGAAGCGGCCGAGGAGGATGGTCGCGCCGTTCCGGCTCCCTCCCGGCAGGCGGCTTGATCGCTTCATCGATGACGATTACTCCTTAGTCATGGCCGCTCAGGGAGCCCCCGAGTGATTCACCGTCCCGCCGAAGTTTCTCTGTTCGATCCGCGGATTGTCGTTCCGGCCGCGCTCGATGCAGTGCGCAAGCTCGATCCGGTGCAGATGATCCGCAACCCCGTGATGTTCGTGGTCGCGGTGGTGACGGTGTTGTCGACCGGGCTGTTCTTGCGCGATCTGGTGATCGGCAGTCCCGAGGCCGCGCTGGTCGGGCAGCTTGCGGCTTGGCTGTGGTTCACGTTGCTGTTCGCCAATTTTGCAGAGGCGGTGGCCGAGGGACGGGGCAAGGCACAGGCCGATTCTCTGCGCAAGACCAAGGCCGAAATCACCGCCCACCGCATTGCCTCGATCAACGCCAAGACCTTTGATACCGTGCCGGCGGCGGCGCTGCGGGTGGGCGATCTGGTCGCGGTGGCGGCGGGCGAGATCATTCCCGGTGATGGCGACGTGGTCGCCGGCATCGCCACCGTTGACGAATCGGCGATAACAGGTGAGTCCGCCCCCGTTATCCGCGAGTCCGGCGGCGACCGTTCGGCGGTGACCGGGGGAACCCGGGTGGTCTCGGACCGCATCGTGGTTCAGATTGCGGCTAATCCGGGAGAATCCTTCCTGGACCGCATGATCGGGCTGGTTGAGGGCGCCAAGCGTCAGAAAACCCCGTCCGAAATCGCGCTGACCATTCTGTTGGTCGGCATGACCATCATCTTTCTGATCGTGGTGGTGACGCTGGAGGCCTTCGCGGCCTATTCCGGCGGCATGGTGCCGGTGGTCTATCTGGTGGCGCTGCTGGTGACGCTGATTCCGACCACGATCGGCGGCTTGCTCTCGGCGATCGGGATTGCCGGCATGGACCGGCTGGTCAAGGTCAATGTGGTGGCAAAGTCGGGACGCGCGGTCGAGGCGGCGGGCGACATCGACGTTTTACTGCTCGACAAAACCGGGACCATCACGCTGGGCAACCGCATGGCCTCCGAGTTTATCCCGGTGTCGGGCGTAAGTGAACGCGAGCTGGCCGAATCCGGAATGCTCGCCTCGCTGGCCGACGAGACCCCCGAAGGCAGGTCGATCGTCAGTCTGGCGCGCGAGCGCCACACGTTACAAGACATTGAGGAAAGCGCGATCGCGGGCAAGCTCGGCACGCTGCGCTTCATCCCCTTCACCGCGCAAACCCGGATGAGCGGCGTCAATCTGCCCGACATGGAAATCCGCAAGGGCGCGCCCGATGCCATGCTGGCCTATCTGGCCAAAAAGGCGGGCGATCCGGCTAAGGTCCACAATGCCCGCGAATTGTCGTTGGCAATCGAACGGGTGGCCAAGGTCGGCGGGACACCGTTGGTGGTGGCGCGCGGCGATCAGGCGCTCGGCGTGGTCTTCCTGAAGGACATCATCAAGCCCGGCATTTACGAGCGGTTTATGATTTTGCGCAAAATGGGGATTCGCACGGTGATGATCACCGGCGACAATCCCTTAACCGCCGCAGCGATCGCCGCCGAAGCCGGAGTGAATGATTTTTTGGCCGAGGCGACACCCGAACGCAAGCTGGAGCTGATCCGGAGCGAGCAGGCGAAGGGCCGGCTGGTCGCCATGTGCGGCGACGGCTCGAACGACGCGCCGGCACTGGCTCAGGCCGATGTCGGGGTTGCGATGAATACAGGGACCATGGCCGCGCGTGAGGCCGGGAACATGGTCGATCTGGAAAGCGACCCGACCAAGCTGATTGAAATCGTGATGATCGGCAAACAATTGTTGATGAGCCGGGGCTCGCTCACCACGTTTTCGATTGCCAATGATGTGGCAAAGTACTTTGCCATTATTCCGGCCTTGTTCATGGCAGCCTATCCGGAACTGATCGAACTGAATGTAATGGGGCTGGGCAGTCCGAGCAGCGCCATCCTGTCGGCCACTATTTTCAATGCCCTGGTCATCGTCGCGCTGATCCCGCTGGCGCTGAAGGGCGTGGTCTATCGTCCGGTCGATGCGGCGGCCCAGCTGCGCCGCAATCTGCTGATTTACGGCGGCGGCGGGCTGTTAGCCCCGTTTATCGGCATCAAGCTGATCGATTCTATCGTTAATGCCCTTCATCTGGTGTAAGTGATGCTGAGCGAACTTAAACCCGCGTTGCGCCTTTTGCTTGTGCTGACCCTGCTGACCGGGGTGGCCTATCCGCTGGCGATGACCGGGCTTGCCGGATATCTGTTTCCATTCCAGGCGCATGGAAGCTTGATCGAGTTGGACGGCACGCTGATCGGCTCGGCCGTGGTCGGGCAGGGCTTCACCCGAGCGGGCTATTTTCATCCTCGGCCATCGATGGCGGGAGCAGGCTACGATCCCCGCAACTCCAATGGCGGCAATCTTTCCGTGACCAGCAAAAAGCAGATTAACCTGGTGACCGCCCGCGCGACCGCCGAGCGCGCGGATTACCCGGCCGGCACGGCGCCTCCGGTGCCGATTGAGCTGGTGACGGCTTCGGGCAGCGGACTTGATCCGCATCTGTCGCCGGCCGCCGCGCACTTCCAAGTGCCACGGGTAGCGCGGGAGCGCGGACTCGACGAAAGCCAATTGCGCATGCTGGTTGATATTCTGACCGAAAAACGAAGCTACGGCATGCTTGGCGAACCGCGTATTAATGTGCTTAAGCTTAATCTTTCCGTTGATGAACTGGCGAAACGGACAGTCCGGCCGGAGCCCGCACCCGCACCGGTTGCCCGTTGAGCGAAGGAATCCCCGCCGTGTTGTTCGAACGTGTTGCGATTATCGGTATCGGGCTGATCGGTTCCTCTCTGGCTTTGGCCCTGCGCAAGCACGGACTGGCCCGGCGGGTGGTGTGCGCCGACAGCAACCCCGTGCATGTCGCCAAGGCGCTGGAGCTTTCGCTGGTCGACGAGGCCGGAACGGATTTGGCGGCGGCGGTTAAAGGCGCCGATCTGGTGGTGCTGTGCACTCCGGTCGGGGCGCTGGCCGCGCTGGCGGCAGAGATCGCGTCGCAGTGCACCCCGGGCATGATCGTGTCCGATGTCGGCTCGGTCAAGGAACTGGTGGTTGAGCGAGTGGCGCCGTTGCTGCCGAAAGGCGTTCATCTGGTCCCCGCGCACCCGATCGCCGGGACCGAGCATTCCGGACCCGCCGCAGGCTTTGCCGAGGTTTTTGTCGGCCGCTGGTGCATCCTGACCCCGCCCGACGGCACCGATCCGGCTGCGGTGGACAAGATGACCGCGTTGTGGCGACAAATCGGTTCGATGGTCGAGATCATGGACGCCGCCCACCATGACCGGGTGCTGGCGATTACCTCCCATTTACCCCACTTGATTGCTTATTCTATTGTTGATACTGCGGTCGGTCTGGAGGACTCGACCCAAAGCGAAGTCATTAAGTTCTCGGCGAGCGGATTTCGTGACTTTACCCGTATTGCCGCCTCCGATCCGGTAATGTGGCGCGATATCTTCTTAAACAATCGTGAGGCTGTGCTCGATATTCTGCAACGATTCAACGAAGACTTGACCGCTTTGCAGCGCGCGATTCGCTATGGCGAGGGCGCCACGCTGCAAGAAGTCTTTACCCGCACCCGCGCCATTCGCCGTGGCATCATCGACGCCAAACAGGCGTAAGCCGTCTGGACAAATCTTCAGTTGCTTGGCATAATCCGGACGCGGATTGAAATTACCGTGGTAATCGGAAATCTTGGCAGACCAGACCTCCGTCAGCACCCTGGAAATCGGGCGAAAGAAAGTCTCGCAAAGCGAGCTTGACTATATCGTCCATGTCCACAGGGGATTTCTCCAGCATAAACGCGGCTGCGTGGTAGCGAAGCTGCGGTTCTGTGATATGTCCGGCCTTAAGTTGGTCAATTTTGATTTGTCCGAGGCCGATATGAGTGCGGCCCGGCTGGTCGGCTGCCAGATGCAGCACGCCCGATTCTATAATACGAATTTTTACGCGGCCGATCTGCGCGAAGCCAATATGGAGGGCGCGGATTTTCGCCGTGCGGATTTGCGCGGCGCCAGCTTGCACGGCGCCATCATGAATGATGCCAGCTTTGTTGAGGCGGATTTACGCGGCGGCGCGGTTTTTAAGCCGGCGGCCGATGGCACGATTGCCCGGGCCGGGGGCGAGAATGCCGATTTCGGGCAGGCTTCGGCACGCGGGGCCGACCTTAGCCGCGCCAAAATGAGCGGTGCGGTTGTGCTGGAGACCGACCTGACCAATGCGATCTTGCGCGGCGTTCGCTTTATCCACTCTAACTTGCAGATGTGTAATCTAACCGGAGCCGATTTAACCGGAGCCGATCTGAGTGACGCCAATCTGACCGACGCCAATTTACGCGGCGCGGTCCTGGCGAATGTCTGCATGAACAACACGGTTTTGCGGGGCGCCAATCTTAGCGGCGCCATTCTCGAGCAAACCGACATGACCCGCGCCGATGTAACCGGTGCGGTGATGGCCAAGCGCTTCGATCATGTGCAAGACGTGTTGAACGCTCATCAAAGATGGCTGGAGACCAATGGCGGTGAGGGTCAGCGCGCCGACTTATCATTACATGATCTGGTCGGGGTAATGCTGGCCGATATCGACCTTTCGGCGGCAAATATGCGGTGCTCCGTGCTGCGCGGCGGCAATCTGGCCGGGGTTCGTCTTGCCATGGCCGATTTATCCTTTGCCGATCTGCGCGGCGCCAACATGACGGGGGCCGATCTGCGCGGCACCAATTTCAACCGCGCGACTCTGTCCGATGCGCAATTGGTCGGGGCGCGCATGCGCTCGATCGAGATTAAAGGGTCGCGCACCGCACAACGCAACGTCAACTTCGCCGACGCGCGGCTGATGCGGGCTAATCTGAGCGGCGCCGATCTGCGCAACGCGGAAATGACCCGGTGCGACCTGAGCCAGGCGAACTTGACCGGCACCGACCTGCGGAAAGTCATGCTGCGGGGGGCAATGCTGCGCGGCGCCAACCTGACCGGCGCCAATCTGGAGGGCGCCGATTTAGAAGGCTCCCACCTCGAAGGCGCGCTTGGCCTGACCGCCCTGTGAATGCTCGCGATTGCATGCATAGGCATTCACTCGCGGCGGCTGTTGCGAGGGCGAAGCGAGTCTGATAAGGTGGCGGGATGATCGACCATGACGACACCAAACCCGCCCTTGGATTTATCAGCTACAGCCACAAGGATAAGGCGTGGCTGGAACGGGTGCGGACTTTTATGGCGCCGCTGGAACGCCATGGCCGGTTGGAGCTGTGGGATGACCGGGATATCGAGCATGGCGACAAGTGGTGGGATAAGATTCGCACCGCGATGGAACAGGCTCGGGTCGGGATTTGCCTGATTTCAGCGGATTTCCTTGAGTCCAAGTTTTGCATGAAGGAGGAAATCCCCTATCTGATCGAGCGGGCCGAAGCCGAAGGTTTGCTGTTTCTGCCGATTATGGCCGAGCCATGTTTTTGGGATATTGAGCCCTGGCTCGATAAACGCCAGATCAAGCCGGAGGGGGCCAAGCCGCTGTCGGAATGCCCGGATTGGAAGTCGCAATTGACCGGAATCGTCGCGGGGATCAACAAGCGGCTTGACGACTTGAAGGAGCGGAAAGAGGCGTTGAGGAAAGCTGCGGCGGAATTCCCGAAAGAGCGGGTTGATATCGACCGGCTGCCAAGCTCGGGCAAGGAGTTGTTCGCGCGCAAGGAAGATTTGCAGTGGCTGGAGGCGCAGTGGAACAGCAAAACCGCGAAGGTCGCCAGTCTGGTCGCCTGGGGCGGTGTCGGCAAGTCGGCGCTGGTCAATCGCTGGCTCGAGGGGCTGGCGGCGCGCGACTGGGACGGGGCGGCTCGAGTCTTCGGCTGGTCGTTCTATAGTCAGGGCAGCCATGAAAATAGCGGCGCCTCGGCCGATAAATTCTTTATCGATGCGCTTACTTGGTTCGGGGCACCGATTATCGAGGGCGAGTCGGCGTGGGACAAGGGGGCGCGGCTGGCCGGGCTGGTGCGCCGGCAAAAGACGCTGTTGATTCTCGACGGGCTGGAGCCTCTGCAATGGGCGACCGGTGATGCCGGCCGGGTGCGCGACCCGGCGCTGGCCATGCTGATCGAGGAGCTGGCCGGCGACAATAACGGGTTGTGCGTCATCACCACCCGGCAGCATGTCACCGGGCTGGAGGATTTTCCGGACACCACGGTTGAACGCGACCTGCATCTGTTGCCGGTGAGTGCCGGCCGCGCCCTGTTGCGAGTGCGCGGGGTGCGTGGCACCGATCGAGAACTGGAACGGCTCAGCGCCGCTTTCGGCAATCACGCGCTGGCGGTGGCGCTGGTGGCGTCGTGGCTGCGCGGGATCGACAAATCCCCGGCGACGGAGGGGCTGACCATCCCCGATCTGCCATGGGTTAAGGAAAAAGAACGTCCCCCGCGCCGGGTGCTGGCGGCCTTCGCGGAGCGCTTGGGCGAAGGGGCGGAGCGGCAGGTGCTGCGCTTGATCGGGCTGTTCGACCGGCCGGCAACCGCGGAGGAACTGAAGAAACTGCGCGCGGCCCCGGCGATTCCGGATCTGACCGATCAACTGCCGGTGGATGCGGGGGCCTGGAACGCGCTGCTCGACCGCTTGCGCGAACTCAGGCTGGTGGCGAAGGCGAGCGAGCATGACAAGGGCGGGCTCGATGCCCATCCGCTGGTGCGCAGCCATTTCCAGGACGAATTGCGCGCCAGCCATCCGGAGGCATGGCGTGCCGGCAATGACCGGCTCTATCGCTACTGGGTTTCGGTGCCGACCAAACCCCTGCCCGACACGCTGGAGGAACTGCACCCGCTTTACATCGCGATTCCCCATGGCTGCGCCGCCGGCCACTATCAGCAAGCTCTTGACGAAGTTCATTTCCGCCGCATTCAGCGCAACAACGAATATTACAGCACCCATAAGCTCGGGGCCTATGGCGCTGATCTGGCCGCGCTCGCCGCTTTCTTTGATTTTAGTCCGGATGGGCCAGCCTGGACGCGCCCGGTGGCGACACTGACCGAACATGATCGCGCCGAGCTGGTCAATCAGGCCGGTTTTTGCTTGCGCGCGCTCGGCCGGCTCACTGAGGCGGTCGAGCCGCTGCGGGCCGCGCTGGAGATATGCTATCAGGAGAAGAATTGGCGGAGCGCCGCTATTAATGCCTCCAATCTCAGCGAGTTGTTGGTCACGCTCGGCCGGCTGGTGGAGGCGGAGGACGCCGCGCGGCAGGCGGTCGAACTGGCCGACCGCAGCGAAGACGCTTTCCAGCGGTTGGCTAGGCGTGCCACCTGGGGCGACGCCCTGCACCAGTGCGGCAAAACCGGGGCGGCGCTCGAGCTGTTCGAACAGACCGAGGAGATGCAGCGGCAAGACCAGCCGCACTATCCGTTGCTCTACTCTGTCCAGGGCTACCAATATTGTGATTTGCTGCTCTCGCTCGGCCGCGCCGCCGAGGTGCGGCAGCGGGTCGAGCAATTGTTCGAATGGCGGACGCCGGGCGACTCTGCTCTCAGCATCGCGCTCGAGCATCTCGCGCTCGGCCGGGCCGAGGCGGCGGCGGACGGCGACCCGGCAAAAGCGCGGCATTTTCTCGACCAAGGGGTCGACGGGCTGCGCAAAGCCGCATCTCAGCACCACCTTCCCCGCGGTTTGCTGGCCCGGGCCGGGTTCCGGCGCCAACAGGGCGATTTCGACGCGGCACGGCGGGATTTGGCGGAAGCCTCGCGCATCGCCAAGCGCGGCGACATGCGCCTGCATCTGATCGACCATGATCTTGAACTGGCGCGCCTGCTGCGGGCGGAGACGCCGGGGGCCGATATTTCCGCCCTGCTCGCCGCCGCCCGCGCCGCCATCGCCGACACCGGCTATCACCGCCGCGACGCGGAACTGGAAGACCTCAGTGTCCGAAAAACTTGATTGCCGACAGGAAACCGGTTTGAGCGGCCATCGCGCCCAACATCCATTTCAAAAGTTCATTCTTGGCTTCGGCAAGATCGGCCTTCGTCGCCAGACTGTTCGGATTGGTCACGGTGGCCTGTGCTATGGTCTCAGCAGCCTTGCGCGCTTTGTCTTCGGGCGCACCGGCAGCGATCAGCGCATCATACAACTCGGCAATCATCGTGGTCATGGCCAAACACTCCCGGAACACCGGCCCCGTATCCTGTTCAGAGTCGGCTTAAGCGTCGGAAAAGTCAAGCTTGCGCTTTTCCGCGCGCCGCCGGCTTTGCCGGCTTGACCGGGGCTGCGGCCCTGTTAACATCACGCGCCGTGACCTTTCAGCCGATACCGGATTGCCATGCCCCGCGATTACCGACCGACCGTATTTCTGCCGCGCACCGATTTCCCGATGCGGGGCGGCTTGCCGACCAAAGAGCCGGAGCTGCTGAAGCGCTGGGCCGACACCGGCTTGCAGCGACGCTTGCGCGAACGGTCGCAGGGGCGGCCGAAATTCGTGCTTCATGACGGCCCGCCCTACGCCAACGGCAATATCCATATCGGCCACGCCGTCAATAAAATCCTGAAGGACGTGATCAACCGCTCGCGCCAGATGCTTGGGTTCGACGCACCCTATGTCCCCGGTTGGGACTGCCACGGCTTGCCGATCGAATGGAAGATCGAGGAGAAATACCGCGCCGCCGGCCGCGACAAGGACGGGGTGCCGATTCTCCAATTCCGCGCCGAATGCCGGGCCTTCGCGCAGCAATGGGTTGATATCCAGTCGGCCGAGTTTCAGCGGCTCGGGGTCGCGGGCGACTGGGTCCGCCCCTACACCACCATGACCAACGCCGCCGAGGCGCAAATCGTTCGCGAAATTCACAAGTTCCTGTTGAATGGCGGGCTGTACAAAGGCGTACGCCCGGTGCTGTGGTCGGTGGTCGAGAAGACCGCGCTCGCCGAAGCCGAAGTCGAATATCACGACCATGTCTCGACCACGGTCACGGTTCGCTTTAAAGTCGATAAGCCGTCCTTGCCCGAGCTGGCCGGGGCTTCGGTGGTGATTTGGACGACAACGCCCTGGACTTTGCCTGGCAACCGGGCGATCGCCTATGGGCCGGAGTTCGACTATGCGCTCTATCGGGTCGGCGCGGTCGGTGAAAACAGCTTGGCTCAGCCGGGCGAGACGCTGGTCTTATGCGCCGCGCTGGCCGAGGCGACCGCCGCCGCCGCCGGGATCACGCATTGGGAGCAAATCGCCCGCTTCCCCGGCTCGGCGCTGGCCGGCACCGTCTGCCGCCATCCGCTCCACGGCAACGGCTATGGGTTCGAGGTGCCGCTGCTGCCCGGCGACTTCGTCACCACCGACACCGGCACCGGCTTCGTCCATATCGCCCCCGGTCATGGCGAGGACGATTTCCAGCTCGGGCGCCGCTTCGGGATCGAAGTGCCCGAGACGGTGGGCGAGGATGGGCGTTTCCTGAAGCGGGTGCCGGTGTTCGCCGGCCGCGCGGTCTATACCGATCAGGGCAAAAAAGGCGATGCCAACGGCGCGGTGCTCGGTGCGATTGCGTTAAAAGGCGGCGTGCTGGCGCGCGGCACGCTGGAGCACAGCTATCCGTGCTCGTGGCGGTCGAAGGCGCCGCTGATTTTCCGGACCACGCCGCAATGGTTCATCTCGATGGAGACCGGCGATCTGCGCGGCAAAGCCTTGAAAGCCATCGACGAAACCCGCTGGGTCCCGCCGCAGGGACGCAACCGGATTCACGCCATGGTTGCCAGCCGTCCCGATTGGTGCATCAGCCGCCAACGCGCCTGGGGCGTGCCGATCGCGCTGTTCGTCGCCAAGGCCGACGGCAAGCCGCTGGTCGATCCGGCCGTGTTGGAGCGGATTTCTTCGATCTTCGGGGCCGAGGGCTCGGACTCCTGGTACGCGCGCCCGGCTGCGGATTTTCTCGGGGACGGTTATAATCCCGAGGATTATGATCAAGTGCGCGATATCGTCGATGTCTGGTTCGAGTCGGGCTCAACCCACGCCTTCGTGTTGGAACATCGGATCGAGGAACTCGGCTGGCCCGCCAGCCTGTATCTGGAAGGCTCCGATCAGCATCGCGGCTGGTTCCACTCCTCGCTGCTGGAATCCTGCGGCACCCGCGGCCGCGCGCCGTTCGACACGGTGCTGACTCATGGCTTCGTGCTCGACGAGCAGGGCCGGAAAATGTCGAAGTCGCTGAAGAACGTCACCGATCCGCGCGAAGTCTACGACAAGCAGGGCGCCGATATTCTGCGGCTGTGGGTGATCGGCTCCGACTATTCCGAAGATATGCGGGTCGGGCCGGAGATTCTAAAATTTCAGGCAGATCTGTATCGCCGCCTGCGCAATACTTTGCGCTACTTGCTGGGTGCGCTGGAAGGCTTCAGCGAGGTCGAGCGGGTCGAAGATTTCACCACGATGCCCGAGCTGGAACGCTGGGTTTTGCATCGCCTGTCCGAGATGGATGAGCTGGTCCGCAACAGCATCGAGGCTTACGACTTCCACGGGCTGTTTACCGCCCTGCACACGTTCTGCTCGGTTGATCTGTCAGCCTTCTATTTCGACGTGCGCAAGGACGCGCTCTATTGCGACCGCCCCGATTCGCTGCGGCGGCGCTCGGTCCGCACGGTGATGGAGCATGTGTTCTCGTGCCTGACCGCGTGGCTGGCTCCGATTCTGTGCTTTACCGCCGAGGAAGCCTGGCTGGCCCGACTCGGGGCTAAGGCCGGAGCGGAGGACAGCGTCCATCTGCGCACCTTCCCGGAACTGCCGGCGTCGTGGCGCGATGATAATTTGGCGAAGCGCTGGAGCATGGTTCGGGATATTCGACGCACTGTAACGGGTGCTCTCGAAAAGGCCCGTGCTGAAAAGATTATTGGTTCTTCGCTCCAGGCCGATCCGGTCGTACATCTCGATGGCGAGGCCGCGGCGCTGCTGGCCACCGTTGAGTTCCAGGACATCGCGATTACCTCGGCGATTCGCCTGACCACCGAGCCGGCCCCGGCCGGCGCCTTTACCCTGGAAGACTTCCCCGGCGTGGCAGTGGTGTCCGCACTCGCGTCCGGTGAAAAATGCGAGCGCTGCTGGAAGGTGTTACCCGAAGTCGGCCACCATGCCGAGCACCCGACCCTATGCCCCCGTTGCGTCGATGCGGTCGAAGCGGCCGATGCGTTTGGGGCGGCACCATGACCCGCCGCCTTATCCTCGCTTTCGGAATCTCGGCCCTTGTCGTTCTGCTGGATCAGCTCAGCAAATGGTGGGTGGTCACGCAAATCATGCAGCCACCGAAGGCGATCGAGCTGACCGGCTGGCTTAATCTGGTGATGGCCTGGAACCACGGGATCAGCTTCGGCCTGTTTTCTAACGACAACATGCCGTTTGTTCTGGCCGCGGTTGCGCTTGCCGTCGTGGCGATGCTGGTGGTGTGGCTGGTCCGCGCCGAGACCATGGCTGCGGGCCTCCGGCTTGGCCTGGTCATCGGCGGCGCGCTCGGCAATGTCATCGACCGCTTACGGCTGGGGGCGGTCGCCGACTTTATCGATGTCCATGTCGGACTATGGCACTGGCCCGCCTTCAATGTCGCCGACAGCGCCATTTCAATCGGCGTGACGCTTATTCTCATTGATGGATTGTTTAATCACTCCGAAATGTCGTAATACTGTTTGATAGCGCGGATAGGCGCAAATGGCGAAACAGTCGACGGAATGCGGGACAGGGCGATGGACGGACTCGGACGTAGCGCAAGACAACAGACCGGCCGGCGCGGGCGCCGGACGGCAGCTTCGGTCGCTTTCCTGATGGTGAGCACGCTGGTTCTGGCCGGGTGTGGCGGGTGGCGCCAGACTTTCGGTCTGGAACACGCGCCGCCGGACGAATTTTCCGTGGTGGCCCAGGCCCCGCTCTCGGTGCCGCCGGATTTCCGTCTGCGCCCGCCGCGCCCGGGTGAGGCTCGGCCGCAGGAGGTTGCCGCGACGCAGGCCGCCGCCACCGCCGTGTTCGGCTCGAAAACCACCCGGAGCACCGGCGCCGCCAGCGCCGCGGAAAACAGCCTGCTCAACCGCGCCGGCGCCGACAACGCGCAATCAAATATTCGGGCGACGATCGATGGCGAGACCCGCAATCTGGTGGTTGCCGATAAGCGCTGGGTTGACCGCCTGATCTTCTGGCAGAAGCAGGACGCCCCCTTCACCGTGGTCGATCCCAAAGAAGAAGCCAAACGCCTGCGCGGCAACGCCGCCGAGGGCAAGCCGGTCACGGCGGGCGACACCCCCACGATCGAACGCAAACGCAAAGCGCCGCTTGAAGGCATTTTCTAGACGGACAAACAGGAAACCGGGCGAAAGGCCCGGTTTCTTTCTTTCGGCAGCCATTCTAACTGGCCGATTTTCTGGAAATTTTAGGGCGGTCTGGCGTCT
>JBAWVF010000026.1:0-32254 GCA_037147415.1 Rhodospirillaceae bacterium | reverse complement strand
CCCCCGTTTTCACGGGGGTGACACGGTGACGACCGTCGGGGGTGACACGGTGAGGAGCGTCATGCCGGCTCGTCGATCTTCTTACCATCAAGTTCGCGGCGATTACGGTCGCGGGTGGTGGTTTCGGTACGGCTTTCCGTCTTGGTCCGGCCGAATTTCGCCCGATTGGACACGGCGTCCTGTTCGCGCTTGCGCTGATCTCGGAGTTTGCGATACCGATTCAGATTGATGATGTCGCCCATGGCCTGCCTCCCCGAAACCCGGAAAACGATCCATTTGCTTCTTCGGGCCTGACCTTCTAGTTTAGCGCAAGCTGGCGCCGGTGCAAGGGTTCCCGGTGAATCTTCCGGAGATCGGACCCGCAGTCGTGAAAAAACTTTTCAGCGCGTTTCTGATTCTGTCGGGGCTGGCGATCGCGGCCCTGCTGATTGTGCCGGGGCTGGTGGACTGGAACCGGTTCAAGCCCCGCATTACTGAAACTTTGCAAGAGCTTAGCGGGCTTACCGTCCGCTCGGACGGCGATGTTCATTTCTCGATGCTGCCCTCCCCCACCCTGTCGGTGTCCAGGCTGACCATTGCCGCCCTGCCCGGCGCGAACGAGCCCGAGTTGCTCCGCCTGAGCCGGTTGGAAGCCAAGGTCGCCTTGATTCCCTTGCTCAGCGGGCGAATCGAAATCGAGCGAATCGTGCTCAGCCGGCCCGAACTGGTGTTGGAAACTCTGCCCGACGGGCGCCGGCTTTGGCCGCAAACGGCACCCGGCATTTCGGAAACCGGTGCGCCGCCGAGCGCCCTTCGCCTCGACCGGTTAGTCATCGAGGATGGTAGCGTCTTGTGGCGCAACGATGCCGCCGGCCCGCCGACCCGCCTGACCGGAATCTGGGCGCGAGTCGGTGCCGCCAGCTTGGCCGGGCCATTCGACATCCGGGGCGAGGCCGCGCTCCGCAACGTCCCGTTCTCGTTCGAAATCTCGACCGGCGGCATTACCGAAGGCTCCACCACCCCGGTCCGCTGGTCACTCGCCCTGCCTGACGGCAGCGCCCGGATGCGCTTTGCCGGGTTGGCCGCCGCCGGAACAGAGCCCCGGCTTCAAGGTGATCTGCGCGCCGAAATGCCACGACCGGATGACGCGCTGGTGCTGCTGGCACGCGCCGCCGGTAAGCCGGTGCCCAAAGGTTTACCCTCGGCACTGCGCCAAGCGCTCGGGCTGCACGGGGCGCTCGACGCCCGGGCCGAAGCCGTGTCTCTGGCCGGACTGGAGCTGAAAGCCGGCGAGGCGAGCGCCACCGGCAACGCCCGGCTGGTAACCGGCCCGATACCCGCGCTCGAGTTGAAACTGGCCGCCGCCCGGCTCGAACTGGAACCCTGGCTTGACGGTGCCGGCGGGAACGGCGGCAGCGACGGACCGCCGCCGGGCCTTACCGGCAAGCTTGAACTGTCGGTCGATGTGCTCGGCTTTCACCAAGGGGTGCTGCGACAGGCCAAGCTGTCGGCCCGACTGGACGAAGGCACACTGACTATCGACAAGCTGTCGGCAGCGGGCCCCGGCGGCTCGGACATATCCCTGTCCGGAACCGTCGGCGCCGGACCCGAAATCGACGCCGCCTTCCAGGCGAATACCGACAATCTGCGGGTACTGCTCGACTGGGCGCGGGTTGACAGCTCGGGTATCGCCGCCGATCGCCTGCGCCGGCTGTCGCTGAGTGGCCGGTTGCACGGCCGGGCCGATGATTTCCGGGTCAGCGGGCTTGATCTGCGCCTGGACACCACCCGGTTGAGCGGGCAATTCGATTGGCATGGCAGGGTGCACCCGAAAACCGCGATCAAGCTGGCCGTCGACCACCTCGATTTCGACGCTTATCGCATCGGCACGGGGGGTGGACAAGCCCCGGTGCGCGCAGCGCTGGCGGACGCACTGACCCGGGCCGATGTTGAGCTTGAACTTCACCTCGGCCATTTGGTCGCCGGGGGCCAACCGGTGCGCGGTCTGGAGCTGAGCCTGTCGGCCGACAACGGCGCGCTGACCCTGCGCACCGCCAAGGTCGCCGAATGGGCCGGCATCGCCGGCTCGTTGACCGGAACTTTGGCCACGCTTTCACCGCTGACCGGGGCTGATTTGTCCTTTACCGCCGAGACCGGTTCGCTCACCACGGCGGAGCGGGTGTTCGGCCTGACACTGCCGCCGCCGTTGCGCCGGTTGGGCGCGCTTAAACTCGGCGGCCATGTCACCGGCACCGACAAAAGACTGAACATGAGCCTGAACGCCGAGGGTGCGGGCGGACGGCTGGAGACTTCGGGCGCAATTGCTCCGGACCTCCCCGGCCTTGACGGCCCGCTGGCGCTCCATGCCGTCTTTGCCGAAACCGGCCGGGTGGTGCGGCTGTTCGCACCGAACTATCAGACGATCGCCGGGTCCGACCCCGGCCCGACCGATCTCAGCGCAACCCTGACCCACGAGAACGGACGCCTGCGTTTGACCGAGCTTGAGGGCACCCTGGCCGGCGTTGCCCTGCGCGGACAGGCGAGCGGGTCATTGGCCGACGCTTCCGTTGAAAATGCGCGCCCGTTTGTCGAGCTTCAGCTTCAAACCGGCGAAATCATGCTTGATCGTCTGTTGCCGGCCGGGCGCAATCCGACCCCGGGGACCACCGCCGCCCCGCCGCGATCACCGAGCCTATGGCCGGGCGCCCCGGTTCCGGCCCGTCATCGCTGGTCGAGCGAGCCGCTCGGGCTGGACGGGCTGAGCGACTTTGAGGGCAGGTTGGCGCTCGACAGTGCCGGCGTCAGTCTCGGCGCAAATCGGCTCGGCGCTCCGGTGCTGCGGGCCGGACTTGAGGCCGGCGTGCTCCGGCTCGAGCAATTGGACGGCGAGTTCAAAGGCGGGCGTTTCGGAGCGACCGGCCGACTTGCCGCCAACGCGGCTTCGACCGAAGCAGCCCTGACCGCGACTCTGGTTGGGGCACGACTTGAACACGGCCCGGCCGCTGCTTTCGACCTTGCCGGCGGCATCGTCAACGCCGATCTTGATGTCAAGAGCGCCGGCAACAGCGAGTTGGCGCTGGTCGAGGCCCTGAACGGCAACGGGCATTTTACCATGGATGGCGGCACACTGTACGGCATCGATTTGTCTGCGATTCAGCAGCACATTGCCGCGTTGCGGCGGTCCCGCGATGCGTTCGGACTGCTTATGCCGACCGAGGGGACCGGCAATACCGCGTTCGAGCATGTGGAAGCCTCCGCCGTGATCGAGCACGGTTTGGTTACCCTGAATGACGGGCGCCTGACCGCTGCGGCCGGCACCGGCGAGGCCAAGGGCACCGTCAACCTTCCCGCGCGCACACTGAACCTTGCTTTACGTTTTGCGATTAATCATCAACCGCCTCTGCCGGGTATCGGCTTGACCGTCAGCGGCAGCCTCGACCAGCCGCACAAGGCGTTAGACACCCGCGAATTACAAAGTTATCTGGCGCGGGAACTGACCGGCTCGGTGCTGCGCCACCTGCCCCCGGGTGCTCCGGGTGCGATTCCCGGCGGCGATTTTCTGCGCGGGCTGTTCCAAAATATTCCGACCGGCCGCTGAAGCTGCCGGCCGCTAAAGCTGAAGGAGTCTTCCCGATGTCCCCGATCAGTCTGTTGCTTAACATTCTTTGGATCGTCTTCGGCGGCTTGTGGATGGCCGTATGGTGGGCAATCGTCGGGCTGATTCTGGCCATCACCATCATCGGCCTGCCCTGGGCTCGTTCGGCCTTTACCATCGCCCTGTATAATCTGGCGCCGTTCGGACGCACCGTGGTTCGGCGCAGCGCGATCGAAGGGCACGAAACCATCGGTACCAGCCCGCTCGGTCTGCTCGGCAATCTGGTCTGGCTGGTGCTGTTCGGCTGGTGGTTGGCGCTGCAACATCTGGTGCTGGGCTTTGCCTTCGCCTGCACGATCATCGGCCTGCCCTTCGCCTGGGCTCATCTCAAGCTGGCCGGGCTGTCGTTATGGCCGGTCGGCATGGTCATCGTGTCGAACGAGGTTCAACCTGTCGGATATTCGGCAAGGGCTTCGTACAGCGGACCGGCACGGCCCTTGTAGCTGCGATACAGGATGAATCGATCAACCGTTATCGGCTGGCTGCGAAACATTCCGTTGCCGGCAAGGAACCGGGCCAACCGTTCCGACGACGGCTCTTTTAATCGAGCCAGCGTGACATGAGGGGTAAATTTGCGCGGCTCCGGCGGTAAACCCGCGCGCACCAATGCCGATTCGACCTTTGCCTGAAGGTGCAGTAAGTTTTCATTATGGGAAACGCCGAGCCACAGCGTCCGAGCCTGGTGGCCGGCGCCGAACTGTCCGAGTCCCTCCAGCACCAAGTCGAACGACGGCGCGATAACCCCGGCCAACGCATCATGAAGCTCGGAAAGCAGGTGCTCTTCGATTTCGCCGATAAAGCGCAAGGTCAGGTGCATGTCTTCAGGCTCGACCCAGCGCGCACCGGGCACGCCGGCACACAATCCGACCAGCCGGCTCCGCACATCCCCGGGTAATGCAAGCGCGACGAATAAGCGCATCATGTCTGATTCCCCCGCCATCCGAATCTAACCCTAACTATTTGATTCCATGAAATTTAATTCCGCACCAAGATCGACCGCTCCCGGGTAATCGATTCGACAACCGAAGCACGGGCCTTTGCCTCATCGCGTTCGGCAAACGGCCCGACCTTTATAATATACAAGTGTTTCGTGGCCCGCATCACCTCGACGACGGTCACGGGTAAACCCCGCTCGCGCAAAATGCGGCTCGTCTCGCGAGCATTCTCGGTAACGGCAAAGCTTCCGGCAATAATGAAGTAACCGTGTTCCGCAGGAGGATTGGCGGTCGGTTGCGGGGCCGGGTCCGTCACAATAGCCGTACCGGGCATATGTTGCTGCAATAGTGGCTTAGATTTAGGAACAAACGGTAAATCAACCCCGTCATCGGCAGCCGCCACTACACTCGGCATCGGCTTTGGAACCACCAAATCAGTCGGGTTAGGCGTAAGCTCTACTGAAGGAAGTATCGGAGCCACGAGAATAGAACTCAGGGGTTCAAGGTCAGGCGTCGAAACCCGGGTCTCGGTCGCCACTTCCGCCGAAATCGGCACAAAGATCGGATGTCTCTCTTCACGAAACCACAGAGTTTTCATACCGATTGACAAGGCGATAAGTAACAGGGCAATACCGGCACCTGATTTTAGCCCGCCGGATTTTGATATAATCAAGTAACGCTTGAAATAGGATGTTTTAATATACTTGAATCCATCCCGTGAAATCGGGGTTGCCCCCTTCCCATCCCCAAGAGACGCCAACCAATCCTCTACCTTCTGCGGCCGCTCAGACGGATCAACCTTAAGCGCCCAATCCAAGCAACCCAACAACTGCCGAGAATAGCGCCCGGAGCCGGCTTCCACGGCTGGAACCATCGTATCACGCCGCTGACGTACAACAGCATCAGGCGGGCGCTCTCCAATTAAAAGCTCATAAAAAACCGCAGCAAGAGAATAAATATCCGTCCAAGGCCCTTTAACGCTTTCCTCGGAATACTGTTCAATCGCAGAATAGCCGGGGCTGATAAACAATGCTAAAATTTGTGTCTGAACACCGAAGTTATAGCGCGCAGAGCCAAAGTCTATTAGCACTGGTGTGGTGTCGATACGAATAATTACATTAGCCGGCTTGATATCAAGATGCAAATATCCGGCCGCATGAACAACGGAAAGCCCTTCACCAAGAAATTTTAATAGTGATATGACTTGATTTTCACTCAATCGTGCCGCCTTTTTGCTCATCCAGGCCGGCAATATATCGCCATCCTCAAAATCCATGACCAAATAGGCTGTCCCGTTAGCTTCAATATACCCATTAATCCCGACAATCCCGGCATGCCGGAATCGGGCTAAAATCCGCCCCTCACTATTGAAATGGCGAAGGCCAAGCTGAAATCGGGTTCGGGCGGTTTCAATAATAGCAACACCGATACCGTCTGCGGTGCGTTGAGAAAAAGAAAGCGGGAAATACTCCTTGATCGCAACTTTACGGCCCAGCCTTATATCCTCGGCAAGGTAGGTAATACCAAACCCACCCTTGCCAAGAACACAAATCAGGCGATAGTCCTGTAGCTGGTATCCTTCTGGAAGATACAGTCCCGTCCCGGATATATTATTCGCCATAACCAAACCGGACGCTTTCGGTTATTTTAGTAGCGGAATAACTGCACTCTTAAGTTTGAACAACTTGTTCAAACGCCCGGCGACAGCCTGCGCAGCCGAAGCAGTCTGATACGGGCCGACACGAAATCGCTGAAACTCTTTTCCGCGAATTTCGACAGCACTTTGCTCAACCTGCAACCGGTGACGCCGCAAAGTATGCTGAATTGATTTAATACCATGTGGGTTTTGAAATAACCCGAGTTGGACCATATAATATTCTTGATTATCGCTGATTGCTCTACCAAAACCGGATGAAGTCGTCGCAAGAGGAAGAGTCCGTCTTTCAAGAGGCGGGAGCGGAACAACGCTATTATCAGCAACCGGAACAGGGTGAGACTTGCGCTTTTCATTGTCAATTCTGACAAGATATTCTTGTGTTAGCTGCTGACCTTGCAAGATTTCGTTTTTGGTCATTGTAGATGCCAATGACTCAAGATTTCGGTCTGCAACATCATTGTTTTGTGCTTTAGCCAGCGAAAACCATGCATAAGCAACAACAAAATTCGGCTCCTGCGCCTCACCATTACGATAGATCAGGCCCAAATTATTTTGACTGTCAGAGTTTCCCAGATAGGCTGACTGCCGATACCAACGGAACGCCTCGCGATAGTTGCGCGGCTTCCCCCGGCCCTGATACCACATGGTACCAAGCCAAAACTGAGCCCGGGCGTCACCTTGGTTCGCCAACTTTTCAAAAATAGCTGTGGCTTCAACATAGTCACCACGCCGATAATTTAACACAGCATCATCGTAAAGATCGGCCTTGGCAACAGGAGCGAATAATAATACCGCTATACCAAACAATACCGCCAATCGGACAAAACGTTTTATAATCATGGCAAACTCCATATGACTAAGGGTTGGTTTAGCATTTTTGCTATTTTTTAATCCGGAACTTTATCACGTATCGATCTGTTCCGCGCTCAGTCTTCTTTTCTAGAGAAACCCGATCAGCATCAACCGAAACAATCACCATACCATCAAAAGGATCACCTTTACGGTAATCCTTACTGTCGATTGTTGCCACTCTCTCATCACCGACCCGCCCTAACCCGGACAATTTATAAATCCAGGTTAAGTCAATTTCCTGTTTGACCTTACTGTTCTGATCATAAGCAAACCGCTGGAAAGGGTTACGTGAATCCGGAGCCGCTACGGCCGCCTTAATCAAGGCGATACGCGCGCTGTCCAAAGGCTGAGCATCCTGGCGAGGCGTCAAAGAAAATTCAATAAAGTGTTGGGGTGGTTTTTTAGTTGGATCATAAGGCCGGACCTGAATGTCATGAAGAATGACATCAAGTGCCTCTAATTTCGATATAAAGTCTAAAAATGTTCTATAATCTGTTAGAATTTTCATAACAAACTTAAGACCGCCCTCGCGACTTGGGCTTAGCTCCCGAATAATCACCTTAGTCTGTTGCGCAACACTGTTAATATTACGCAAAAAAATCGGCAAAGACCGGACAACTTCTGCAGCCGGCTTATCCAACTTCTTCCTTTCTGCAATGAATGCTCTTAGCTCACCACTTTCCTTATCAACCATACCGCGAATGATTGCTAGATCCGCATTAGCAACCATCATCGGACTAATAACAACCGAATAAGACAGCGCCCCCAAGCCAAGCAGCAGATACGACAATGAAGTAAGGAAAGACGAATATTTTCGAATAAACGCATCCATGATAACCTCTCTATCAAACAGGTCAAGCAACTATTGTGCGGATTGATCAAGAGACTTGTTACGATTGTCCATCAATTGCTTTATCTGTTTGACATCGCCGCCGCCCGCTGCCGGTGCATTAACTCTGATTTCACGCCCTTTGCCCTCGTCATAAACCGCCTCGATCACAAATCGGACCACCTGATCAGACTCACTCGAATCAAGCATCATACCCTGAAAAACAATTTCACGAAAATCCGTCATGAAATGTTCCGTGTCAGCCTCAAGGCGTTGAATATACTCGCCTATTTGAAGCATGTGCCCCTCTGTGGAGGGCAGCACGGCCCCCTCCAAAACCAGCCGCTTAGTTGCCACGACGTTTCGATCGTTTCGATCATTGCCCTTAGTATCATTCTTAAGATACAAATCCGTCAGCCACATTTCATTAGTCATCGACTTAGCTAATGCAAGTATCTTTTCAGTCCACAACACTTTATCGGCATCAGCAGCATGGGCTCCCCGAACCAATGTCTTCTCGGTTTCACTCCGCAGTGTGCCGACCTGAAGCGTAGAGTTTGAATACCCTGCAATCTGCCCTGCTTTTATCATAGATATTTCACTATATTGATCATAGGCCCAATAGAAAATCAGCAACAAGAACCCGGCTACAGCAGCAAATCCAATGAGATCGGCATTATCATTATTCTGCTCCTCGTAAAATTCCTCAGCCTCGGGCTTTTTACGGAATGGTATTTTAGAAATCAGCGCAGAAAACTGCTCACTGATTGACTTAGACGAGCCGATACGGCGATAGCCACTGCCCTTAGACTTTTTTCGTCTTTCCTCTTTTCTTTGCTTTTCCAGCCGGCGCTCTTCTTTACGTTTGTCAATATCCTGCTGTCGTGACTTTTCTTGGTGAGCAATTGCCTTGCGCACTGATTCCGTCGGTCGCAATTCTTCTTTATGAAAGCTAAAGAAACTACTGCCGATTTTAAGTTCCGCGCCCGCTTCGGACAACAAGTTCATGCGCTGATCGACCGGCAGGCTACGAAATATCTCGAACAGCGAGACCTCAGCCATCCGCACCGGTTCCCCAAGCCGCTGGAGCACCGCATCCAAACCCAGAACTGTCGCGAAATCGCCAAACACTTCCAAACTCGCCGGTCGGCCGGCACCGCGTTGATTTTCAAAGAAATCAAAGGTAAGAGTAATCTCCTCCATAAACTTACGCACAGGCTCGCCCAACAGACGCTCGGCCGAGGTCGTCAGCATGGTATCGCCGTCCCCCGACATCGGCAGCAAGCTAAGATCGGACAGCATATCCTGTTCTGCAACCACAGCGGTTGCCTCTGCCATTGAAATACCGTTTCCCTCAGCCAACAGGCGAATAATCGTCGAGGTTCCGAAGGGAAGACAGCGATAAACCACCGTACCATGGATCGGATTTGCCATGACCAAGTGGCTATAAAGCGCGCCGATTGAAAGACCGGCATAAGGCTCGGACCCACCCGCGGCACGTCGCACCAGGACGTCGGCAATCGGAGTCACGCTCTTGATTTTAGTCGCAAGCTTATCGAGTTGCGTCAAAAAGCCGCTTAGCCGGGCCACATCCATAAAGCTGATCACACCGTTACTGCGCACCGACTGGCCGATGCGGCCAAACGGAGCAACCCCGAAGGTTACCGCGCGACAGTGCAATTGTTGGCGCCCGATATCCAACAGTACGGCCGCCCCCGCCGAAGCAAAGACATCCTGGCACATATCATTATAAATAAGGCGCGAATCATCAATCAGAATATGGACTTCTTTAATATCGAGCCCATCTTTCCCCTTAAAACTATCCCCGGACAAGCGAAACATTCGCTCCAATAACGTTCCAGGGTGATCGCCAATTTCCTCAACTAATCCCGAGCCATCGCCACCGCGCAGCATCGGTTCTTCCGGCTTGTCCGGATCAACGACCGAGGCTTGCCAATCATGGTCGGTAATGTGGAGAAATACTTGCTTCCAATCCCGATCATGCGAGTGCGACGGGCCCGTGTCTCCCGACTTCTTGCCCAATTTCATAAAGTTCAGCATATCATCCTCGGCAAACGGCTGGAGACAAGACGGGAAAAGCGACGCCCGCAACTAACATCAAGGAACTGAGAGAACTTAGAAGGTAACCTTAGAGCAATCCGTCCCACTTCCGGATCCAGTACATAAGGGGGCTCTCTGAATAAATTGAATCTTGATTTGACCATCAACCGAACCTCGCCCCGTAGCCGTTCCAGCAGAGCTTACATCGGACACTGGATTGCCACATCCTTTTTTATATTCTGCAATACCCACATTGAAAGAGTCAACAGAGCAAAAGCCAATCATTAATCTCTGTAGTCTATTCTGAATATTAGCAAGCGGTGACAGCGATGAAAATGAGACAGTTCCATGATTTAATTCTAAATCCATAATAAATAGTTGGTCATTGTTATCATACGTCGCACCAGCACTTAATGGGGCTAAAGATTCTTTATCTCTTTGTCGCACCGACGCCCAAACATCAAACCAGTAAGGTGAAAAAGAATCAGTACGAAGAGGATAATACCAATGGTGAACCCCAGGATTGTTTAGGTCAGCAGGCATTTGCAACTCACTATTTCCATCCAAGTAATGTTGCAACGAAGCGCCAATCGTATCCGTAGAGCCTCCTAACCATGTAAGGGTTCTTGAGCCAAATTTTGCTCCATTACCAGAAAAGTCATTTCCACCGCAGAAGCCTGAACTACCGCTGCAAAGCCCGTCTTTGCCGGCCCGAATCGCCATATAATTAAAATGGCCCATCATCGCCCAATAGGCCCGAACATCGGCTAAACTCGCATCAACCTCCTTAATTTCGACCAGAACAATATACTGAAAAACCCCGGTGCCGATCATCATCAATACCGCCATCATAACCATGATAAACGGCAACACCGCCCCTTCCTGTCCCTTCAGGCGACGCACTGTTATAAAATCTGGCTCAGGCACGACTTTAATCATGGCAATAACTCAACATTTAATGTAAAGGCTGACCAATAGACATCTGAGATTTGGGCCAAAGTGCTCTCCTTGTTGTTGACAGCCCACGCATCAATCAAAGGCAGCATAACCTCGCGAAAAACCCCACCCGTTCCCGCAGCTGCAAATGCGGGGGTTCCACGCAAATAACCGGTCGTCGTGATGGGTGGTGTAGTGGCATCAACACAATCAACAAGTGGCACTCCAGCACCGGTACAGTTCAACGTGATAGAAGGGATCAATAAACTAAATAGAACTGGTTTTGCATCAGAAACAACACTTTCCGGTAAATCCCAATATGGTGAAAATGCAAGCCGATATGATGGAACGGCCGGGTCTGCATCTGTACGGTCCAACAAACATATCGGATTAATTGCATTTTTAGTACATGGGGGCGGCAAAAAACCGCTCAAATCTTGACTTACAGGGTCGTCCACATTATCAGACTTGGGTTTCCGCCCATACAACCCAAAAAAATACATATGATTCGCATTCGTTGTAGCACTATAAGTATGCGTAGTATAATTCATCTTATCATACGGTTGACCGAAAGCCAGCATCCGAAAGATCAAACGAGCTTCACGGTTCAAATTCGCTTGCGTCACAATCAATGAACTATTACGAATTGCATCAAAATACATCGTGTAAATGGCCATCATTAAAATCAGCGAAATGGTCAAAGAGACCATCAGCTCAATTAACGTAAATCCGGATTGTTGTGCCCCTATTTGTTTCATGGCATCACTTCCGCGTTCCAACAAAGGATTGGACCGTCAGCGTCTCAACCGGCAATCCCAAAATTTCAACCGGGTCAGTAATCGTTGTAGATGATGGGGTAACTCCGGTTGGATTCGCAACGGGATCAGAATCATCAGGGTTAACCGTGACACGATATGGATAATCAAAATATAGCGTTAGTAATGCACATTTATTACCAGCCGTGCATTTTACAGGAACCGTTAACGGGCTCTCAGGACTTAATTCATCTGGGTTACTATGCAGTTCCCAACTGATCATACCGACAATGTTACGACTGCGATCAAGCCAAACCAGATTCCGGATAACCGTCCCTAAAGTCGTTTTGTGAAAAACATACACCTCACGATAAATATTGTTCAGCACTTTTGCCGTTGTATCAGGCGTAGGCATAAGAGAAAAAGAAGAATTAGGGAGAAGCTTCTGTGATACAAAGTCACAAAGCCCACTCCCGATTGTCGTACATATACTCGTAGGGTCTAAGTCATTATAAACCCACCGCACGTCCGACGGCCCTGGAATATACATCGTCTTTACAGATAAGACCGGGTAATAAGGGTCAGTAGCAAACCCGGTCGAGCTAAACTCTGTCGTCGGAACATTAACCGGAGCAGTAGGTATTAAAAACTTAGCAACTGTACTTGAATCAGTATACAACTTAACCAACCGCTCCATCTCGGCATTCAGACGAAACACCGCCTTCTGGCGTAAGGTCTGGCGGTCCATCTGCTGAGATACAGACACCCATAGCGAACCCATCCCGATCAGCAGGATCGAAACCAAGACAAAGCCGATCATGACCTCGACCACGGTCATTCCGCCTTGACCGGGCAAACGCCGCCGGGGCCGTGAGAAGATGCTAGACGCCATCGTCAATTCGCCAATGCGTTGGTGAAGCTCATACCATTTCGCCATAAAAGCCCGCTCACCCACCCGTCAGCCGGCGGCGGGTAGCTAAGCACAACTGATTGACCTGTCGTTGCCCATCCCATCGGACCACTCTTGCCAGTTGTGACCAAACACGATGCTCTGTTGCCCGCAGTGTAGTAATCAGCCGCTTTATTTCGTAAATAAGCAACAACTTGAAACGACGGAGTGTTTCCTGTAGCAGCAAAAGCCGGCCCGACCGCAGCGCCTCCCGTGCAGTTCGTGGCAACCTGACAGGATACAACAAAACAAAAGTCACCTGCTGCTGTTAAATCAATTCCTAAATTACTGTGTAGAGTATCCTCCGTAATAGAGCCAAACCAAGTCCCCATTCGGTTATAATAAATTCGCTCCTTATCAGATATTTTATTTAGTAATGGGACAGCCTGCTTAACACGCGACGCATAGACATAGCTTGAATAATAAGGTATCCCGAGTCCTGCCAAGATGCCAATAACAACGACGACAACCATAAGCTCAACCAAGGTAAACCCGGCAGATGCGGTGTGGAAAGTCATCTTTCCTGAGTGTTGAACCAGCATAGTCATTTTACACGCCTTTAGCCAGCCGCATTACCCATTTCAAAGACCGGCATGAATGCCGCAACCATCATACCCGCAACGAGCAAGCCAACTATAATCGTAAGAGTTGGATTAATCAATTGAGTGATTTGGTCAATCATATCCTGGACCAAGCTATCAAAATAATCGGCTGAAGAGATCAGCAGTTCATCAAGGATGCCGGCCTCTTCGCCGGCAGCAATCATCTGTACAACGATACCGTGAAACACTTCATGATCCCGGAAACTGTTTGCAAGCCCGCCGCCGCGCTCAACATCGGCCGCAATATCGTAAATAGTTTCCTGAATATAAACGTTACCACAGGTATCTGCCGCTTGGCGTAGGGCCTGAAGCACCGAAACCTCGTTTTCAACCTGGACCGCCAGAGTACGCAGGAATCGCGCGAGTGCACCCATACGCCATAGCACGCCAAGATATGGAACATTGAGCTTATATCGATCGAAAATAGCTCTCCCCTCCGGCGTCGATAACCATGCAATAAATGAGGCAATAAATACAACCATTAAGCCCAATATCCAGTACCAATTGGCCTTCCAATAATCTCCGACATCGAGTAAAAACTGAGTTGGCATCGGCAGCTTCTTATGCATACTGGCAAACATCGCCTGAAATCTTGGCAAAATACCGAAGACCATACCATTGAAAATGCCGAAAAAAGCTAAAATGACAAAAACAGGGTAAGTAACTGCGGAACGCAGTTTTCTTGCTGTTTCATGAATGACCTTCAGATAATGAGCAATTTGCGACAAAGCTTCACCAAGATGGCCTGACTCCATGCCAGCACGCACTACATTAACATAAACATTATCAAAATGCTCGTCATGCCGAGACATTGCCTCTCCAAGATCAACGCCATGCTGAACATCTTCAGCGATTTCGGCTATTGCATCCCGCAAACCCCTCTGAGGCGTTTCCTCGGCAAGATTGTTAAGCACGTCAACCAGCGGTAATTTGCTCCGCATCATCGAAGCAAATTGCTGCGTAAAAATCATGATATGAACACGATTACTGGCCATGTCAATAAGACTCACCCAGCACACGCAATACTTCCGCGTGGGTTGTAATGCCTTCATCAACCAACATCAACCCATGGCCGATAAGGCTAGTCATTCCATTAAGTCTTGCTCTTCGCCGCAACTCATCTGCACTAAAGTTAGGCGAAACAATCATGGATCGAGCTTCTTGAGTGACCTCAAACACTTCAAAAACCGCACGTCGCCCCTGGTATCCAGTATTGCGACAATGAACGCAACCAGAACCAACAACGTAATTAAGCTCAGCGTCGATCTCAATTCCCAATTCTGCCAAACGCTCACTTGTTATACCATCATCAGCCAACTTTTCTAAAATAGCAGCACCTTCAACCGGAGCCTGACAATGCCGGCAAATTTTTCTCACCAAACGCTGAGCAATACAAAGGGTCAGTGCATTAGCAACCAAGAAGGCGTCAACGCCCATATCTATCATGCGGGTAATAACACCAATCGCATCATTGGTATGAATAGTTGAAAAGACAATATGGCCAGTTAGCGCTGCCTGAATTGCCATTCCTGCCGTCTCTGCATCTCGACATTCGCCCACCATTATAATGTCAGGATCCTGGCGAAGAATAGTGCGCAAGCCAGAAGCGAACGTTAGCCCGATTTTTTCGTTAACCTGCATCTGATGGACGCCCTTCAGGCGATATTCCACCGGATCTTCAACAGTTAGAACATTCTTAGTCTTTTTATCAATATAGCTTAAGCATGAATACAGTGTCGTGGTCTTGCCAGACCCTGTTGGACCACTAATCATAACCAAACCAAATGGGGCCTCAAGTTTTTCATATAGTCTGCGTAAGTCTCGGTCCACAAGCCCAAGTGTACTTGGTGTCTCCTGAAGCGCATTCTTATCAAGAAGTCGCATCACAAACTTTTCACCATAAATAGTTGGGTAAGATGAAACACGAATATCAATTGGATGGTCTCGAATAACAGTAGCAATACGTCCATCCTGCGGCCGTCTTTTTTCTGCAACATCCATCCCTGATAAAATCTTAATTCGGGAAATGATTTCCGGGTGCATGTTAACGGGCAATGACGTCATTTCATGTAAAATTCCATCTACTCGGTAGCGAACCAATAAATACTCTTCAGTCGGCTCAATATGAATATCCGAAGCTTTTTCTGAGTGGGACTTCTGTAAAAAATAATTCACAATCTGAGGAACCTCTACAGATTCAACACGGGTTTGAACCTGCCTTTCTGTCTCAACATCCATATTAATCAATAAAACATTACCACCACTTTCATCCTCTTCCATGCGAGTCTTAAGTCGCTGAAGTGCAGCATGGAAGTGATTTGGCAGAACCATAACTTTATGCGTTGATTTACGAAAGGTGTTTGCAATCCAGTCGTTGATAGCAACATCAAAAGGATCTATAGTTGCGTAGAGCACTATCGTGTCATTTGCATGCTGCAGTAAGACTGCCCCTAAATTTGCAGCAAGGGCATACGGAATCTCCTTAGATTCCTTAGCTCGATCCATTAATATATTTTCACTTTCGATCAACTCAATCCCGAGTTTTTTTGCAGCAAGTTTGTATATTTCATCCTTAAATTTGATTGAGCCATCAAAAGCTAACTCTCGAAAGAATGTGCGGCCCTTTTCACGCGCAAGTCGTTTTAATACCAGCGCCTTCTGAGCCTCGACCAATTGGGCACCGACAAGCTCCGCTGCAAAACCGCGTAATCCAGCTCGCTCCGCTTCACTTTCGTCGAGACGGGCTTGAGTATGAACAAATCGCGAGTCCGGCACCGGCAAAGCGGATAAGCGAACGTTAGAAGCAGTTCCAAATGCCGTGGGCAGTGCACTGGAAACATGCCCCTGCTCTAGCTGTTGTGCAACTGTTGAATCCTCGTCAATCGCAATAGTTGCCTCATGGCCGACAGAAGCATTTACATTCTTATTTCGTCCAGTAGAGTTAAAACTATTTTTAACCTCAGGGGCACTAATTAGAGTTGGTTCATTATAAGATAGCGCATTTCCTGAAATCGTAGCATCGGACAATAGATCAATATCGCGCTGTACATTAGTAGTAATTTTAGTAGTATCTGTTAAACTAAGCGTTTGTGTGCGATCCGGAACAGACCCCTTCGCATCACCGATAGGCATTACAGCGTCTGCAAAACTACCAAATGTTACGGCTAATAATGTTCGACCTACTGAAATTCTAGCTCCATCCCGTATTTGGACTGGTAAATCTCTAACAACCTCACCATCAATTCTTGTTCCGTTTGAACTTAATAGATCACGGACCATCCATGTAATACCCCCACCATGCCGAAATAATTCACAATGGCGGCGTGAAGCATGCATATCGTCGATCATAACGTCGACCCCACGCACGGAAGAAACAACAGATCGCCCGATTAAATACTTTTCACCATGTCCTGAGAGTAAAAAAATCTTCACATCGCCATCAGATGTGCGAATATCAAGACGAATATCCGGCGCAGTATCAGCAGTATGAGACATATCTTCCTCTTAATAAAAGCTAATCGTCACGGTAAACTAAACGAAATCCGATATCATTCCGACGCTCAGTAGAACTAACAAAAGAACGAAAGGCGCATCGCCCTTGCACTTTTACACTTTGAAAGCTTCCACCGCGCAACACTCTTGGTTTTGCGGTATCTGATTTAGGAGGGCTATTAACGGGATTAAGCGACTCCTTTCGAATTTTTCCATAAAAATCTTCTGCATAGACATCCTGGCACCACTCCCAAACATTACCACACATATCATATAGCTTGAATAAGTTAGCACCCTCCGGATATGAACTGACCGGAGTGGTACCACGAGCAGCACCATTTATATTGGCGCGCATTGGAGTGGGAGGCTCACTCCCCCATGGATACTCAGACATTTTTATACCACCACGAGCGGCATATTCCCATTGCGTCTCTGAAGGCAAGAAGCCACCTGCCCAGCGCCCGAAGGCACACGCATCGTCAAAAGTCACACACACCACAGGATGATCAGGGGCGCCAAATACCGGGTGATCAGAAAGTGGAGGAGCCGGGTAACCGGTACGCGAAACAAACTCGTTGTAATCTCTATTTGTTACAAGATAGGGATCGATACGGAAGGGCGTTAATATTACCTTTTGCGGCGGAAGTTCATTAGATTTTGTACTAGGATGCCCTCTTTGAGACCCTAAGTAATACTCACCACCCGGCAACTCAATCGCCGACTGCTTTCTAATTAAACTTCCGGCCTCAATTGGAAACGGACCGGGACCTCCCGGCTCCTGAATCAGGTTGTCATTGTGCTTAAGAGCCACGCAAAGATCATCAGCTGATTGTATCCGATGCTCCGGCTCATAAGCCATTAACTGTAAGATCAGACGATCTAACGCAGGACGAACCGCAGCGTTAAAACTGCTCGGCTTTGGAATCAATTCAGGAGGTATTCTGGGCGGTTTACGAGTTTTCAAAATATCTTTTAAGGATGTCGGTGGAATCTGCCCGGTAAATAATTCATATGCGAGAACTCCAAGTGCAAACAGATCTGCTCGACGATCAACTTTATCAGGCGACTCGAACTGCTCAGGTGCCATGTATTTCGGAGTAAAGGCTGTGCTCGCATCTGATCCTGTCTTCTCACCGATGACAGAAAAACCAAAGTCCATTATTATCGGCTTAGAAACATCGCCATCACGCAGAAATATGTTTTGCGGCTTCAGGTCTCGATGCACAATCAAGGTATGCGCATATGCCAGCGCCTCGGCAACTCGACGCAAGAGAAGCAATCGTTGAGCAACCGTTGCCAACCTGTCATTAAGATGTTCGTTCATCCAGTCACGCAGTTCACCACCTGTAATAACATCCATTACAGTGCCAAAACCACGCGGGCCGTCATATAGGTCGTGAATTGCGCATATGTTTGCGTGGCGAAGTCTGCGCGAAATTACAACTTCATTGCGCAGACTTCGCATCATCATTTCGCGATTCGTTGCACTCTGTAAGATTTCAGGCTTCAGTATCTTGATTGCAACTTCACACTGCAACTCTGTATCATATGCGCGATAGACAAGGGCCGTACCGCCCTTACCAAGGACGCTCCAGTTCATGTAGCGTTGCCGTAGTTCGCCCTCACTGGCTTCCAGGTCCGGCATCTTGGCGCCCATCCCTCATAAAACCGTAATTACTTCTATGCGCCCCCGCTTTTGTACGACAGCAAAACACGAGCACCCTCTGGCGACTGCCCATACTTATATTCCATTCTGACGTAATTTTTTACGGCAGGGGCATACCACCAACGCTCATAACCGGTCCAGTTACTCGTCAAGCTACGGGTTCGCATAACAATAACAAAAGTATCAAAGGTCCCGGCCGGAACTGTAATGGCTTCTTTACTTTCCACGACCCAAGACGTTTGATGGCGAACCATCTTTTTATCTCGCAGATACTCACGAACAAAAACTACGGGCTGACCAAGGGGTGCAGTGTAGAACCTGTCCGGATTTTCCGAGCGAAATACAGTCTGACGCAATGCAGCGCCCGATTGCGTTTTTTCCCGAAAAAAGCCATTGCTGACAAACCATTGAGAGGGAGCATCAAGCCGTTGAAACCGCGTCAGAACAGGCCCGACCTCAACGACACGCGCACCATAGCCATCGCTGTAGCGCCATTCGTCGCCAGTCTGCCAGCGCGGCTTGGAAAGCACCATTGCCTCAAGTGAGGCACGCACCGACTTTCCCGACGCAGGAGGTGCAGGAACTGATTGAATATCCTGTGAAGACAACGAGTCCGGAGGCATGGTGCATCCACAAACGGCCAGCACTAACCCAACCGCAAAACAGCTAACTAACTTACGCATCCACCCCCCCCTTAGACGAAACAGATCACCGATTTCTCGAGAATCATTAGCAGACTTAATACACGACCAGCGCCAAAAGTCCCGCTTTCTGCCCGGATAATTTCAGCCATTCGCCACCGACTGTTTGCTGGTCATCTTGTGGCAACTCATTTGCGTGCTCGGCTTTATACACAAAGCACAAAGGCGGCAGCCGCCCTTCACTCAGAGCGGCTTGTGATGTTACGGCCCTGATCAATAGCAGGTTTGTCCGATCACCATAAACCTCATAGCTAAAGTTATTAGACGATAAGGGCGGGTTTAGCTTTAACTCGCGCTGTAGCTGTTCCTGCTGATTGGCTCGAAAGTAGGAAAGACGAGACCGACCACGATCAAGCAACCCGCGCTCCGCCTTGACAATACGGTCAACTGCACTCTCTGCTTCCGTCTTTGCGGCGGCAACTTGCATATCCCGCTGGAAGGGAAGCAGAATTGCCCCCCCGAGCGCCAGTGTTCCGACCATCCAATTCAGCGAGGTAAACAGGCGTAAGCTCATGACCATCTCCTCGCGCGGCTATTCGTCTTCCTCTAGGTTCTTTGTATCCAAATTCAAAAGCATGCTCTTTTCTTCTATGTCACTGCTGACATGTTCCATGTCATTGCGCAATGTCTGGAGATACCGCTTTTGTGCCACATCTTTTACATAGAGGTCCGCGCGCGGAACTATACGCGGCGTAATGAAGAATAAGGTCTGTGAAAGATCATTCTTCGACTTCCGGTCCTTAAACAACTCTCCAAATAGAGGGATTTCCTGCAACAGCGGAATGCCTTGAAGATTTTCTGCCCGTTGATTATCAACCATCCCGCCCAAAACAAAGGTGGAGCCGTCCGGTATAACTACCTGAGTTTGGATTTGGTTACCTGTTTTTCCTGCTGATGCCGATGGAGTAGTATCCGTAGCCGTCGTATTTTCTGCTTCTAGCATCAAACGGACGAGGTTGTCCTCTCCTACGTCATCGCGGCGAAGCACAGAAGGTGTAATTTTCATGGTCAAGCCGGCAGGAACCTGAGTAAGCGTTGAAACCGCACCAGGGGTATTAGCCTGTGATCTCAAAAAGATTGATTTGTCTTGGGTGATCTTGGCCGTGAGATTATCCAGGGTAACGATTCGTGGAGCCGTAAGTGTTTCTGCTCGGTTATCCCTTGATAGAGCATTAATCTGAGCCGCCAACGCAGTTCTACCACCGCGGTAGAGAAAGCTAGCAACCGTGCCTCCACCGGTGGCCGCTGTTGGAAGCAAAGTCAGCGGCGACACCAAACTCAGCGCGGCAGCCCCAGTTGCACTACTTGCTGTGGCAGTAGTACCATCCACCAACGCACCAAATGACGGCGCAGTTCCCGTTGTTGCCACAGCATTAACTGGCCCGCCCAGTGCCGCTCCTAATTCACGGCCTCTTGACAGGGAGTTAACTCCCTCGCCACCCCAGGTAATGCCCAGTTCCTCAGCCGCTTTCTTTTCAGTCAAGACAATCATGATCTCAATTTCAATCTGCGCAGTCTCCTTGTCAAGCTTGGCAACCAATTGCTCAACCTGCTGAACTTCTTTCGGAGTACCACGAACTATGACAGAATTGGTCCGAGTATCCGCTGAAACCGTTCCCTTAAACGCATTAGGTTCGTCTCGAACCACAATAAGATTGTTGCGTTCCTGCTGTCCGCCAGCTTGTTGCGAAGAACTGAACGTATTCGGTGACTGCATGGCCAAGGTACCATTTTGTGAAAAGCCACTTGGCGTCGCGTTACCCGAAGAACTGGCGCTGCTTGAAGAGCCTGAAGCGCCTAACGAATTGACCCCAAGCAAATTATTTAGCGAGTCAATTAAACCGGGAACAGTAATATCTTCGCCCTGAAACTTCAGCTTTACCGGGCCGACGCTGGCATAATGAAGCGGGATTACCTTTACCGAAATCTGCTCGATTTCGAGGCGCTGCTTACGCATAGCCTGAAAGCGTTCTTCTTGCAGCCGACCCTCGGCGGCAATCTTTTCCGCTTCCGCCGCCTTACGCTGGGCCTCCGCCATTGTATTGGTCGCATTTGCTTCGGCGCTCAGGCGCTTTTCATCGACGGCGCGCCGTTCACCCTCGGCCTTTTCCAGTAAATCGATCATATCGCTCAACTTGCCGACCTGATCGGGATCACCTCGCAACTGAACGGTATGACCGTGAAAAACCATTTCCCCGTTCAGACCGAAGGCCTTTCTGGCCTCTTCAATCTGCGCCTTATCGATATATTTTAAGGAAATGAACTGTGCCTTAATCTGGCCTTTCGGCGAGATCGTTACCGTATGAATGTCGGCGTTATATTCATAATCAAGGCCATAGTCCGCGACGAGCTTATTAAAGGCGCCCTGTAAGGGCATATCTTTAAATTGAAAGGTTACCGAGCCTTTCACGCCGGGCCGGAACGTGACCTGAAGATTATTCTGTGCCAGAATCCAGCGCAGGATGACTGTGATATCCTCGTCCTGAACGGTCTTTTCAAATGTCTTGGCCTTGTCCCACGGAATTTCCGCGGCTCCGGATGCCGTCGGCAACGCCATCAGCCCGATCAGGAGCATTACTCTTAACACCGCGCCCGCAGCCACTCGCATCGTTTGCATCCCGGCACCTTCTTCGTCACGACCACCGGATCATCCGCTTCTTATTACTCAAGCATGCGTATGTATGGTCACCGGCTTCATCCTAAGGTCAGTGATAACTAACAGTATTGATCTGCGCAAGCGGAATATTTAAACCAAAGCTGCGATTTCATCCTCACTCCGGGTTGATTGACTAAACGGCAACAGGATTGCCATCGGTGCTTGGTTTGTTCGCCTTTTCATCCATGGTGTCAAGGTTCATAACGATATCTGATTCGAGGCTTAAGACATGTCGGACACGGAACTCTGCCCCATCTGCTCTCAGCCATTTTTGCCCGGAAGCAATGGAAACAGGTGTGCCTGCATCTCCGGCGCAAGCGGAGAGGGTTCTATATTGCCGCGAGGCACTATTTTGAGCCAACGCTATGTTATTGGCACCTTACTCGGACAGGGCGGATTCGGTGCAACTTATCGAGCATATGACATGCGCCTTGCATCGATGGTCGCGGTCAAAGAGTATTTTTTAAATGGTGTTGCCGGACGTGACAGTGACTGTATATCTTTGTCCATTAACAATGATAAGTCTGGTGTATTTGAATTCGGGCGCTCCAAGTTCTTAGAGGAAGCCCGACTTCTTGCTCAGCTTAGGCCGATTTCGCGCGTTGTGTCTGTTTATGATTTTTTTGAAGAGAACAACACGGCTTATATTATAATGGATTTCCTTTCCGGATTGACCCTAAGACAACTTCAGAAAAAACACCCAGGCGATAGAATTCCATTTAACAAATTACAGGGTATAATCATCGATGTTTTAGAGTCATTGGCAGAAATTCATCTTGAAAAGATTTTGCATGCCGATGTAACACCCGGTAATATTTTCGTTTGCGGCAATGGATTGGTTAAACTGATAGATTTCGGTTCCGCCAAGCATGCGACCTCGTTAAGGGCATCCGGATCAGGAATTTTGTTAACGCCCGGATATGCACCCTGCGAGCAATATATTAAAGATTTTACTAAACTTGGGCCATGGACGGATATTTATTCGGCAGCTGCTACATTTTATCATTTATTGACTGCGGTGAAGCCGCCGGATAGTCCACAAAGACTGAAATTGGATGAACTTAAACCGCCATCGGATCTCGGTGTTCTTCTTCCGGCCTCGGCTGAGAGCGCCTTACTTAAAGCGCTCGCCGTGCGGCCACAGGACCGCTGGCACAACGCCCTCAGCTTTGCCGAAGCCCTGCGCATCCCCGACTCGGTAACGCGGAGCGCCGCCTCGAGTCAGGCCCGCCCGACCATTCAAAGCCGGCCTTCAAGCCCCGGCGCCACCCCGGCTTTGTCGGCCGAGGATCTCCGGACCGCGCTGGAAGCCCACGATCGATTCGTCCAAAAAAAGCAGAATGGTCGGCGCCTAAGCTTGCCCCGGCGCGACCTCAGTTGTCTTAAACTCGGGTCGGTGAACCTGAGTGATGCCGATTTACCGGGCACCGTCTTTTCATGTGCCGACTTGGTCGGGTCCAATTTTACCAATGCAAATCTTTATTGCGCGGATTTTACCGGGGCCAATCTTCGCCATGCGAAATTCGACAATTGCGATTTACGGGGAGCCCGATTCGACAATGCGGATTTGACCGGCTCGTCGCTGGAGGGTGCCGACTGCCGGGAAGGCGTGCTCATTATTCAAGGACCGAACGACCGAAGTTCAGACAGCCGAAACAAAGTATCCGACAGCGGAGCGACTTCATTCCATACGGTCAACCTCAGTAATGCGGTGCTGCGGGGTGCCGATCTACAGGGCGCATTATTTACTCAGGCTTTACTTGATAATGCCGATCTATCAAAAGCCAATCTGGAAAACGCCTCCATGCGGGGCGCAAACCTCGCCAATGCCAAGTTTGAAGGCACCAAACTTATCAACTGCGACTTTAATGAGGCCAACCTTCGCGGCGTGAACACCGACACTCCGGAATTCAGCCGCGCCAAGGGAACCGCACGCCAAATCACCCAAGTTGAACAAATCCTGCAACAACAAATCGGCCAGCATAAGGTTTGGGTTGAAAGCCTGTCAAAAAGCGGAAAACGCATGGTTTTGAAAGTATCCGACCTTAGCGGCCTTCAAATGGTGGGTGTTAACTGGTCGGCGGCGGAGTTTTTCTCGACCGATCTCACCAACGCCAATCTGGAACGGGCGGTCCTGGCCGGTGCGGCCTTCACCGACTGCCGGCTGAGTCGGGCCGCCATGGCGGGAATTGACGCGCGCGGGGTCAAATTCATGGCTTGCGCGCTGGAGGGCGCCGACTTTCGCGGCAGCACGCTCTCGCCGATTGTCGTGACCAATGGTCGGAAAATCGTATCCATGTTTTGTGAGAGTGACCTGCGCGCAGCCTTCTTCATCGGTGCCCGCTGTGAAGGAGCCGACTTTCGGAATACCGATCTGCGCAATGCCAATTTCGAAAATGCCGTCTTATCCGGCGCCAATTTTGAAGGTGCCCGCCTGGAAGGCGCTAATTTCAAAGGCGCGCTGACCGCCGAAGCAATCGGGCTCGGCTGAGATTATTCCGTTTTACAGGCAATTTCGTCGCAGTTGACAGCCCCAGCCATCATTAGGTATGGATAGTGATCTGATACGGTGTTGGTGTCATCATCGGTTCAGAGGTCGTTTTCGATAATCGAGCGTAACCGCCATCGGCATGCCATTTTCGCCAAAAATTGCACGCCGTACGGTGCCGGCCGGTTTGAAGCGCGGTAAGCTCTTGCTGAATGTAATGGAGAATACTATGGCAAACTATGTGAAGAGCCTATCGCTGATCCCGAAGCGGCGTCGTGACCGTGAGGCCGGCTTCACCCTGATCGAACTGATGGTGGTCGTCACCATCATCGCCATCTTAGCCAGTATCGGTCTGCCTGCCTTGAACCGGTTCGTGCGCAAAGCGGAAACCACCGACGCCATCACCGTCATGGGTTCACTTGATCAAGCGCTTCAGGCCTATGCCTCGACGCAAAGCGTCGCAGCTGCGGCGACCTCGATCAATGGCTCCGGCGCCGTCGCAGCCGCCCCCACGACAGCAACCACGACCGGCCTTATCACCACATTGGCCGGGTACTGGTCGCCACCCCCGACCACTCGATTCCTGTACAGCATAAGGGCGAATACGGCAGCAAACGGTGCCGTGTTGGGGTTCTGCCTTGTCGCGATTGGTGTTGCAACCGATAGCAACGTCAATAGCACCAATGCTGCGGCAGGTAACGTGGGCGGCTTGATCTTCTGGTCAGCGGTTTCGCAGCCGGCAGGCACTCCTCAGTGGGACGGTAAGTCTAATATTATTCATTACATTACCGCTACCGCCGGTGCCGGCGGCACAGCGGCTACCTTCCCGGGTACTACTGGCGGCTGCTGATCTTCGACTTTTGGCAGCCTCACGGATGCTCTTCATAATGTCTACGCAATGTCCCTGCTGATCCGACTTCCGGCATTCGCGATGGTCGTTATACTGGCGACTATCCCGGTGCCGGTGTCGGCGTTCGATATTACGGCTTTGCCGGTGGCGGGGGCGCCCGACCCGGCCAAGCTGGAACCATTGGCCGAACAAGGTGATGTTACGGCTCAGGTCGCTTTTGCCAGAGCCCTGGAGCGCGGAGAGGGCTTGCCGCCTAATTTGCGCCGCGCGCGGCAATATTACTGTCGGGCCGCCCGCAGCGGCCATTCCGGAGCCGCGTTTCGACTCGGGCGCATGTTCATGATGGGCTGGGGCGTGCCGGTCGATATCCGTCTTAGCATGGCCTGGACCCGTGAAGCCGCTCGGCGCGGCAGCGTCGAAGCGCGCGACATCGTGCGCTTCATGCCGAAGGCGGCGCCCCTGATACAACTATCCTGTGAGCCGCGTCGCCCCGGCGAAGGCGCCCGCTATCTTCCATCGAGCCGACGCAACGGCGGCGGCACGCATGCTCATACCCCGCCCGCGCAAATTCTGGCCCTGGTGCGCGGGATGGCGCCGCGTTACGGCCTTGACCCGGAACTCGTGCTGGCGGTCATCGAGGCCGAGTCGGGTTTTGATGGTCGCTCGATTTCGAACAAGAACGCGCAAGGACTGATGCAGTTGATCCCCGACACCGCGGCCCGGTTCGGAGTCGAAGACCCGTTCGACCCGGAAGATAACCTGCGCGGCGGCATGAGTTATCTGCGCTGGCTGCTGGCTTATTTCGAAGGCGATGTGCGCCTGACCTTGGCCGGTTATAATGCCGGCGAAGGCGCGGTCAACCGCCACGGCAATACCGTGCCGCCATTTTCGGAAACCCGTACTTACGTTGACCGTATCTTGCGGCGTTACCCGCACAGCCGCCACCCTTACGACTCGGGCGTGACCACCCCGTCATCGAAGCGCCGCAGTCGGCTGGCCAAAGCGGATTAAGGGCTCATCTCAATGACACCGGACTGGATCGGCATAGTGCCGCAGGGATTTCAAGTAACCGGGCTGGCTCTGGTCGGGGCACTGGTCGGCAGTTTTCTTAATGTCGTGATTCACCGATTGCCCGAGATGATCAAACGCGCCGAAACCGAAGGTGAAGTGCCGGTCGAGCGCTATGATTTGATGTTGCCGGCGTCGCATTGTCCGCACTGCGGCCATCTGATTCGCGCACACGAAAATATCCCGCTGCTCAGTTATGTAATGCAGCATGGGCGTTGCACCGGCTGCCGGCAAAAGATTTCGCTGCGCTACCCGCTGATCGAGGCACTGGGAATTGCGGCACCGCTCTTACTGTGCCTGACCCGCCCGATCGGGCCGGATTTGTTGATGATAGCCGTGTTCGCCTGGTTCGCGATTGCAATTACCGCCATCGACCTTGCCGAGTTTCTGGTTCCCGACGCGCTCTCACTGCCGTTGCTGTGGGTGGGTTTGTTGAACGCTGCGGCCGGGTTCGGTCCCGGAGCACCCGCGGCGATCTTCGGTGCCGTCCTCGGCTATTTACTGTTCCTGACCATCAGCATTGTCGGTGAATACGTGGCCGGGCGTCCCGTACTCGGACTTGGTGATGTCAAGCTGGCCGCGGGCCTCGGCGCCTGGGTCGGCTGGGCCGGCTTGCCGGAAGCGCTGTTTCTCGGCTGTGCCGCCGGGTCCGCCATCGGCATCGGCCTGATCCTGCTAAAGCGGCAACACCGCGGCGAACCGATCCCGTTCGGACCGTTTCTGGTCGGGGGTGCGCTTTTATGGCTCACCCTGCACTGATTTCTTAGTATTGCACTAATCCCGAAGAGGAATAAAAGTAGAAGACGAAATGACGGGAGGCAATGGCGGTGTGGAAGGCGAAGGGGCGCAAACTGGGCACCTACCGCGTCTATTCGCTCCTGGGCCGGGGCGCAAGCGGGCTGGTCTGCCGTGGTAAAGACACCGCAACCCGCCGGCCGGTCGCGATCAAGCTGCTGACTGCCGGAACCGCTGCGCTTGAACAGCGCGAGGCGGCGGTTGCCCGCCTGCTGAAGGAAGTCGAGGCCATCCGCCGGCTCGACCATCCCAATATCGTCGCCCTGTATGATCACTGCCTCATGCCCGCCGCCGATGACGAGGACACGCTCGGCTATATTGTCATGGAGCTGGTGCCGGGGCGCTCGCTGGCCCGCCACTTCAAGCTTAAGGACCGGGTCGGGACCGATTTCGCACTCCAGGTTATCGCCGGGGTGCTGGCCGGGTTGGACCACGCTCACAGCCGCGGCATCATCCATCGCGACATCAAGCCGGGGAATATCCTGCTGGGTGTCACCGGCAAGGTGAAGCTGACAGATTTCGGTATTGCTCGAATTGAAGCAACGACTGTCGATGAAGATGGCATGCCGTTCGGGACACCATGCTATGTCGCGCCCGAACAATTACAGGGACAACCGGCCGAGCGGCGCAGCGACTTGTTTGCCGCCGGGGCCGTGTTTTATGAATGCCTGACCGGAGAGCGCGCCTTTCCCGGTCATTACACCGCAACCATCGTTCGGCGTATCCTGAACGACCAGCCGATTGAGCCTTCTGTCCGGAACCGCGAGGTGCCGGCCGCGCTGGACGCGGTGTTAGCCCGCGCACTCGCCAAAAAGCCGGCAGACCGCTTTGCCTCGGCTGCGGCCTTTGTCGAAGCTATTCGCACCGCCGTGGGCGAACGCCGCTGGAACACGGCGGCGATGGCCGCGAACGATACCTCCGGTGTCATCAACCCGCTGTGGCATGCCAGCCTTGCCACCCCGGACTTCGACCCGGAACAACCGATCGATGAAGAGGCAGAGCCCTCGACCGCGCCGCTCCAGCGCTTGATTGAACGGGTCGCCAGAGCCCCGGCACCGAAGCCGGCGGCCAAACCGCCCGCGCCGCCGATTGCGGCGGCGTCACCTGAACCGCCGATTGCGGCGGCGTCACCGCTTCCCGCGCAAGTATCCGCACCGCCGGCCCGCAAAGCCGGTCTCCGAGTCGGCGCGTTGATTATCCTGGTGGCGGGGGTACTTGCAGCAAGCACCGCAACCCTGTTCCGAGCCCACCCGCCGGTGCAACCGCCGCCTCTGATACAGCCGACACCACCGCCGATTTCGGTCGCGGTCGGTGAGCCGGTTTTGCCGCCCCCACCGCCTTCGCCCGTCGTCGAGCCGGCCGCTCCGGTGCCTGAGTCGCCCGCCCCGGCTCCCGTTCCCGCTCCAACTCCGGTTCCCGCCTCGGCGCCGATCGCGCCTCCGGTTGTGATCGAACCGCCGCCGCCACCGCCCCCACCACCGCCGCCCGCCCCGGTCGTGCCCGTGCCGGTTGTAAGTGAGGAGTTCGACGACTCCGCGCCTCAACCCGGACGCAAGCCCGAGCTTCCCGGCACTCCGCCGCCGCCCGAGCCGGCACCGATCAAGCCCGTACCACCCGTATTAGCGGTCAAGACGCCGGCTGAAGTGTCGGCCGAGCTTGACGAGCCACCTTTTATGCCGCTGCGCAAACCGGTGTTTTTGACACCGGTCCCGTCGCTTGCCGAACCTGAGCCCCCACCGGCCAAGGTCAAGCCCCCGCCGGCCAAAATCGAACCGCCGTCCCCGACTCCGACTCCGGTTATGATCAAACCCGAGCCGCCGCGGGTGACGGAGGGCGACCGCGGCAAGGAGTTTGCTTCAGCGTTGGCGCTGTTCCGACAATCCAATCTGAGTGCGGCCGCCACGGCGTTCGAAGCCTATGCGGCGACTTGGCCGGAGGATGCCGAGGCGTCAACCGCGCTTTACCGCTTGGGCGAGGCCCGGATGACTCTGGGGGAAACCGAGCGGGCGCGCGACAGCTTCCGGCGGCTGACCGAACGCTATTCCGCCTCAACTCAAGCCGCCCCGGCTCTTGTGATGCTCGGCATTGCTGAAAATAGACTGGGCCGCCGGGACGCCGCCTGCACCGCGTTCGACCGTGCCCGCAGCACGACTTTACCGACCTGGGCGGCTCAACGACTGGCAGCCGAGCGCCGCGCCGCCGGTTGCCCGGATGCCGCTCCTCGAGAAGGTACCCCGCCATGATCGCACGCCTGCTTCTGCCGGTTCTGATCCTGCTGCCGGTGCTGTCCGGCCCGGCCCGGGCCGAGCGGATCGAACTGGGCGACGGCAGCGTGCTGATGGGCACCCTTGGCGAAACCGGCGGCGATACCGTGACCGTCCGGCTTGACCTCGGCCCGGTCATCACGCTGAAGCGCAGCGATCTTGTCCGCCGCGACACCGGAGCCGTACCGGGCGTGTTGCGGCTGCACGGCTCCAACCCGATGGGCGAGCGGCTGGTGCCCGCGCTGATCGAGCGCTTTCTGGCCGGTCACGGGGCCGGGGCGGCACCCTGGCTGGCCGGCAGTCAGCCGCTTGAGAAAACCCTGATCGTCGCCGGCGGCGACGCCGATCTGCCGCATGAAATCGAGGTGCGCGCCTTCGGTTCCTCCACCGCCTTTGCCGCGCTCCAAACCGGAGCCGCCGATATCGGGCTGTCGTCCCGCCGGATCCGCGAGAGCGAAAGCGCAGCGTTGCGCCGCTCCGGCTCGGTTTCCGAGCAATTGACCGCGCTTGACGGCATCGCGGCCGTCGTTCATCCCGGTAACCCGGTGCGCGCCCTGACACTGGCCCAACTCGCCGCAATTTTTTCGGGCGAAATTACCGATTGGGGTGCCGTCGGCGGCACGCCCGGCCCGATTGCGTTACGCTTGCCCGACGAAAGATCCGCCCTGCCCGAAATCTTTCAGGCCCAAGCGATGTCCGGCCGCCGGATCAGCCCAACCGCCGAACGTTTCGAGTCAAGCCAGGAGATTGCGGCCCGCGTGGCGGCGGAACCGGGAACAATCGCCCTGGTCAGCTTGGCCTTTATCGATCAGGCGCGAGCGCTCGATATTCGAAGCTGCTCCGGAATCGTTGCACCGACGCCGTTTTCAATCAAAGCCGGGGACTATCCGCTGAGCCGCGCCCTGTATCTTTATGGCAAACCGCAGCCGCGACCGCCGGTGATCGACCAATTCATGAACTTTGCCGCCGGTTCTGCCGGCCAAAGCGCCATTGCCGCCGCCGGCTTCGTTAATTTGGAAATTGAGAACGACAATGGCGCAACCCGCCGTAGCCGACGCCAAGTCTTGATCGACGACAGTACGATTGATCTTAGCCTTGCCCGCGCCTTTCTCAAGATTACCGAAGGTGCCGGCCGGCTATCGCTGACCTTTCGCTTTGATGAGGGCAGCATTACCCCGACCGGAACCGCTGACGACGAAATTCGGCGCCTGATTTCATACATGAAAAGCCCTGCCGGTCAGGGCCGGCAATTGCTGGTGCTCGGGTTCTCCGGACCGACCGGCATCATACAGACCGGCGCCGCCCTGTCCGATAAGCGAGCCAAGGAAATTGCCGCCCGGCTCAGCCGCAGCGGTCTGAAGGTCGCCGCAACCGCCGGCTTCGGCCCGTTAACCGCCCGCTGCCCCGACGCTCCCGATGCCCGCGACCGCAGCCGGAGTGTTGAGGTGTGGGCCCGGTAGTGCTGAGTCTTATGCGGAAACTTTATCTTGATTTTTAGCTTTATTGCCTTTAATGGACTACAAGGAGAATAGGCTTTGTTTTTTGCAGGCGGTGAATGCGCGCTTTCCATATTCTGATCGTTGATGATTGCGCGGCGGATCGACTTCTTCTGGAAGCGATGCTGAAAAAGCTCGGCTTTAACAATATAGATCAGGCAGCTGACGGATTTGAAGGGTTGAAGCTGTTAATACGCCAACAATACGACCTGATTTTTCTTGATAATTTAATGCCTGAACTTTCAGGACCGGAATTTTTACGCCGATGCAAATGCGGTTCTATTCTTGACTGGACCACTGTAATCATGATGACCGCCAATGCCGACAAAGAGACCCTGGCGGATATTCAAAAAGAGTCCCTGAAAGTTGACGAATTCATTCTAAAACCGATCAATTTTTCAACCATTTCAGCAAAAGTTGACCGGCTGTTCCGCTCGGGCAAAACCAACCCGATCCAGCAAACATTTCAAATCGGCGAGATGCCGGACAATGCCGTCCGGGGCAATTTCTTGTCAATTAGCAAAGAAAGCAAGGACAACGTTGTTACGATCTATTTATTCGGCTTTTTCCTCAACGATGACCGTAATCTTATCAAGGACCTCCCCGAGACCATTGCTCAAGTTCCGGAGCAATCCATTATTCTCGACCTGACCAACATCCTGATGATCGATGAAACCGGAATCGGAATCTTATTGTTAATCGGCAGTGTCGCCAATATGAGCGGCAAGCGGGTCGGCATGAGAATCGACGAACGAACCATCGGGAAACGATTGATCGCCATGCACCTGAACCGAATCATACCGATTTTGCCGCCCCCCCCCCCTAAAACCTGAACCAAGGCATCAAGAAGCAACCGCCACCCGGTTTCTCCCGGCGGCCTTGGCCTCGTACAGCGCACGATCGGCTCGAACCAACGCCGCATCGATGTCGAGGTCGCTCGCAAGCGCGCGGCTGACCCCAATGCTGACGGTAAAGCGAACCGGTTCGCCCGTATCGGACTGAAGCACAATCGACTCAATTCGGAGCCGCAACCGTTCCGCCATGGCCATCGCCCCCTCCAACCCGGTGAGCGGCAACATCACCGCGAACTCTTCGCCGCCCATTCGACCCAGCACATCCTCCCGCCGCAAACCGGCGTTACAAGCGTCGACAAGCGCCTTAATCGCCCGATCCCCGACTGCATGACCAAAAGCATCGTTGACATGCTTGAAAAAGTCGATGTCAAGCACCATAAGTGACAAAGGAACATGGTGACGCTGGTACAGCCTGAATTCTCGTTCAACGGTATCCATGAAATACCGACGATTATAGGCCCCTGTCAGGCTGTCTGTTGTTGAGAGAATGAACAGCTCATGTTCTTTTATCTTTAAGACCGTAATATCGGTAAAAACAATATTAATAACTGGCAAACCTTCCCAAAACAAGCGCGACATCGACAACTGAACCGTACGCCTCTCTCCATCAATATCGACAAGCCTGACTTCCAGACTTCGCACAGTTTCCATCTCTTTAAAACAAAGCATGCCTATCGGGTTAACGCACACACCCACTAGATGTTGTGTGCTTCC
>JBAWVF010000025.1:0-32328 GCA_037147415.1 Rhodospirillaceae bacterium | reverse complement strand
GGTTGCCGACTTCGACCGAGCGCGTATCAAGATTGACGGCCAGCCGGCCGGTCCGAATCACGCTGTCGGAATGGCCCTTGCTGCGCCGCACGATAGCCTGAATCCGGGCAATCAGCTCGCGCTTGTCGAACGGCTTGGTCAGATAATCGTCGGCCCCGAAGCCCAGGCCCTTGATCTTGTTATCAAGTTCGGTCAAACCGGACAGAATGAGAATCGGGGTCTCGACCCGGGCCGCGCGCAGACGCCGCAGAACCTCGTAGCCGTCGATATCGGGCAACATCAAATCAAGGATGATAATATCGTAATCATAGAGCTTCCCGATTTCCAGGCCGTCTTCGCCCAGATCGGTGGAATCGACGATATAGCCCTCGGATTGAAGCATTAATTGTATGCTCTTCGCGACGGAAGAGTCGTCTTCGACCAGCAAAACCCTCATGGCGGTTTCCCGAGTTGAGCGGCGGACCGAGCCCTCGTTGACACGGACGCCAAACCGATTACATCTGATCGGTTAAGAATAATTAACTGATCGCACTAATGCAAGCGAACTTCACGTATCGTTAACGATTTTCCTGAACCATGGGGAACGCCTTTGGCGCATCCTCGTCCCAGGCTGTGCATCATAAGGAATCCCTCGTGTCCCTTGCTGTCGATCAATTCGTCGCCCGGGTCGGCCGTATGCCGGAATATCGGCGCTACGGGCGCGTAACCGGGGTTCAGGGACTGCTGGTCGAGGTTGCCGGCATTGAAAAGTTGCTCTCGGTCGGCGGGCGCTGCACCATTTTGGCGCGGGGCGAACGCCGAGTCCCCTGCGAAGTTGTCGGATTCCGCAACGGCCGCGCCTTACTGATGCCGCTGGGCACGCTGGAAGGGGTGGGCCTCGGCTGCGAGGCCGAGTTATCGGAAGATGCCGCGTCGGTGTTCCCGTGCGAACAATGGCTGGGTCGGGTGGTCAGTGCGCTCGGAGAACCGGTGGACGGGCTTGGCCCGCTGCCGGGCGGCACGGTTGCCGTGCCGGTGCGCAACGCCCCGCCCGCCGCGCACTCGCGTCAACGGGTCGGCAGCAAGATCGATCTCGGGGTTCGGGCGCTCAACACTTTTCTGACCTGCTGCCGCGGTCAGCGCATGGGCATCTTTGCCGGCTCCGGTGTCGGTAAGTCCTCGTTGATGTCGATGCTGGCGCGCTACTCCTCACCCGATGTCGCCGTGATCGGCCTGGTCGGTGAGCGCGGCCGCGAGGCCCGCGAATTCATCGAAGACGATCTGGGCGCGGATGGTCTGGCCAAAAGCGTGGTGGTGGTCGCCACCTCGGACGAGCCGCCGCTGATGCGCCGGCAGGCCGCCTATATGACCCTGGCCATTGCCGAATATTTCCGCGATCAAGGCCGCGATGTATTGTGCATGATCGACAGCATCACCCGGTTCGCCATGGCTCAGCGCGAAATCGGTTTGTCGGCCGGTGAACCGCCAACCACCAAGGGCTATCCGCCCACCGTGTTCGCGGAGCTGCCGCGCCTGCTGGAACGGGCCGGGCCGGGACCGAAGGGGGCCGGTTCGATCACCGGCCTGTTTACCGTACTGGTTGAAGGCGATGACCATAACGAGCCGATTTCCGACGCGGTTCGCGGTATTCTTGATGGTCATATCGTGCTGGAACGCCAGATCGGCGAGCGCGGCCGCTATCCGGCCATCAATATTCTGCGCAGCGTGTCACGAACCATGCCCGGATGCAATTCCGTCGCTGAAAATCAATTAGTCAATCAGGCTCGAAAGTTATTATCGGCTTACGACAATATGGCAGAGATGATTCGCCTTGGCGCCTATCGCCGCGGCAGTGATCCCGCCGTCGATGAAGCCATCCATTTTCAGCCGGCGCTCGAAGCGTTCCTGACCCAAGGCAAACGAGAGCGCAGCGTGCTGGCTCAAGGCTACATCGAATTGGCGCGCGTGTTGGGCAAACCGGCCCCGTAACCTGAAGCCGTAACCTGAAACCGTAACCTGAAGCCGTAATTTGAGAGTTGAATAGTCATGGCTGACTTACGCCCGCTGATCCGGCTGCACCGTTGGCGTCTTGACGAGAAACAGCGCACGCTTTCGGAATTGCGCGGCCACGAGGATCACTTAATCAATGAGTCTGCGCAACTTGAAGAGGAAATAAAGACGGAACAGCACGCTGTTCACGGTAATTTTGAAGTCTCGTTCGGCTATGCCGCCTTTGCCCGCGCCGCGATCGGGCGCCGCCAGCGGTTAGCAGCGGCGCTGGAGGAAATCCGCAGTCGTATCGCCGCCGCCACCGACGCGCTTGCCGAAGCGTTTCAGGAACTCAAGCGCTACGAGCTGGCGCAAGAGGAACGGGTAAAACAGGAAAAACTGAAATTAAAGCACAAGGAAAACGAGCTGCTCGATGAAACCGCCGCGATCGGCTTTCAAAGAAAGCAGCAAGAGGCATCGGAAAACTGAATATTTTATTCCCACCCGTTTCCGTCGTCGCCCTGGTGGAATTACTGCGCCTTCACATTGACCCGAATCGACAAATGAATCCCGTGCGCCCGCTCCTCACCGACCTCACCGTCAACCAATGACTTCATCAAAGCCTGAATTCGGTCATAGCCCCAATCGCTATGAACCTTGCCATAGGCGCCCTCCAGAACCGCATCTTGAAGATTGGCCATGTGAGCGGCCAGATAATCCTTAAGTTCGATCGTATCGGCGTTCAGGTCGATGGTGATCGGCAGAATTTTGAGAACGTCGTTTGTGCGCGCGTCAAGCAGCGGCATCATCACCACCATGCGCACGAGATTGCCATCTTTGCCGCCGCCGCCACCCGAAGCCAAGGCCTCCCCGCCGCCCGCCGACACAAGCGCACTCAGCAACGCAAGTCCGATGGCGAATGCCCGCATGAGTTTTCTCCTACCGCCCGCCGACAGCCGCGATTTTAGTCGGAATCAAGGCTGCCAGAATGTGAGTTTGCTCGTCGAGCCGGCCTTCCATACGGGCGACCCGTTCGCCCTGACGCGCGACAATCTCCCTCGTCAGGCGCTGCTCAGCCCGCATTTCGGTCATCTCGGTCCGCATTCCGGTCATCTCGGTTCGCACCTCGGCCATCTCGGTTCGGACCTCGACCATCTCGGTTCGGACCTCGGCCAGTTCGGACTGAACGCCGCGAACCATGGCGATCAGCAAATCGAATTTAGCCAGCAGTTCAGGATCAATCGGCATGGGACAACCCTTTTTCTCGATACCGTTGCAGAATAACGCAAAAAGCGGCCGACAGCCAGTCCTTGACGACAGTCCTTGACGACATCGGCTTTACCGCCCCGCCGCCATTGCCCGTTTCGTGCGGTCGGTGGGCAGGGCGGACAGCGGATCATCCGGCCAGAAATGCTTGGGATAGCGCCCCCGTAGCTCGCCCTTGACCGCGTGATAGCTGCCGGCCCAAAACCCGGCCAGATCGCCGGTCACCTGCACCGGCCGCCGGGCGGGCGACAAAAGATGGAGCACGATCGGCACCTTACCACCGGCCACGCAGGGCGTTTCACGTGCCCCGAACATTTCCTGAAGCCGGACCGCCAGCACCGGCACCGCGCCGCTATAGTCAAGCGGCAACCGCGACCCGCTCGGCACGATTATATGCGAGGGCGCAAGGGTTTCCAATGCCCGCTGTTGCGGCCGGTCAAGCCGGGCCTGAAGAATGTCCCCCAAATCGAGGCGCTTGAGATGAGAGGCGCGCGAACAGCCGTCGAGCCACGGCAACAGCCAGTCCTCCAGCGTTCCCAGCAAGCCGGCATCCGACAGATCGGGCCACTCTTCCCGGCCCCCCTCACGCTGATCCACCCGGCGCAAAAACGCGATTCGGGCACGCCAATTCTCGAAAGCCGGAGCCCGGGGCAGCAAAGCCAGCCCGTGCAGGCGGATGCCCTCCAGCATCGCGGCGCCGACCAAATCGGCGGAAGGCTCGGCCAGAGCGTCATCCTCCAGCACCAGAGTGTTCAACCGACGCTGACGGCGCGCCCGCACCGCCTGTTCCCGTGGCTCCCAAGCGACGAACTCGACCGAGTCGATGCGGTCGGCGAACGCCTCTTCGATCTCGGCCAAAGTCAGCGGCGCCGCCAGGAATATCCGCGCCTCGCGGCGGTCGCCGTCCAGCTCCGCCACCGCCAGCCATTCCTCGGCCCCGAGCGGATCCCCCGCAGGTAGCACCGCACCGCGCCCGTTGGCCAAGCGATATTGCCCGCCGCCGCCGGAGCGCCTCCGAGCAATACGGTCGGGATAGGCCAAGGCCAGCAAGCCGCCGGTCGCGGCCGGGGTCAAAGCGTCCTCGCCATCGATCCGCAACTGCCGGCGCCACCGCGCCGCCACCTGCCGCACCGGTTCGATCGCCCCGCGCTCGCCCCGCCCTTTTCCCGCCAGCAACTCGACTCTGGTGCGCAGATCGGCATCGCGCGGACCGCTGCGCAGAATGTCGCGCTCGCCCAGCAGCGCCGCCAGAGCGCAGGCCAAGGCGCCTCGCCCCGCCGCCCTGCCCCGCACCATCAAATGCGCCAAGCGGGGATGAGCGCCGAGCCGCGCCATCTCCCGGCCATGAGCGGTGATCCGCCCGGTCCGATCGAGCGCGCCCAATTGCTGCAATAGTTCACGCGCCTGAACCAAAGCCGCGCCCGGCGGCGGATCCAGCCAGGCAAGCGCACCCGCATCGGCGATCCCCCATTCCGCCAGTTCAAGCGCCAACGGCGCCAGATCGGCCGACAGGATTTCCGGCGGCGTGAAGGGCGCAAGCGCCCGCTGCTCGGCTTCGGGCCAGAGCCGATAACACAGACCGGGACCGGTGCGCCCGGCCCGGCCCCGCCGCTGATCGGCCGAGGCGCGCGAGACCCGCACGGTTTCCAGCCGGCTCATGCCGCAGGCCGGGTCGAAGCGCGGCACCCGCATCAGCCCGCAATCGATCACGACCCGAACGCCCTCGATGGTCAGGCTGGTCTCGGCGATCGAGGTCGCCAACACCACCTTACGCCGCCCTGCCGGCGCCGGCCGAATCGCCTCGTCCTGCCGATCGAGACTCAGATCACCATACAGCGCCACCACCGTCACCTCGGCACCGAGCCCGCCCTCGGCCAGCCGGGTTGCGGTCCGGCGAATTTCGGCGGTGCCGGGCAGAAAGGCCAGAATATCGCCGACCTCCGTGGCCAGAGCCCGCCGCACCGCCGTGGCCACCCCGTCTTCAAGCCGCGCCTTCGGCTCGGGCGGCAGATAGCGGGTCTCGACCGGAAAACTTCGGCCTTCGCTGGTGATCAACGGTGCCCCGCTCAGCAGCGCCGCAACCGATTCGCCCTCCAAAGTCGCCGACATCACCAGCAAGCGTAAATCACCGCGCACCGCCGCCCGCGCTTCCAAACACAAGGCCAGCACCAGATCGCAATCGAGACGGCGCTCGTGGAACTCGTCGAACAGCACGGCGCCAACCCCGTCCAAGGTCGGGTCTTCCTGAAGCCGACGCAGAAAAACGCCGTCGGTCACCACTTCGATTCGAGTCCCCGGGCCGACCCGGCTGTCGAAGCGGACCCGATAACCGACCGTGGCGCCGATTTCCTCGCCCCGCTCATCGGCCATGCGCCGCGCCGCGGCCCGCGCCGCCAGCCGACGCGGCTCCAGCACGATAATCCGCCGGTCACCGAGCCAAGGCTCGTCTAGCAACGCAAGCGGAACCCTTGTGGTCTTGCCCGCACCCGGCGGGGCTTGCAGCACGGCGGTTCCCGCCTCACGCAAGGCCGTCCGAACCGCCGGCAGGACCGGCTCAATCGCCATCATCACAAGGTCTCCCCGGGGGTTCCGGGGACCGGACCGGACTCGTGTCTGAAATGCAACAGCCCTAACCTTCCGCATGAGAAGCCAGTCTCAACCAACGGATAGTGCTTATACATCCCCGACACCCATGGTACAGAAACAATCAACGTGTTCCGGGAGGGTACCATGAAAAAGTCGCAAATTTTACTGTCCACTGCCGCCGTTCTAGCCTCACTCGTCCTGACCGGCACACCGGTAACAGCCAACGCCGCCGGTGCGCTCGGCGGGGTTATTTCCGAAGTCAAAGTCGGCATCCTCGACCATGACGCCGCTCGCGACAGCCGCGGTAAGATGACGGAATCCGATACGGTTGACTTCAACGGCGAATTGCTGTCGGTCCCGCTGGTGTTCGGCAAGTCGGCCACTCCGTTCGTGCAGTCGGTGCTTCAGCCGCGCATTCATCTCGGCTTTACCGCCAATACCGCCGGCTATACCAATACTTTTTATTCCGGCCTGACCTGGGACTTTAACCTCACTCAGAATATCTTCTTCGATTTTGCCTTCGGCCTTGCCGGAAACGACGGGAAGCTGAACGGCATCCGCACCGACGGCCGCCCGAATCTCGGCTCGCCCATTACCTTCCGCGAAGCGATCGAGCTTGGCTATCGCCTCACGCCCCAACACTCGCTCTCGATTGTCGGCTCGCATATTTCCCACGCCAGCATGTTCGCGCCGGAAAACGACGGCATGAACTTCATCGGCGGTCGTTACGGCTACAAGTTCGACTAAGTTTTCTTTCGTCGGTGGTTCGAAGGTGCGGGAGCGAAAGCCCCCGCACCTTTTTTATTTCACCACCGGATCGTCGTGTTCAACACCTGCCCGTCACGGCGGACGCTAATGCTCCAGGAGCCGCTATCCCGCAGCATGCTCTTTAATTCCCCGACCGTGCCGATCTCGCGATCATTGACCTTTAACACCACATCACCCGGCCGAAAGCCGACCCGGGCCGCAGGTGTACCCCGCGCAACAGCGGTAATCACAACGCCGGAGCTGATCCCCTGAAAGTCGATCTCCTCGGCAAAAGCGGGCGATAGATTAGCCACGGTGGCGCCGGTCAGGGGATTGCGCCCGGCCAACTCCGTCACCTGGCGCGGCGGATCCTCGGGCGGCGCCACCAGAGTAAAAGCGACCTGCCGCTCACTGCCATCCCGGATAATCCCGACCGTTGCGGTAGAGCCGACCGAGCGGGTCGCAACGCGAAAGCGCAGCGCGTCGAAATCATCGACCGGCTGTCCGTTGAGTGTCAAAATGACATCGCCGACCCGAACTCCGCTTTTCCCCGCCGGGCTGCGCGGATCGACCGCCTTGACCAGCACACCCGCCGGCCGCATCAACCCGAGCGAGGACGCGATATCGGCGGTAACCGGCTGACCGTTCAAGCCGAGCCAGGGCCGCACCAGCTTAACCCCGCCTTCGACCGCTTCCAGTACCGAGCGCACCATGTTGGCCGGAATCGCGAATCCGATCCCGATCGAGCCACCACTGCGCGAATAGATCGCGGTATTGATCCCGGCGATCTTACCGTCCATGGTGACCAATGCGCCGCCCGAGTTCCCCGGATTAATCGCGGCGTCGGTTTGAATAAAAAAATTATAATCGGAAATCCCGACCGCAGTCCGCGCCACCGCCGAAACAATACCGCTGGTTACCGTCTGACCGACCCCGAACGGATTGCCGATCGCCAGGACCAGATCCCCGACTTCGATCTCGTCGCTGTCGCGCAGTTCCAAAAACGGTAAGCGCTCCGAGCCGGTATTGATGCGCAACACGGCCAGATCGACGCGCTGATCCTTGCTGACCACCTTGGCTTCGAACTCGCGGCGATCATTGAGCACCACCGTGATCTGATCGGCATCCTTGATCACATGATAATTGGTCACGACCAGACCGTCGCCGCGTACGAGCACTCCCGAGCCCAACGAGTTCTGCACCCGCTCGCGCGGCAGAGCAAAGGGCGAATCCTCGCCGAAAAACCGACGGAAAATCGGGTCGTCGAACAGCGGCCCGAGCCCGCCGTCACGCACCACGGTCTTCGTAAAAATATTGACCACCGCCGGCGCCGTCCGTTTGACCACCGGCGCATAGCTGAGACTAAGCTGATCACGGCTGATCGGAACCGCGGCCGTAAGAAAAGCTAACGCGAAAACCAGCCCCGCAGCGAGGGTGAATCTCCTCATTGCCCGCCCTCCTTACTGTCTTTCTTGGCTGCCGGTTTCTGTTGTTGAATCGTTATCGTCTGACAGCGCTCCAGGCAGCTTCGGGTCTGGCGTTCGCAAGCCGCGGCCGGGCCATAAAACGCTCCGCCTCCCCGCCCGCCCCCGCCACTATCGGAACAGACATCATAATCACGGTTGCAGCTCCGCTCACACGCCGCCCGCTTGGCCGCCCCCGGCGACGGATCGCCCGCACTGCCGATCGGATCGGCACAGCCGGACAAAACCAACAGCGCCGACATCACCGATACGATCCCGATACCTTTTATCATGCCCCCGCCTCCCCTCAAGTCCGTGTGCACCGGCCATCATATAATCATCGCAAGCGTTCCGAAAACAGCAGCATACCGAACGCGGAACACATTAGACTAACGACGGGATCATCGGAGACCGGCCCATGTCATGGCTGCACACACTTTCCGGCTGGCTGCTCGCCTTGTTTACCCTCGTGTTCGGATCGGGAGACGGGCGGGTCACACTGACCGGCTATGCCGAAGCCGATAGAGTGCTCGTCGCCCCGGAATTGGCCGGGCGCCTGATCAACCTGAATACAGCGCGCGGCAGCACGGTTAAAGCCGGCGAGCCCCTGTTCAGTCAGGACGATACCGCCGAGCGTGCGGTCTTGGCCGAAGCGCGCGCACAGATTGCTGCCGCCGAGGCAAGACTGGCCAATTTGTTGACCGGCAAGCGCCCCGAAGAAGTCGAGGTCTTGGCCGCCCGTCACCGCGAGGCCGAAGCCCGCGCCCGATTGGCCGAAAAGCAGTTGGAGCGCCGCACTCTGCTGGCGGCAAAGCGGGTTGCGTCGGAACAGGAGCTTGATATCGCCCGGGCCGATCTCGACGCCGCCAGGGCACAAGTCCGCTCAAGCGCGGCCGAAATCACCGTGGCCCGCCTGCCTGCCCGCCCGGAAGAGGTCAAAGCCGCCGAATCCGCGGTTGCCGTCGCCCGCGCCGCCACCGACCACGCCGCGTGGCGTCTGGCCCGACGTTCGGTCGCCGCCCCGGTTTCGGCCCGGGTCGAAGACGTTCTGCACTGGCCGGGGGAACAGGTGGCCGCCGCTTCCCCCGTGGTGGCCCTGCTGCCGCCCGACACGATCAAAGTGCGCTTTTACGCGCCCGAGCACATGATCGGCCGCTTGCACCCCGGCCAACCGGTCGGGTTGGCCTGTAGCGGCTGCGCCCCCGGCATCAGCGGCCGGATCAGCTTCATTGCCTCGGCTCCGGAATACACGCCCCCGGTGATATACAGCACGACCAACCGGCACACTCTGGTCTTTCTGATCGAAGCCCGCCCCGACCACGACCCGGAGCAGTTGCATCCCGGTCAGCCGGTCGATGTCACTCCGGAGTTGCCATGAAGGAAGGCGCCATAAGCGACGCGCCGGCAAACTCCGGGCCGGCAAACACCGGGCCGGCGATCGATGTCCGGGACCTCAGCAAGTCGTTTCACGGCAACCGGGTGGTCGATCGAGTCTCAATCCGGGTCGAGCCCGGCCGGATCTGCGGCTTTCTCGGCCCCAACGGCAGCGGCAAAACCACCACCATCCGTATATTGTGCGGATTGCTGACTCCAGACGAAGGCGGCGGTACCTGCCTCGGGCTCGACATCGTGCGCGAGGGCGCCGCGATCAAGCGTCAGGTCGGTTATATGACGCAGAAGTTCAGCTTTTACGAGGATCTCAGCATCCGAGAAAACCTTGATTTCGTCGCCAGGGTTTACGGATTGCCCGATCGCCGTGCCGTAGTAGCCGAATCACTCGATCGGTTAGGGCTGATGCAGCGCGCCGAGCAATTAGCGGGCGAGCTGTCGGGCGGTTGGAAGCAGCGCCTCGCCTTGGCCGCTTGTATCCTGCACCGGCCTAAATTATTATTGCTTGACGAACCCACCGCCGGGGTCGATCCGGTGGCGCGCCGCGACTTCTGGGACGAAATCCACCGCTTGGCCGATAATGGCATGACCGTATTGGTCAGCACTCACTATATGGACGAAGCCGAACGTTGCCACGAAATTGCCTATCTCGCCTACGGGCGGTTATTAGCGCGCGGCAGCGTCGAACAAGTCATTGCCGCATCCGGCCTTTCAACCCTTACCGTCACCGGCCCCGGTTTACCCGCCTTGCTTCGAGCATTGGACCGCCAACCGGGTGTCGACATGACCGCGCTGTTCGGCCAAACCCTTCATGTCAGCGGTTGCGATGCCGAAGCCCTGGCCGCTGCGCTCGCCCGCCACCGGACCGAAGACCAGCAAGTCACCTCGGTTCCCCCCGGCCTTGAAGATGTCTTTATCCATTTGATGACCGGCGCCCGGGATTCCCGCTTATGAACGCTTTACATCACCTTCGACAATTTTCGCGCGCGCGTTGCGTTGCCATGATGGTCAAAGAATTCATCCAAATGCGGCGCGACCGCATGACCTTTGCCATGATGGTCGGCGTCCCGGTCATGCAATTAATGCTGTTCGGCTTTGCCATCAATTCCGATCCCAAGCATTTGCCGACTGCGCTCCACATCGCCGAACCGAGCCCGTTTGCGCGTGATCTGGTCGAGGCGTTGGCTAATTCAGGATATTTTCAATTCACCCATAGCGTCGACAACCCGGCCCGGCTGGAATGGCTGCTGGCCGCAAATCAGGTCCAATTCGCTCTGACCATTCCGGTTGGCTTTGCCGCCGCCGTCCAACGCGGCGAACGCCCGGTTGTGTTGCTGGAGGCCGACGCCACCGACCCGGCCGCGACCGGCAATGCGTTAGGGGCGCTCGCCACCGTCAATCGAACCGCGCTCGACCGCGATTTGACCGGCGCCCTGGCCGCGCTCAAAGACCCCGGACCACCGTTCGAAGTACGGGTTCACCGCCGCTACAATCCCGATGCCATCACCCAGTACAACATCGTGCCCGGCCTGATGGGAGTGATACTAACCATGACTGGCGTAATGTTAACCGCACTTGCGGTCACCCGCGAACGTGAGCGCGGCACCATGGAAAATCTGCTGGCAATGCCATTGCGCCCGACAGAAGTCATGATCGGCAAGATCGTGCCTTATATTATAATAGGCTATGTCCAGGTCACCATCGTTCTACTAGCCGCACATTTCATTTTTAAGGTTCCGATGATCGGTAGCCTGTGGTTGTTATCGGCCGGAGTATTACTGTTCATCACAGCCAATCTCGCGGTAGGCTTTACCTTTTCAACCCTGGCCACCAATCAACTTCAGGCCATGCAGGGAACCTTCTTCTTCTTCCTGCCCTCCATCCTGCTATCCGGCTTCATGTTTCCATTTCGCGGCATGCCGGTCTGGGCACAGAATATCGGCGAGATACTCCCCCTCACCCACTTCTTACGAATCGTACGCGGAATTTTATTGAAGGGGAATGGTCTCACCGAAATCGCGCCGGACCTGTGGCCACTGGCCCTGTTTGTAGCCGTGGTCACGGCAATAGCATTAAAGCGCTATCGCAAAACATTGGACTAAAACAGCTTAAAACTAAAAATACCAAGTACGATGACAGCCAGCAGCATACCCGTTACCAGCATCAGCCGCTTTTCAATAAACTTCTCAACTTCAGGCCCCCAATACCACAACGCAACTGTAATCATATAATAACGGGAAAAACGAGCGACGATCGAGCAAATCACGAAAACCGAAAAATTAAGCTTCGCAAAACCGGCCGTGATTGCCAATAATTTATAGGGAATAGGGGTTATGCCTTTGAGCAACAAAAACCAAGGCCCGTAGAGTGCAAATGCTTCCTGGAAACGCGCGAAAGAGTCAGCGGCATTATAAAAGTCGATAACCGAACGACCAATCGACTCAAAAAGATAATAACCGACCATATAACCGAAAAAACCACCGACAACCGACGCCGCCGAACACCATGTGGAATTCCACCACATGCGCGAGCGGTCCTTCAACGCCATCGGGACCAACAAAATATCCGGTGGAAGCGGAAAAAATGAGCTTTCCGCAAAAGATACCGCACACATCCACCAGACCGCGTCGGGGCGCTTAGCCCGTTCGACCAGCCAATTGTACACCGGTCTCAACACGCCGCGCACCCCGACACATAATTCACCAACGTGTAATAGTCTTACGCTTCTTCGCTTGCAATTTCAACCGGGCCACTATCCTGCCCCTTAGCTTCCAGATCGCGCTCGACAAGCTCAATCACTGCCAAAGGCGCCGCATCACCATACCGAAATCCAGCCTTAAGAACTCGAGTATAACCGCCGGGCCGACTGCCATATCGCGCAGACAAAGTCGTAAACAACTTCGTTACGATTGAATCATCGCGAAGAACGGCATAAGCACGCCGACGATTGTGCAGTCCGCCCTTCTTACCAAGCGTTACCAACTTCTCAACAATCGGCCGCAACTCCTTAGCCTTCGGTAGGGTCGTGGTGATTTGTTCATGTTTAATCAGAGCAACCGCCATGTTGGAGAACATCGCCTTGCGATGACTGGAGGTTCTATTAAGCTTCCGTCCGCTAACACCATGCCGCATGATCCGATGTCCTTCCCTTTGGTTTGGCCTCGCCGCGCGAAACCGATTGCAATCCACAACGCCCGGCTAGCGGTCCGTTGCAGTCGGGTCATCATGACCCGTAAAAGAGTGAGGCGGTCGGAGCGAACCCGACCGCCTCAGCACTTGTCAATAAGGCTCTTCGAGGCGCTTAGCCAGTTCCTCGATATTTTCAGGAGGCCAATTTGGAATTTCCATGCCCAGATGCAACCCCATCTGCGCCAAGACTTCCTTAATCTCATTTAGAGACTTGCGGCCAAAGTTTGGCGTGCGCAACATCTCGGCCTCAGTTTTCTGCACAAGATCGCCAATATAAACAATATTGTCGTTCTTCAAACAATTTGCAGAGCGGACCGAAAGCTCAAGCTCATCGACTTTGCGCAGCAGATTCTTGTTAAACGGCGGTTCTTCGCCTCGCTCTTCCCGAATAGAATGGCTGGGCTCTTCAAAGTTAATGAAAAGCTGCAACTGGTCCTGCAAAATACGGGCAGCCAGCGCCACGGCATCTTCGGGTGTAACCGCACCGTTGGTTTCAACAAGCATCGATAGCTTGTCATAGTCGGTAACCTGACCGACACGACTGTTTTCGACCCGATATGAAACCTTACGAACCGGGCTAAACAGCGCGTCAACGGGGATCAAGCCGATCGGCGCATCTTCCGGACGGTTTTGACTAGCCGGGACATAGCCCTTACCGGCCTCAACCGTTAGCTCCATGACCAGCTTCGCACCGTTATCAAGGGTGCAGATTACCTGATCGGGATCCATGACATAGATGTCCGGCCCGGTTTCGATCATACCAGCGGTAACTTCACCCGGTCGTTCCGAGCGCAGCCGCATCCGCTTCGGGCCGTCGCCATGCATACGCAGGCCCATGGCCTTAATGTTCAATACAATATCAGTAACGTCTTCGCGAACGCCGGGAATCGAAGAGAATTCATGAAGAACACCTTCGATATGAATCGAGGTGACCGCAGCCCCCTGTAGCGACGACAAGAGCACTCGACGAATCGCATTACCAAGAGTGAGACCGAATCCACGCTCAAGCGGCTCTGCAACAACCGTAGCAACCCGCTCCGGGTCATCACCCGGATGGATATCCAGCTTCTTTGGTTTGATCAGTTCCTGCCAATTCTTTTGCATCACGGGAGCGTCCTCTTGCCTCTTCGGGGCCGCGCACTCATAACCTGAGCCGTTACCCCCCCTGATTAGGCTAACCCGTCAATGGCCAACCTGCTTAGGTGTCGAAGCCAACTGCGCAAAAACGCAGCTGCCCCCGAACATGTCCGGGCAGTTCCGGAAATAATCAGACCCGACGCTTCTTTGGCGGTCGCACACCATTATGCGGGATCGGCGTAACATCACGAATGGATGAAATAGAGAAACCAACTGCCTGGAGCGCCCGCAGTGCAGACTCGCGCCCCGAACCCGGCCCCTTGACCTCGACTTCAAGGGTCTTCATCCCGTGTTCCATGGCCTTACGACCCGCATCCTCAGCTGCTATCTGAGCCGCATACGGGGTAGACTTACGCGACCCCTTAAAACCCTGACTTCCCGACGAAGACCATGCGATAGTATTGCCTTGAGCGTCGGTAATTGTAATCATGGTATTATTGAACGAGGCATTGACATGCGCAACGCCCGCCGAAATGTTCTTACGCTCGCGACGACGTAGCCGCTGGGCAGCTGCTGACGGTTTGGCCATGGGCTGAAACTCTTATCGTTATTTCTTCTTGCCGGCAATCGGCTTAGACGGGCCCTTGCGGGTACGAGCATTAGTATGGGTGCGCTGACCACGGACAGGCAATCCCTTACGGTGCCGCAGACCACGGTAACAGCCCAAATCCATCAAACGCTTGATGTTCATCGCTACTTCACGACGCAGATCACCCTCGACTCGATAATCACTGTCGATTACCTCACGGATTCGAAGTATCTCGTCGTCAGTCAATTGATTAACCCGCCGCTCCGACACGACTCCTACTTTGGCGCAAATCTGCTTCGCCTTTGCAGGACCGATGCCGTGAATATAGGTCAATCCAATCTCCACACGCTTTTGCGCGGGAATATTGACGCCAGCAATACGCGCCACGCCTAGCCTCCTTGCTTCCTGGCTCCGCCCCGAACAGGTGCGGCATGTCTGTTTAACTAATTGCGACCGATTAGGCTACACGCCTAAGCTAACCGCTCCACACACCAGCCCAACGAACTAAGCAGACATTCAACTTAGCCGACGACAGCTAGATGCATAGGCAACCACCGCACTTTAGCCGCGATGTCTGGGTTTAACAAGTCACTAAAAAGTCCTCGGCTCCGAATAAGCCGAGGAAACGCAATCCTAGTCAGAACTGAACGCTTGTCAACAACTATTTTAACCCAGCCTAATATCAACTCCGCAACACCGCCTCAAGCTGGCGCGTCACAACACCGATGTCAGCCATTCCATCAACACATTTAAGAATGCCCTTACCCTGGTAGTATGGGAGAATCGGAGCCGTTTGCTCATGATATTGAGCGAGCCGTGTCTTCACGGTTTCCGCGTTATCATCGGCTCGACGCTTAAACTCCGTTGCGCCGCAGCCATCACACACGCCTTCACGTTTCGGCTTCTGGAACAGATCATGGTAGCCCGCCCCACACTTAGCGCAGGAGTAGCGACCCGTAATCCGCTCCACCAAAACATCGTCAACGACCTTCATCTCAATCACATGATCAAGCTTCAATCCCTTAGTGCTCAGCATCGAGTCGAGCGCCTCAGCTTGCGGAACAGTTCGAGGGAAGCCATCAAGAATGAAACCATTCTTACAATCAGGTTGATCAATGCGCGCTGAAATCAGGTTAATGACCAACTCATCCGGAACAAGCTTTCCGGCCTTCATAATGGAATCAGCTTGCATTCCAATATCTGAACCAGACTTCACGGCAGATCGAAGCATATCGCCAGTCGACAACTGAACGATCTGAAAGGTCTCTTCAAGAAACTTTGCTTGCGTACCCTTCCCTGCACCAGGCGGGCCCAGTAGAATAATATTCATTTAAACTCTCCTCCCCCTTAGCTTAGCCTTTTTAATCAGGCCTTCATATTGATGAGCAAGCAGATGCGAATGAATTTGTGCAACCGTATCCATGGTCACACTGACGACAATCAGCAAACTAGTGCCACCAAAGTAAAAGGGCAAAGACTGAGAAGAAATCAAGAATTCAGGCAAAAGACAAACTAGGGCCAAATAAGCCGAACCGATTACCGTCAGCCGAGATAAAACAAAGTCAAGATAATCAGCAGTATTTTTACCTGGTCGAATTCCGGGAATAAAACCACCATACTTTTTCAGATTATCGGCCGTCTCGACCGGGTTAAACACAATCGCCGTGTAGAAAAAGGCAAAGAACACAATTAAGGCAGAATAGAGTACCATATAAAGCCATGAGCCGTGAGTTACAAAGCCCGAGAGAGCCTGAAGCCAATCCGGCCCCTTTCCACCCGCAAACCCGACAATTGTCAAAGGCAACAACAAAAGGGAGCTAGCAAAAATCGGCGGGATCACACCCGAAGTATTAAGCTTAAGCGGTAAATGAGATGCTTCACCGCCGGACATACGATTTCCTTGCTGTCGCTTTGGGTACTGCACAATGACTCGACGTTGAGCGCGCTCCATAAATACGATAAACGCTACAACAGCAACAGACATGAATAACATAACTATTATAAACAACGTCGAGATAGCTCCGGTGCGCCCCATCTCCAACGTGCTGGCTAATGCTTTCGGAAGATTGGCAACAATACCAGCAAATATCACAAGCGAAATACCGTTACCGACACCACGGGCCGTAATTTGCTCGCCAAGCCACATTAAAAACATCGTTCCGCCAACAAGCGAAATAACTGTACTTACTCGAAAAAAGAATCCCGGATCAACTACAGCAACAGCACTTCCAGATTGCATACCTTCCAGACCAACCGACAAGCCATATGCCTGAACCGCAGCCAAAAACACAGTCAAAAAACGCGTGTACTGATTTAGCTTTTTTCGACCACTCTCTCCTTCCTTCTTTAACCCCTCCAAAGCGGGGGATGTTGCAGTCAAGAGCTGAATGATGATGGAAGCTGAAATGTAAGGCATAATATTTAAAGCGAAAATAGTCATCCGGCCAAGCGCGCCACCCGAAAACATATCGAACATTCCAAGGATGCCCCCACCCTGCTTACTAAAGACATCGTGGAATATTTGTGGATCTATTCCAGGCAGTGGGACATACGTCCCTAAGCGGTACACAACAAGTGCGCACAGCGTAAACCACAATCGATTCTTGAGTTCTGTCGCCTTTGAAAAGGCTCCAAAATTAATATTGGCGGCCAGCTGTTCTGCGGCTGATGCCATTGCTTTAGTCCTCTATTCCCAAGTGCCGGGGTGATACACATTCAAAAAAATCGAGGGGCCGAGCCCCTCAATCTGAAGTCACTTAACGGAAACGTTACCACCAGCCGACTCGACCAAAGCAATCGCGCCCTTGCTTGCACTGGTAACGCATATCGTGAGTTTGGCCGAAATTGTCCCTTTACCAAGAAGTCGAACACGAGACTGTCCATCACGAACCAAACCGGCACCCTGCAACGTAAGAGCAGTAACAGGTTCGCTGCCATTAAGTCGTCCAGCCTCGATTGCCTGCTGAATGCGCCCGACATTTACCTCGGCATAGTCAGCCACAACCAAAGGATTAAAGCCGCGCTTCGGGAGTCGCCGAGAAAGCGGCATCTGACCGCCCTCAAAGCCCTTAATTGCTACACCGGTTCGCGCCTTCTGGCCCTTAACACCACGACCACAGGTCTTGCCCTTGCCAGAGCCAATGCCGCGACCAACACGCATACGCGCTTTGGTTGCGCCATCATTATCACAAATTTGATTAAGTTTCATACTCAGAGCCCTCAGGATACTGTCAGTCGCCCTGCTCAACCCGGACAAGGTGCAAGACTTTAGCCACCATACCGCGTACTGCTGCAGTGTCTGGCAACTCGCGAGTCCGATGTAATTTATTCAAGCCAAGCCCTATAAGGGTAGCTCTCTGGTCAAACCGTCGCCCAATCGGACTGCCAATCTGGGTTACGATTAGGGTCTGAGCTTGTTTTAAATTAGCTTCAGGCATTTACCGCGGCCTCCTTGGCCTCAGGAGTGTCACGACGACCCAAAATATCCGACACCCGGCGGCCACGACGCGCCGCTACCACACGCGGGCTAACCACTTGCCCGAGCGCATCAAAGGTCGCTTTAATCATGTTGTGCGGGTTGGATGTCCCTATCGACTTAGTAACCACATCTTGAACACCAAGCGCCTCAAAAATAGCACGCATCGGGCCACCGGCAATGATACCGGTACCACCCGGTGCAGCACGCAAAACAACCCGTCCCGCCCCAAAATGGCCTTGGACATCATGGTGCAAGGTACGGGCCTCACGAAGCGGTACCCGAATCATAGTTCGCTTAGCTTGATCAGTCGCCTTTCGAATCGCCTCCGGAACTTCACGCGCCTTTCCAGAACCGACACCGACGCGCCCCTTACCGTCACCGACGACAACCAAGGCCGCAAAGCCGAACCGGCGACCACCTTTGACCACCTTGGCCACACGGTTGATGCTGACCAACTTTTCGATTAATTCGCTCTCCTCGCGGTCCCGTGGCTGCCGTTCGCGGTCGCCCCGTTCGCCTTTCTCTCGTGCCATCTTCAGGCTCCCTTTGCGACGCCGACTAAAACAACAATCCAGCTTCACGCGCGGCCTCGGCCAACGCCTTCACCCGGCCATGAAACAGGTACCCGCCCCGGTCAAAAACCACGGCAGACACCCCAGCAGCAGCAGCACGCTCAGCAACTAACTTGCCAACAAGCTTGGCCGCCTCAACATCGGCGCCTGTCTTAAACTGTCCACGCAAGCCCTTGTCAAGTGACGACGCCGCTACAAGTGTCCTGCCTACAGAATCGTCTATAACCTGCGCATAAATATGCTTGCTCGAACGATGCACTGAAAGCCGTAAGCGACCTCCAGAGACAAGTGCGATCCGGGTACGAACCCGGAGCTTACGGCGCAAGTTCAATTTCTTGGCTTTATCCATGACTCTCGCCCCGCTTACTTTTTCTTACCTTCCTTACGCAGCAAAACCTCGGTATCGTACTTAATGCCTTTACCTTTGTACGGTTCCGGTTTGCGATAGCTGCGTATTTCAGCCGCAACCTGCCCAACCTTCTGGCGGTCACTGCCGAAAATCGAAATGGCGGTTGGCTTTTCGGCCTTAATCGTAATCCCGTCAGGGATTGCGTACTTTATATCGTGGCTGTAGCCAAGTTGGAGCACAAGGTCTTTTCCTTGCACAGCGGCACGATAGCCCACTCCATTGATCTCAAGGTTAACTGTAAACCCGACGCTAACACCCTTAACCAAATTGCTAACCCTGGTTCTTGCCGTTCCCCAATTAACTCGGGCTCGCCGAGAATCAGTCCGAGGTAGAACCACGACTTTGCTGTCTTCCAGCTTAGCCACGATATCATCAATCAGAACAATGGACAGTTCACCAAGCTTGCCCTTCGCCAAAACCTTCTGACCATCGACGACAACGTCGACGCCCGCAGGTACCGGCACGGGGTGTTTACCAATGCGCGACATTAGTCCGGCTCCTTAGAACAGGCGGCACAGCACCTCGCCACCAACATTGGCAGCGCGGGCTTCGTTGTCCGACATGACACCGCGAGGGGTTGACAGAATGGATATGCCCAAACCGTTAAAAACCCGCTGCAGATCTGCGATTTTAGAATAGACACGCCGTCCAGGCTTTGAAATCCGGGAAATATGCTTAATCACCGGTTCGCCTTCATGGTACTTCAGCTCAATGCGTAAAGACACTACACCAAGCCTAACCTCGCGACGCGAATATCCACGGATATAGCCCTCGCGCTTTAAAACCTCAAGCACGTTCATGCGCAAATTCGAAGCCGGGCTATCAACCGCAGCCATACGCGCACGCTGACCATTACGAATCCGAGTCAGCATATCGCCAAGGGGATCGCTCAACGCCATCTTCTCTGATCCCTCTTACCAGCTCGACTTCACCATACCGGGGATATGGCCTGTTGAGGCCAACTCCCGCAGCGCGATGCGAGACAACTTAAATTTACGATAAAACGCACGAGGCCGACCGGTCAACTCACACCGATTTCGAACGCGCGTTCTGCTTGAATTGCGAGGCATTTCAGCCAACTTCAGTCGAGCCGCAAACTGATCTTCTGGTGCTACCGACGAGTCCTTAGCCATGGCCTTCAAACGAGAACGCTTTTCGGCATACTGTTTCACCAGCTTTTCGCGACGCTTATTCTTCTGGACGGCACTGGTCTTTGCCATAATTCCGATCTCCGCCGCTTCAGTTGATGAACGGCATATCGAAACCGCGCAGAAGAGCCTTCGCTTCTTTGTCGGTCTTTGCCGTCGTAACAATTATAATGTCCATGCCACGAACCTGATCAATCTTATCATAGTCAATTTCTGGAAAGATGATCTGCTCCTTGACGCCCATCGCGTAGTTGCCACGACCGTCAAAACTGGAACCAGACACACCGCGAAAATCACGAACGCGCGGCAGCGCAATCGTAACAAGGCGGTCCAGAAACTCATACATGCGGTCACGACGCAACGTGACTTTGCAGCCAATTGCCATGCCCTCGCGAAGCTTAAACTGAGCAATCGACTTGCGTGACTTAGTCACAACCGGCCTTTGACCGGAAATCGCTGTCAATTCATTTACCGCCTGGGTAATGCGCTTGCTATCCGCAGTCGCTTCGCCAACCCCCATATTGATAACAATCTTTTCAAGACGCGGCACTTCCATATCGTTTCCGTACTTAAACTCCGACTTAAGGGCCGGCCGGATCACGCTTTCATAGCGTTGCATAAATCTGGTCATATTGCTCGGCCCTTCCTCAGAGATCAATCACTTCACCCGACCGACGGGCGACACGGACCTTGCGTCCATCCTCCAAAAACTTGTAACCGACCCGGGTCGGCTGACCAGACTTTGGATCAATGTGGGAAATATTTGAGACGTGTATCGGGGCCTCAATCTCTTTAATTCCGCCCTGGGCATTAGCGCTGGGCCGCTCGTGCTTAGTGACTAAGTTAACTCCGCGTACGACAACACGGTTTTGCTTAACCATAACCTTAAGCACTTCGCCTGCTTTACCCTTATCGCGACCCGTGATAACCACGACCTTATCTTTGGTCTTGACCTTAAGTCCCGACATCACAGCACCTCCGGCGCCAAAGAGATAATCTTCATAAACTTCTTACCACGTAGTTCACGGGTAACCGGCCCGAAGATTCGAGTCCCAATCGGCTCACACTGTTTATTAATCAGGACGGCAGCATTCCTGTCAAATCTGATGGAGCTGCCATCTGGCCGCCTGATCTCCTTTGCCGTACGAACAATGACCGCACGATGGACGTCACCCTTTTTAACGCGCCCACGAGGAATAGCTTCCTTAACTGACACCACTATGACATCGCCGACCGAAGCAACTTTTCGCTTAGAGCCGCCGATGACCTTGATGCACTGCACCCGGCGCGCGCCGCTGTTATCGGCAACCTCCAGGTTGGTTTGCATCTGGATCATGTGTATTACCCCTTCACGCCACTAACGGGCCATTAGCCCCTTCGACGACGACCACCCAACGCTTACGCTTAGAAATCGGGCGACTCTCCTCAATTGAGACAACATCACCGGGCTTAAACCGGTTAGCCTCATCATGAGCTGCATAACGTTTGGATTGCCGAATAAACTTCTTATAGACGGGGTGCATGACACGGCGCTCGACCAAAACAATAATAGTCTTGTCACCTTTGTCACTGACCACCGTGCCCTGCAATACGCGCCGGGGCATGCCTGTCTCCTGCGTTACTTGGTTCCTGAGACAGCGACCAACCGCTGGCCCAGGATTGTCTTAATACGCGCGATATCACGCCGAACTGCTCCAACCCGCGCTGTGTTCTCCAGCTGTCCGGAGGCCTTCTGAAAGCGCAAATTGAACTGCTCCCGCTTTAGGGTAAGCAGCTGGCTGTTCAGCTCATCCGCCGTATGGCCTCGCAAGTCTTCCGCCTTCATACTGCGGCCTCCTCGCCCAGTCGTGTTACAATACGGGTCTTGATTGGCAGCTTAGCAGCCGCTAACTCAAAAGCCCTGGCCGCTATATCACCGGGAACGCCATCAAGCTCGAACATAATCCGCCCCGGATTAACACGGGCCGCCCAAAACTCGGGAGCACCTTTACCGGAGCCCATACGCACTTCGGCCGGCTTAGATGAAATCGGCACGTCTGGGAATATCCGAATCCACACGCGGCCTTGCCGCTTGATATGACGTGTAAGCGCCCGCCGCGCAGCCTCAATCTGCCGCGACGTGATCCTTGCCGGCTCAAGAGCTTTCAAACCCATTGAGCCAAAGCTCAACGAAAATCCACCCTTTGCCGCTCCGGATATACGTCCCTTATGCGCCTTACGATACTTTGTACGCTTTGGACTCAGCATAACCCCGGCTCCTTTTAGCGATCACGATCGTGGCCGCGGTCCTGACCGCGGTCACGATCGCGGCGGTCGTGATCACGCTCACGTCCTTCAGGACGTGGCGAACCGCTCTGTGCCTCACCAGCCCTCTTGTCCTGTGCCATCGGGTCGTGCTGCAATATCTCGCCTTTAAATACCCAAACTTTTACACCACAGGTTCCGTAGGTTGTCTTAGCTGTTGCAACACCATAGTCTATATCGGCACGTAGGGTATGCAATGGCACCCGTCCTTCTCGATACCATTCCATTCGCGCGATTTCGGCCCCACCAAGACGACCGGAACAATTAATCCGGATACCATGCGCCCCTAGACGCATCGCTGACTGAACAGCCCGCTTCATTGCCCGGCGAAAGGCAACACGTCGTTCCAATTGACTCGATATATTTTCAGCAATTAGACGCGCATCAATCTCGGGCTTACGTATCTCAACAATGTTAAGACTGACCTCACTTCCGGTCATCTTACCAAGTTCAGTGCGTAATTTTTCTATGTCCGCGCCTTTTTTGCCAATAACAACACCAGGGCGAGCAGCATGAATTGTTATACGCGCTCGCTTTGCCGGGCGCTCGATGATAACCTTTGAGCACCCCGCCTGTTGAAGTGAACTCAGCAAATGATTACGCAGCTTTAGGTCCTGGTGTAACAATACAGCATAGTCGCGAGACGCAAACCAACGGCTGTCCCAGGTACGATTGATACCAACTCGCAGCCCGATCGGATTAATTTTCTGGCCCATTATCTATTCCTCGACCTTATCGACGGACCTGGATACCAGTTCCTCGCGCTCGCGCACAATAACCATCAAGTTGCTGAAAAGCTTCTCAACTCGAGCCCCGCGGCCCCGTGCTCTAGCATGGAAGCGCTTCATTACCAAAGCCCGGCCGACAGTTGCCTCCGCAACATATAGTCGATCGACATCAAGCTGATGATTGTTCTCAGCGTTTGCAATCGCAGCTTGGAGAACCTTTCTAACATCTGCCGCGATGCGTCTGTTTGAAAAAGCCAAATCTGCAAGCGCACTGCTAGCATCCTTACCGCGAATCAACTGAGCGACAAGATTTAGTTTGCGTGCACTAACCTTAATCATTGACGCGCGCGCTATAGCCTCGTTATCAGCGATGCGCGAAGAATTAGCCGACTGGCCCATGATTATTTCCTCTTGGCCTTTTTGTCTGCAGCATGACCGTAATAAGTACGAGTTGGCGAAAACTCGCCGAACTTATGGCCAATCATATTTTCAGTAACCAGGACTGGCAAATACTTATGACCGTTATAGACTCCGAAAGTTAGACCAACAAACTGAGGCAAGATTGTCGAGCGACGAGACCAAATCTTAATGATCTCATTGCGACCGCTTCCCCGAGTCTTATCAGCCTTCTTTAACAGATAGCCGTCAACAAAGGGTCCCTTCCAGACTGAGCGCGCCAAGGTACATACTCCTTACTTCTGACGACGGCGAATAATCAGCCGGTCGGTTTTCTTGTTATTGCGCGTCTTCTTGCCCTTAGTAGGCTTACCCCATGGCGTGACCGGATGACGACCGCCCGAAGTACGACCTTCACCACCGCCGTGGGGGTGGTCGATCGGGTTCATAGCCACACCCCGGACCGACGGCCGAACGCCCAACCAACGATTCCGCCCTGCTTTACCAAGAACAACGTTAGCTTGGTCCGGATTTGACACGGCACCAACAGTTGCCATGCACTCGCCACGAACCATACGCAATTCACCTGAACTTAGCTTAAGCTGCGCATAACCACTATCACGGCCAACAAGCTGCACATATGTACCAGCTGAGCGAGCCAATTGCCCACCACGACCCGCCTTCAGCTCTACATTATGAACGATGGTTCCAACCGGGATGTTTTTAAGCGGCATCGCATTGCCGGGTTTAATATCAACCTTAGAGCCAGCGACAACACTGTCACCTGCCTTGAGGCGCTGAGGAGCAAGAATATAGCTCAGCGTGCCATCTTGGTACTTAATAAGAGCGATAAATGCGGTACGGTTTGGATCATACTCCAAACGCTCAACCACCGCAGCCATATCAAACTTGCTGCGCTTAAAATCTACAATTCGGTAGGCTCTTTTATGACCGCCACCCATGCGCCTGGCTGTAACCCGGCCGGTATTATTGCGACCACCCGAACCGGTAAGCCCCTCAGTTAGTCTCTTCTCCGGTCCACCGCGCCAAAGCTCCGAGCGGTCAATCTGGACCAACTGGCGCAACGACGGAGTTACCGGGTTGAACTGCTTAAGTGCCATGTTTCAGCCCTCCCCGTCAGACGCCGGTTGTCACATCGATACGCTGACCCTCAATGAGAGTCACCATCGCTTTTTTAGTATCCGAACGTCGCCCTATAATGCCACGAAATCGCTTTGTTTTACCCTTATGCACAATGGTGTTAACCGCCGTAACATTCACTCCAAACAACCCTTCGATAGCTGCCCGAATTTCCGGCTTAGTTGCGACAAGCGGCACCTTAAAGGTGTATTGACGGTTGCCCGTGATGTTGGTGGCCTTTTCTGTTATAACAGGCGCAAGGATAACATCATACATCCGCTCTCTAGGCAAAGTACTGGCAGCTCGACGTTTGATTGCTTTACTCATTTCAGTCGAGCCTCCAACTGCTCAACAGCATTACGTGTCAGGAAAAGCGTATCGCGACGAAGAATATCGTAAACGTTTGCCCCATGCTCCGGCAACACATCGACGCGCGGAATATTCCGAGACGCCTTTACGAAATTCTCGTTGATGTTTGCACCATCTATAAACAGAGCAGATGAGAAACCAAACCCCCCAAGACGAACCGCCAACTCTTTTGTTTTATGACTATCAAGAGCCAAGCTATCGAGAACAACAAGCTTACCACTCACAACCTTCGCAGCAAGAGCAACTTTGAGTGCGAGCTTACGCACCTTCTTCGGCAAATCATGCTCGTGAGAACGGACAACAGGGCCAAAAATCACAGCACCGCCCCGAAACTGGGGCGAGCGCAAAGAACCCTGACGTGCGCGCCCGGTACCCTTTTGACGATATGGCTTCTTTGTCGTTCCACTTATTTCACTAATTATTTTAGCTTTATGGTTACCGGACCGACGCTTAGCAAGTTGCCAGTTAACCGTACGGGACAGTAAGTCCGCACGCAAAGGTTGGGCGAATAGCTCATCAGAAAGCTCGATTTGGCCAACTTCCTGGTTCTCAAGGTTACGAATAGTAACTCTCATCTCGCACCCTCCGCCGAGTTGGCAACAACATCGCGCAGACCTGCAGGATAAGGAACACCATCGGGAGTCTTACGCTTAATGGCATCACGGACGAGTACATACCCCCCCCCGCCACCGGGAACAGCTCCCTTAAGCAGAATCAAACCTTGATCGGCATCAATCTGAACAACTTTAAGATTGAGAGTTGTTACGCGCTCATCTCCGAGATGCCCGGCCATTTTCTTGTTCTTAAAAGTCTTTCCCGGATCTTGACGATTGCCGGTCGAGCCATGAGAGCGGTGCGAAACTGAGACACCATGTGTAGCCCGCAGACCACCAAAGTTCCAGCGCTTCATAGCACCGGCAAAGCCCTTACCAAGACTGGTACCCGTCACATCAACAAATTGGCCCGCAACAAAGTGCGCAGCTAATAACTCAGCCCCGACATCAAGTAGTGCGTTACTGTCAACACGGAACTCAACAAGCTTCCGCTTAGGCTCAACCTTCGCCTTAGCAAAATGCCCACGCATTGGCTTAGTAACGTTCTTGACCTTAGCCGCACCCATACCCAGCTGAACCGCATTATAACCTACGGTTCCCTCGGTACGTACAGCCACGACCTGGCAGTTATCGACTTTAAGCACAGTAACCGGAACATGCTCGCCTTCGTCAGTAAAGACTCGAGTCATACCGATTTTCTGCGCGATCAAACCGGATCGCATGTTTCTTACCCCTCAAGACTTAACAGGCCTTTAATCTTTTAATCAAAGCCAGTGTCAGAGTTTAATCTCAACATCAACACCAGCTGCCAAATCAAGCTTCATTAGAGCATCGACAGTTTGTGGGGTCGGGTCAACAATATCAAGCAACCGTTTGTGGGTGCGGATCTCGAATTGCTCGCGCGACTTCTTATCGATGTGCGGACTGCGGTTAACTGTGAACTTTTCGAACAGAGTCGGCAACGGGATCGGCCCCCGAACCCGCGCCCCCGTCCGCTTGGCCGTATTTACGATCTCGCTCGTTGATTGATCAAGCACGCGATGATCGAACGCCTTAAGGCGGATGCGGATATTCTGGCTTTCCATGTGTCCTAAACCCGGTATCAGACCCATTAGAAGCCGGCACCCTGTTGGTGCCGGCATTCATACGATGGGAAAATTACAGTACGATCTTCGCAACAACCCCTGCACCGACGGTGCGACCACCTTCCCGGATAGCAAAACGAAGGCCTTCATCCATCGCGATCGGCGCAATCAACTCAATAACCATCGAAATTTTATCACCGGGCATCACCATCTCCGTGCCTTCCGGCAATATTACCTGACCGGTAACGTCCGTTGTGCGGAAATAGAATTGCGGCCGGTAATTTGAGAAGAAGGGTGTGTGCCGACCGCCTTCTTCTTTTGTTAAGATGTAGGCTTCAGCCTCAAACTTCGTATGCGGCGTAATGGAACCCGGCTTCGAAAGAACCTGACCACGCTCGACGTCTTCGCGCTTTGTACCACGCAACAGCGCACCGATGTTATCGCCGGCCTCGCCCTGGTCGAGAAGTTTACGGAACATTTCAACGCCGGTAACAGTCGTCTTGACCGTCTTGCGCAGGCCGACAATCTCAACTTCCTCGCCGACTTTGACGATGCCGCGCTCAACACGCCCGGTCACGACAGTGCCGCGACCCGAGATGGAGAACACGTCTTCAATCGGCATCAAGAAAGGACGATCCTTCGGGCGCTCCGGCTGCGGGATGTACGCATCGACCGCCTTCATCAACTCCAGAATCGCTTCGCGACCAAGCTTAGGGTCTTTGTCTTCAAGAGCGCACAGCGCAGACCCCTTAATGATCGGAATGTCATCACCGGGAAACTGGTACGACGTCAAAAGCTCGCGCACTTCCAGTTCAACAAGCTCCAAAAGCTCGGGATCGTCGACCATGTCGACCTTGTTCAAGAAAACCACCATTGCCGGAACGCCAACCTGGCGCGCCAGAAGGATGTGCTCACGGGTCTGAGGCATCGGCCCATCGGCCGCGGAGACGACCAGAATGGCGCCATCCATTTGCGCCGCGCCGGTGATCATGTTTTTGACATAGTCGGCATGCCCAGGGCAATCGACGTGTGCGTAGTGGCGATTGGCCGTCTGATATTCGACATGCGCCGTCGAAATCGTAATCCCGCGCGCCTTTTCTTCCGGCGCCTTATCAATTTGGTCGTACGCTGTAAAAGTCGCGCCGCCGGTCTCCGCCAGCACCTTGGTAATCGCCGCGGTCAGCGATGTCTTACCATGGTCAACGTGACCGATTGTGCCGACGTTGCAGTGCGGCTTGTTCCGCTCAAATTTAGCTTTCGCCATGATCCCAAGTCTCCGTATGTCTCGCTTACCGAGGTGATTTCATCAAGCCAACTTGGCGCGGACTTCGTCGGCAATCGCCTGTGGCACCGGTTCGTAATGATGGAACTGCATGGTATACTGTGCACGCCCCTGACTCATGGAGCGCAAGGTATTTACATACCCGAACATATTGGCCAAAGGAACCATCGCAGCAAGTACGCGAGCATTACCGCGCTGATCCATACCGGTAATCTGCCCGCGGCGGCTGTTCAGATCGCCGATGACATCGCCCATATAATCTTCCGGCGTCACCACCTCTACCGACATTATCGGCTCCAGCAGCGCGGGACCGGCCTTGGCAATACCTTCCTTGAATGCAGCGCGGGCTGCAATTTCGAATGCCAGAACCGAAGAGTCAACGTCATGGTAGGCACCATCAATGAGCTGAACCTTAAAGTCAATCACCGGGAAGCCAGCTATAACACCAGTTTCTTTCGAAACCTTTAAGCCCTTTTCGACACCCGGTACATATTCCTTCGGAACCGACCCGCCCACAACCTTATTTTCAAAGGTAAAGCCCTCACCGGGCTTCTGCGGCTCGAACACCAGCTTAATGCGCGCGAACTGTCCCGATCCGCCTGTCTGCTTTTTGTGAGTGTAATCGATCTCGGCCTTACGAGTAATCGTTTCGCGATACGCAACCTGCGGCGCACCGACGTTGGCCTCGACTTTGAACTCCCGCTTCATTCGATCAACGAGAATTTCGAGATGCAACTCGCCCATGCCCTTGATCACGGTCTGACCGCTTTCGTGATCGACCGTAACACGGAACGACGGATCTTCCTGCGCCAAACGCTGCAACGCGGTTGACATTTTTTCCTGGTCGGCCTTCGACTTAGGCTCAACCGCAACTTCAATAACCGGCTCCGGAAACTCCATACGTTCCAGAATAATCGGCTTTGATATGTCACAGAGAGTATCGCCCGTCGTTGTACCCTTCAGGGCCGTGAACGCGACAATATCACCGGCATTGCATTCTTTGATCTCTTCACGAGAGTTTGCATGCATCAGCAGCATGCGCCCGACCCGTTCCCGCTCACCCTTAACCGAGTTTAGGATATACGAGCCGGAAGAAATCGACCCGGAATAGACGCGCACGAAGGTCAAGGAACCGACAAAGGGGTCGGTCATGATCTTAAAAGCCAGACCGGCAAACGGCGCAGCATCGTCCGTATGACGTTCTTCCTGCTTATCACTGTCCGGTTTAATGCCGATTACGTTCGGAATGTCGGTCGGCGCCGGCAAAAAATCAACAACCGCGTCCAGCATCGGCTGAACGCCCTTGTTCTTAAAGGCCGAGCCGCACAAGACCGGAACAAACGCGAAGACAATCGTACCCTTCCGAATGCAGGCCTTCAGAGTCTCTATCGACGGCTCCTCACCACCGAGATAAGCCTCCAGGGCAACATCGTCCTGCTCGACCGCCAACTCGATCATCTTATGGCGATATTCAGCCGCCATCTCAGCCATGTCAGCCGGGATGTCCGTCTCGTAAAACTCGGCTCCGAGCGACTCATCCTTCCAGATCAGCGCCTTATTTTTCACCAGATCGATAAGACCGACGAACTCCGACTCGGCGCCGATCGGCAACTGAAGCACCAACGGAACCGTACCGAGTCGATCGACCATCATATCGACGCAACGGTAAAAGTTTGCGCCGGTCCGGTCCATCTTATTGACGAAACACATCCGCGGCACACGATACTTGTCGGCCTGACGCCATACGGTCTCCGACTGCGGTTCAACACCGGCCACCGAGTCGAATACGGTAACGGCACCATCGAGCACGCGCAAGGAGCGCTCAACTTCAATCGTAAAGTCAACGTGACCCGGTGTATCGATAATGTTGATACGATGCCCCTGCCAGAAGCAGGTCGTTGCCGCCGACGTGATGGTGATGCCGCGCTCTTGCTCCTGCTCCATCCAGTCCATGACCGCGGTGCCTTCATGCACCTCACCGATCTTATAGGACTTCCCGGTATAATAGAGGATACGTTCGGTAGTCGTCGTTTTACCGGCATCAATGTGAGCCATGATGCCGATATTGCGGTACCGTTCGAGGGGCGTCGTACGCGGCATGATCAATTCTCAGAGCAGAGTGTGCAGGGGTCGCCCGGGGTGTTACCAGCGATAGTGCGAGAAGGCCTTGTTTGCCTCGGCCATGCGATGCGTGTCTTCACGCTTCTTCACCGCCGTTCCCCGCTGGTTAGCGGCATCGAGCAACTCGCCCGACAAACGCTCTGTCATGGTATTTTCGCTGCGGGAACGCGCGCTATTGATCAACCAACGGATCGCCAAGGCTTGAGCACGCTCGCTGCGAACTTCAACCGGAACCTGATAGGTGGCACCACCGACCCGGCGTGAGCGGACTTCCAGATGCGGCTTCACATTTCCAAGAGCATCATGGAATATCTTGACCGGATCAGCCTTGATCCGCCCTTCGATACGCTCCAAAGCACCATAGACGATTTGCTCGGCAACCGACTTTTTGCCATCCAGCATCAGGCAGTTCATAAACTTGGTGAGTACTTTGTCGCCATATTTGGCGTCGGGAAGTACCTCACGTTTGTCGGCGCGACGACGACGAGACATCTCAAACTCTCCTTACTTCGGCCGCTTGGCGCCATACTTGGACCGGCGTTGACGACGGTCCTTGACCCCCTGCGTATCGAGAGAGCCGCGGATGATGTGGTAACGTACGCCGGGCAAATCCTTAACACGACCGCCGCGAATCATTACCACCGAGTGTTCCTGAAGGTTATGGCCTTCACCCGGAATATAGCTGGTCACCTCAAAGCCGTTGGTCAGCCTGACACGCGCGACTTTACGCAGCGCTGAGTTCGGCTTCTTCGGCGTCGTGGTATAGACGCGGGTGCAGACTCCACGCTTCTGGGGGCACGCCTCCAGTGCGGGAACCTTGTTGCGCGCGGCCAATGGCTCACGCGGCTTACGGATCAATTGATTGATCGTCGGCATCGAATTTACTTCGCCCTCATGACTACCGTTGCAGGTGCCACGTGATGTGCGCGTCTCTGCGCTGTCACCGGTAAGTGCCGCCAGATGCAAAAACCCGCCACCGAAGCGATCCTGCCGCCTCGTGCGGGCTGTTATCTCAATGCCTGAGCCGGTCAAACCGGACATGCCGTGAGAGCTTTTGCGCGACTACTCTCCGGGACCGCGTCTAGGCTGAAACACGCCTACCACCAGCCCCCTGATCGAAGGTGGGCGGACTTTATGGTCCGGCGCCGCCCGCGTCAAGCATCTTCTTCATCTAATTTCGTCGCCGCGAGATTCAGAGCCCCGGCCGGGCATTGAAACCGCGTCCGTGAAAGGCATCGCCTTGGCGATTCTTTCTCTCTATAACTTGTGTTATGCTTTTGCAGTAACGATTCGGCCGGAGCCGCAAATATTATGAACTTTCACAGTCCGGCCCGCAGCGCGGGCATTCTGGTACTCTCGACTTTTCTCGCGGGAGCCCCCGCGGCACAGGCGGCTTCAAGCGACGCCCCGACGCTTTGGGAAACGGTCAAATCCGGAACTTATCAAGCCGTCAGCGGCGGCAGTGGCTTGGTATGGTCGCTCTATAGTTGGATGACCGGCTATGGCACCGGACAATCCCGACTCGCCGACGACCTTGTCAGCTTCACCACCAAGGACTTGCGCGATCTCGAGCTGCTGGTCGGCTCGACCGGCTATCGGCTGGATACGATCAATATCCATCTCGGCACCGCGACTCCGGACGTAAGCCTGAGTTTCGCGTGGCAGCGCCCCATCGATGCCAAACGCACCGCCGAATTGCGCGAGGTTATTGCCGCAGACAACGCCTTGGTCGACGAGGACGCTCGTGTGATCGTCGGCGCGCTGCTCGATGCCTCGATGCGGGTTCGCGAAGTGGCACCCGACAATTTTCGATACCACACTGTAAGGGTCACGCTCGGCAACCCGCCAGCCGTCGCGTTTGACCTGAAGACGGAAAAGAATGCAGCGTCGCTCACCCGGGCACCATCCATGCGGGCCGCGACTCCACTGCCGGTGACCTTTGCCGACTCCGAGTCTTCGGCCGCACGGTTCATCCCGGCGTCTTTGACGATCGGGTCCGATGGACTCGACAACACACGCTTATTGATTGCCGACGCCGAACCGGTTGCGCCACGAGCCACAGTGACAACCACAATCCCGGCCGCAGCCGCAGCCGCAGCCGCGCCGACTCCGACACCCGTGCCGGAGTCGGTAAAAACGGCCGCGCCCGAATCGGTTAAGATGATCGAATCGGTGCCCGATGCCCAACCGCCGGCTGATATCGTCGGAGTGGCACCAACGGCTCCACAAATCCCGGAAGCACAGGCCCCGGCCGTACAAATCCCGACTGCACAGATCCCAGCCGAAACACCCCCGGCACCGATTCCCGCAGCGGTATCCGCTGCCCCGATTCCCGAATCGATCCGGTCTGCCGAGTCGGCTCCTCCGACAACTGTTCCGGTTGCCGCGCCACCGGCCCCCGAACCGGTTACGGCCCCGGCACCGGTTATCCCCGAGCCTCCGAAGGTTGAGTCGCCTAAAATGGTCGA
>JBAWVF010000024.1:0-32610 GCA_037147415.1 Rhodospirillaceae bacterium | reverse complement strand
GGGTGGGGGTGAGGGGGGGGGTGAGGGGGGGGGTGAGGAGGAGGGCGGGGCGGTCATGTCGGGATCGGCTCGGAAATCGTGCCGAGCCGGCCTTCGCGTGCGGCGGCGGCGGCAAGGCGCAGTTTGGCCGGGGCGGAGGACTCGAACGGAGCTATATCGATGCGCGGCAGGCTGACGTCAAGCAGTTCGGTTCGGGTGGGCTCGGGCAGGCGTTCAACCCGTTCGGGCGCGACCAGATCGACCACCAGATGCAACCGGGCCGCAGGGCTATGGGGCACGCGCATGATCCCGACTCCACGCACTTCGAGCAGGCCGGCGAGCGTGACGGGGGCGGTCGCGGCCACCGCGTCCCGGTCTCTATAGAGTTCCACCCGATCATCGGCGATCAGCACGGCGCCGTCGTCGATCAGGCGCAACGCCAGATCGGATTTGCCGGCTCCGGACGCTCCGCGCAGGAGCACGCCGGTTCCCGAGATCAGGACGCTGGTTCCATGGATCGTGGTCATGATTTTAATAGAATGCGGCGCACTCTAAGCCGCCGTCAAGCCTCGGCGCGAGGTCGGGGGGGATTCGGTGCATTGCGGCGGCAGCTTGGCAACACCCGGCGAAGGCGATATACAGGCGCAAATCAGGGCATTGCGGTCGGACAAGGGCGGCGGATTTGGCGATGAGATCCGAAGGGGCACTGGTTTTATTTTCCGGCGGGCAGGACTCGGCGGTGTGTCTGGCCGGGGCGCTGGAGCGCTTCGAGCGGGTCGAAACCGTTGGCTTCGACTATGGCCAACGCCATGCGGTCGAAATGGAATGCCGGGCCCGGGTACGACCGTTGGTTGCGGCGCTGAAACCGCATTGGCACGCGCGGCTCGGGCCGGACCGGGTGATCGATCTCGGGGTGCTCCATGGTCTGAGCGACTCGGCACTGACCCGCGATACCGAAATTACCGCCCCGGAACATGGACTTCCCAGCACTTTCGTGCCGGGGCGCAATCTGGTCTTCCTCAATTTCGCCGCGATCGTCGCCTATCAGCGCGGGTTGCGCCATCTGGTCGGCGGCATGTGCGAAACCGACTTTTCCGGCTATCCCGATTGTCGCGACGACACGATCAAGGCGGTGCAGGTTGCGCTGAATCTGGGGATGGAGCGGCGCTTTATTATCGATACGCCGTTGATGTGGCTGAATAAAGCCGACACGTGGCGCTTGGCCGATCAGCTCGGCGGCGCGGCGCTGGTCGAGCTGATCCGGACCGAGACCCACACTTGCTATCGCGGGGATCGCTCGGTATTGCACGAGTGGGGCTATGGTTGCGCCACCTGTCCCGCCTGCCGGTTGCGTGCGGTCGGTTGGACTAAATTTATAGCAGCGCGGGAGTTCCCTTGATCAAGGCGGCGGCGGCGGCGCGGGCTTGCGGCGTGATTTGGGCGCCCGACAGCATGCGCGCAATTTCTTCCTGACGTTGCTTGCCTTTTAATTCAACGACATCGGTTACGGTGCGTTCGCCGATCACGCTTTTCTGGACCTGAAAGTGACCGTTGCCGCGCGCGGCCACCTGCGGGCTGTGGGTCACCACCAGCACCTGAACTTCGCGCCCGAGTCGTTCCAACCGTTCCCCGACGGCGGCGGCAACCGCGCCGCCGATGCCGGCATCGACCTCGTCGAACACCAGGGTCGGCACGGTGCCGGTGCGGGCCAGCACCACTTTCAAGGCCAGCATGAAGCGCGCCAACTCGCCGCCCGAGGCGATCTTGCTGAGCGGTCCGGCCGGAGCCCCCGGATTGGTTGCGACTTCGAACGCGACCCGGTCGATGCCGGCGGCACTCCACTCGGATTCCACCAGGGCCTCGACCACGGTGGTAAAGCGGGCGCGGTCGAGTTTAAGCGGCGGCAATTCACGGGCAACGGCGGCATCCAAACCACCGGCCGCGTCGCGCCGCCGGGCGCTGAGGCTGCGCGCCGTGTCGACATATTTTGTGCGGCACAAGGCCGCTTCGCGTGCCAACCGAGTCAACTCGTCGCCCTGATCCTCGATCAAGGCCAGACGGCGGACGAAATCCTCGCGCAGATCGGGCAGGCGGTCCACCTCAACCGAGTGCTTGCGGGCGGCGGCGCGCAAGGCGAACAAGCGCTCCTCGACAGTTTCCAGATTGGTGCCTTCACCATCCAGGTCGGCCGAGGCGCTGCGCAATAAGTGCACGCCCTCCGACAGTTCACTCGCGGCCCGATCGAGCGCCGCAATCACCTCGTCAAGGCGCCCGCCCGCTCTTTCAGCTGCACGGCCAAGCTGTCGTAACGCCGCGGCAATCGCCCGTTCAGCACCGCGCTCACCGCTCAAATCGGCATAGGCGCCGTTAATCGCCTCCAACAATTTTTCCCGGTGCATCAGAACGGCGCGCGTCTCGGCCAATTCCTGTTCTTCGCCGGTGCGCGGCGTCAACTCGTCGAGTTCGGCGGCGGCATGGCGCAGATAATCCTCTTCGGCCCGGGCCCGGGCGATGTCCGCTTCGGCCCGCACACGGGCTTGTTCAACCTGCCGCCATGCCCGCCAGGACGCCGCCACTTGATCGGCTTCGGTTTCAAGACCGGCGGAGGCGTCGAGTACGCCGCGATGGGTGCGGGGGTCAAGCAAGCCGCGGGTGTCGAACTGGCCATGCACTTCGACCAGTTCCTCGCCGAGTCGACGCAGCAAGGCCACCCCGATCGGCTGGTCGTTGACGAAGGCGCGCGAACGGCCGTCGGTGCCGACCACGCGGCGCACGGTTAACCGCCCGCCCTCTGCCGGGCCGTCATCCAACCCCTGTTCACGGAGCAAGGCGAAGACGGGGTGCGTTTCGGCCAACTGGAATTCGGCGGTGACGGCGGCTTGCTCGGCTCCGCGCCGAACCAGCCCGCTATCACCGCGCGCACCGAGTGCAAGGCCGAGCGCGTCGAGCAGAATCGACTTGCCGGCCCCGGTCTCGCCGGTCAGCACACATAACCCCGGCTGGAACGACAACGGGAGTCGCTCGATCAAAACGACGTCACGAATGGTCAGCGAGACAAGCATGGGCGAGGGCCGCCCCCGGCTACGGTCAGAACAGCGTGTTCCAGATACGGCCGAGCAGCGAGCGCTGGCCCGAGCCATCGTCCACCGGTTCGGCCGGAGCATTGCCGGTGCCGGGCTGGTACTTGGCCCGCTCGGTTTTGATGCCGGCGCCGGTCAATAGAGCATAGCTGTCTTCGTACCAGTCGCTGCCGGGGAAGTTATGGCCGAGAACGGCGGCGGCGCGCTGGGCTTCGCCGGGCAGACCGACCGAAAGATAGCATTCGACCAGTCGATGCAGGGACTCGGCGGTGTGGCTGGTGGTCTGGAAATCATCGACCACTTTGCGGAAACGACCGATCGCCGCCATGTAGTTGCGTTGCTTAAGGTAGAACCGCCCGATTTCCATCTCTTTGCCGGCCAGATGGTCATTGGTCAGATCAATCTTCAGCTTGGCGTCGCGGGCATATTCACTGTTCGGGAAGCGGCGCACCACTTCACGTAAGGCGTCGAGGGCCTGCCGGGTTATTTTCTGATCGCGGCCGACATCGGTAATTTGCTCGTAAAAACAGAGGCTTCTCAGATAATAGGCGTAAGCCGCCTGCTCGCTGCCCGGATGAAGCTGGATGTAACGGTCGAGCGCCAGAATGGCGTCGTCGTATTTCAGATTCTCATAATGGGCAAACGCCGCCATCAACTGAGCGCGAGTCGCCCATTGGGAGTAAGGATGCTGCCGTTCAACCTCGTCAAACAGCTTGGCCGCCTTTTTATACTCCTTGTCTTCCATGGCCTTCGCCGCTTCGCCGTAAATTTGCTCCGGCGGGCGCTCCACATAGGGAAGCTCTTCCTTGGTGGAGGAACAGGCGGACAGCCCGAAAACCAGCAACGGCAGCACCAGCAGCGCCGACAGCAGGGAAATGCGGAAGGCTGGAAAGGTCAGTGAACGAGGCATGGCAAACCGTACAGGCATGAGGAAAACGACAAACTGCGGTCCTTATAGCATGGAGATGGCGCAGGACAACACGGTGATTGGCCTCTCCGATCACAGAACGGGCGGCCCCGTCGCCGGAGCCGCCCTTGATAGGCTTTGTATTTATAGGGAGAGCCGAAAATTACTTACCCTTCGGCTGCTCCTTGCCAACATCCTTGCCGTCTTTGGCCGCCGGGGGCTTCTCCTCAGTCAAAGCCAAGGCAACAAAACGAAGGTCACCCTGACGATCCACCAGCATCAGCACCGACTTTTTACTTTCGTCGCGCGCCTTTTGTATTTTCGTGGCGACATCGGCCGGGCTGATAACTTCCTGTTGACCGACTTCGACAATAACGTCACCGGGACGGATGCTCTTTTCAGCGGCGGGACTGCCGGCCTGAACTTCGGTCACCACCACGCCCTTAACTTCGGCGCTCAACTCGAACTGTTGGCGCAGATCGGCGGTGAGGGTGGACAGCTTCAGCCCGAGTTTGTCGAACGTCTTGGTCAGCGGCACGGTTTTAGTGCCGTTTTCCTCGGTGTTCGGCGTCAGCAGCCCCGATTCCTCGGCGGCTTCCAACTCTCCGACTTTAACCTGGAACGAAAGCTGTTTGCCTTTGCGGAACACCACGACCGGCACGACCTTCGCAATCGGGGTATCGGCAACGATGCGCGGCAGGCGGCGCATTTCGTTGACCTCTTTGGAGTCGAAGGTCAGCACGACGTCGCCCGGTTGAATACCCGCTGCGGCGGCCGGACCGTTCGGGGTAATCGAGGCGACCAGCGCACCGTGAGCCTTGATCAAGCCCAGGCTCTCGGCAATCTCGGCGGTAACGCCTTGAATGCGTACGCCAAGCCAGCCGCGTCGGGTGTGACCGTAATTTTCGATCTGAGCCACAACCTGACGAGCCAATGCCGACGGAATGGCAAAGCCGATTCCAACCGAACCGCCCGACGGCGAGAAGATCGCGGTGTTGATGCCGATCACCTCACCCGTGAGATTGAACATCGGCCCGCCCGAGTTGCCGCGGTTGATCGAGGCATCGGTTTGCAAAAAATCGTCGTAGGGACCGGCGTTGATATCCCGCGCACGGGCCGAAAGAATGCCGGCGGTCACGGTTCCCCCCAGGCCGAACGGGTTGCCGATGGCCAGCACCCAGTCGCCGACCCGCATTTTGTCGCTGTCACCGAACGGCACCGCAACCAGCGCATGGTCGGTCGGCACCTTGAGCAGCGCAATGTCGGTCTTGGTATCGCGCCCGACCACCTCGGCCTTCAGGTTGGTGTCATCATGCAGAATGACCGTGATTTCGTCGGCATCCTGAATGACGTGGTTGTTGGTGACCACTAACCCTTTTTTGGCGTCGACGATGAAGCCGGAGCCCAGCGACGTGGCGCGGCGGGGCGGGGCGTTCGGTTCCTTGCCCTGACGGTCGAAGAAGTCCTTAAAGAACTCCTCGAACGGCGAACCGGGTGGAAATTGCGGTATTTCGGGGGTGGCCCCGCCTTTGTTGCCGTGGCGTTGGGCCACGGTCTGCGTAGTCGAGATGTTGACCACCGCAGGCAACAGACGCTCGGCCAGATCGGCAAAGCCTTGTACCGGGCCGCCGGGGCGAGGTGCCGCTTGGACAAGTGTGTCGGATTGGGCGGTGGCGACGCCGCTTGCCGGGCCGAGCAACAGCAGGGCGGCGAGAAGTGCGGTGCGGAAACGGGCACTTTGGTTCACGGGAACGGTCTCCTGACCTCGATGTTCCGGGTCCAGTGTTGCTGATTTACAGGGGACGGCCGGTGCGAAACCAGGAATATCGCGCCGACCGTCCTTGATACAAGGGGGTAATGGTAACCGACTGTTATTGTCCTGCCGAAGCAGGACCGGCACCCCCGGTTAACGAGCCGAAATAGCGGAAGAACTCACCGTTCGGCGACAGCACCATGGTGGTGTCCTCGTTCCGGAAAGAATTCCGATAAGCTTCCAGTGTCCGATAAAACGCATAGAACTGCGGATCCTTACCGGTGGCGTCCGAGATGGTTTTCATGGCTTGATTGTCGCCTTCGCCGCGGGCTTTTTGAGCGTCGCGCTGGGCTTCAGCCAAGATAACCGTGCGTTCGCGGTCGGCCCTGGAGCGGATCTGTTGGGATTGCTCCTGACCTTGGGCGCGCGCTTCGGCCGCCTCGCGTTCACGTTCGGAGCGCATGCGGGCAAAGATCGACTGGCTGGTTTCTTCGGGCAGATCGGCGCGACGGATGCGGACATCGACGATTTCGATGCCGAAATCCTTGGCCTCCTCGTTGACCTGCGCCTTGATATCGGCCATCACCTTGGCGCGTTCCTTGGACAAGACCGCCAGCAATGTCACGTTGCCGAGCACCCGGCGCAACGCCGAATTGACCACCGAGGCGAGCCGCTGCTCGGCCACCAACTCGCTCCCGACCGACTGATAGAACTTCAGCGGGTCGTGAATGCGGTAGCGGGCGAAGGCATCGACATCAAGTCGTTTCTGGTCGGCCAGGATCACCTGCTCGACCGGAGGGTCGACATCAAGCATCCGGCGGTCGATAAAGACCACGTTTTGGATAAAGGGCACCTTAGCCTTAAGCCCAGGGGTGCGGATCGGCCGGACCACTTCGCCGAACTGCACGACCAAAGCCTGCTGCATTTCGCTGACGGTAAACAGAGCATTCGACAAGAGCACCATGCCGAGCACCAGTATGCCGCCGATGATAATGAGGGTTCGATTCATGAGTATTCTCTCCCTCACCGGCGCTGTTGCTGGGATACGGTCGGCGCCGCGGTCGGTGCGGGCGCGCGGTTCAACTGCGGCAATTGCAGATAGGGTAACACCCCTTGACCCGCTGCTCCCGGCTCAACGATCACCTTGTTGGTGCCGCGCATGACCTGCTCCATGGTTTCCAGGTACATGCGGCGTGAGATCACGTCTTTTGCCTGGATATAGGCGGTATAGATGGCGCTGAAGCGCGATGCGTCGCCCTGGGCGAGATTGACCACCTGCTCGCGATAGGCCTGTGATTCCTGGTTCAGCCGTTCGGCATCGCCGCGGGCGCGCGGGATGATATCGTTACGATAGGCTTCGGCTTCGTTGCGCAGCCGTTCGCGGTCGGAGCGGGCGCGCTGAACATCGTTGAAGGCATCCACCACCGGAGCCGGCGGATCTGCCTTTTGCAACTGAACTTGCGTGACCTGAATCCCGGTCTGGTACTCGTCGAGCATGTTCTGAAGCAAAGACAGCGTGCCGGTCTCGATCTGCTGGCGGGCTTCGGTCAAGGCCGGCTGCAATTCGGTGCGGCCGATCACTTCGCGCATGGCGCTTTCCGCCGCTTTCTTCACCGTGGCTTCCGGATCACGCACCCGGAACAGATAATTGCCGGCGTCCTTGATCAACCAGAACACGGTGAAATCGATGTCGATGATGTTTTCGTCGCCGGTCAGCATCAGGCTTTCATCGGGCACGTCGCGGTCGTTCGAGGTGCCGCGGCGCGTCTCGACCGAATTAGTGGTCGAGCGATAGCCGATCTCGATCCGATTGACCCGGGTTACCCTGGGGGTGAACACCGCTTCGATCGGCGCCGGCCAATGATAGCGCAGGCCGGGATTCTCTTTACGCACCAACTCGCCGAAGCGCAGCACCACGCCGGTTTCGTCGGCCTGGACGCGGTAGAAGCCGGACGCCAGCCACAAGGCCAGCAGTGCGACTCCGACCAGTTGGATGCTCTTGTTGCCGCCGAAGCCGCCGGGCAGCATTTTGCGCAGCTTTTCTTGGCCTTGGCGCAGCAGTTCCTCGAGATCGGGCGTCTGTGGCCCGCCGCCGCCGCTACCGGGCGGGCGTCCCCATGGACTCGGACCGTTCCCGCCGCCGCCGGGCGGCGAACCCCAGGGGCCGCCACCGCCGCCCCCACCCTGATTGCTCCACGGCATGCGCTCGCTTCCCTCTTCGTTTTCCCACGGTCGGAGACCGGTTCTATAGGTCATAACCCGGCGGACTTTTCAACCCGTAGCGAGCGCCCTATAGTCACAAATCTTGGCGACAACACTTCCCGTTCGATCCCTCGACGGGCAACCTTCCCCCATATCGGGGCGCGTTCGGAGTTTTCAAGCATGGCCCGGGTCACAGAAGAGCAGGTTCTTACGGCATTGCGTGCCATTATCGATGCCGATCGGAAGGCGGATATCGTTTCGCTCGGGATGCTGTCCGGCCTGGTGGTGCGTGATGACGCCGTAACTTTCGCGATCGAGGTCGATCCCGCCCGCGGTGCCGGAGCCGAGCCCATTCGACACGCTGCCGAGGTGGCCGTCAAGCGGTTGAAGGGCGTAAAATCGGTTACCGCCGTATTGACCGCCCATCGCAAGGCCGCGGAGCCGCAGCAGGGGCCGTCTCATCACGAGCATGGACCGAATTGTAACCACGGGCCTGCCCATGGCCACGCTCATGGCCATGGTCCCGCTTCCGCTCCGGCAAAACCGTTGGTTCCGGGCGTAGGGGCGATCATCGCGGTGGCTTCGGGCAAGGGCGGAGTCGGCAAATCGACGACCGCGGTCAATCTGGCGCTGGCGTTGGCGGTCAATGGCCGGCGAGTCGGCCTGCTCGACGCCGATGTTTATGGCCCGTCGCTGCCGCGCCTGCTCGGGATTGCCGGGCAAAAACCCGAGGATAACGGCCAGCGCCTGCTTCCGATCGAAGTGTTCGGTATCAAGGCGATGTCGATTGGGTTGCTGGTGGCCGAGGATACTCCGATGATCTGGCGCGGGCCGATGGTACAGAATGCGCTTCAACAAATGTTGCGTGATGTCGCTTGGGGCGAGTTGGACGTGCTGGTGGTCGATATGCCGCCCGGCACCGGCGACGCTCAATTGACCATGGCTCAGCAAGTACCGCTGGCCGGTGCGGTTATCGTGTCGACTCCGCAGGACATTGCGTTATTGGATGCGCGCAAGGGGTTGGCCATGTTCCGTCGGGTCGATGTTCCGGTGCTCGGTATCATCGAGAATATGAGTTATTTTTCTTGTCCGAATTGTGGTCATCGCAGCGAGATTTTCAGCCATGGCGGGGCGCAGCGCGAGGCTAAACGGCTCGGGGTTGAGTTTCTCGGTGAAATTCCGCTCGACATCGTGATTCGGGAGACTTCCGATCAAGGCCGCCCGATCGTGATGGAGCAGCCGGAGAGCGAGCACGCCCGCAGCTACCGCGCCATCGCCGCGCGGTTGTGGGAACAGGTCGCCGGCCCCGCCGTCCGCACCGCCCCGCGAATCGTGGTTGAGTGATACCGCCGAGCTTAAACAAGACACATCGGTATGAGGGGGGCGGTATCGGGCCGCGACTGCGGGCGCCCGCCGTTTGAGGGGGCGCGTTCGGAACGTTAAACTTCCGTGTCAGCGGCGATGATCGATTGACTCCGGGGCCAAAACCCTTTTCACAGAAGGGTAGCGCTCGTGCGCCGTCGTTATAAGTTTGTCCACCGGATCATGTTAAGGGTGTCCGTCTCATGCCTGAGTTTACTAAACACGCTAAGTTCGCCGGCCGTATGGTGATTCTCGGTTTCGGCAGCATCGGTCAGGGGGTGTTGCCCCTGTTCCTGCGCCATATCGAGATGACCGCTAAACAGATTACCGTCGTCACCGCCGACGAACTCGGCCGGGCCGAGGCGGAACAGTTCGGCATCGACAAGTTCATCGTCCGGCCGATTACCCGCGATAATTTGGACTCGGAGCTGTCGTCGCTTATCGGAAAGGGCGATTTTCTGGTTAACCTGTCGGTCGATGTGTCCAGCATTGCATTGATCGAGTTTGCCCACCGGCGGGGCGCGCTTTACCTTGATACCTGCATCGAGCCTTGGCCGGGCGGCTATACCGATGCTTCGGTGTCGCCGTCGCTGCGCTCTAATTATGCGCTCCGTGAAGCCGCCCATGCGTTGCGTCCGGGCTTCAAGGGCGGACCGACCGCGGTTTTAACCCATGGCGCCAATCCGGGGCTGGTTTCGCATTTCGTCAAGCAGGCGCTGGTCAATATTGCCAGGGATACCGGACTGGATGTCACGGTGCCGACGAATCGGGCCGAATGGGGGGCGTTGGCACACCGGCTCAATGTTAAGGTGATTCATATTGCCGAGCGCGATACCCAGGTTTGTGCTCACCCCAAGGCGCGCGGCGAATTCGTCAATACATGGTCGGTTGACGGCTTTATCAGCGAAGGCAGCCAACCGGCGGAGTTGGGCTGGGGTGCGCATGAGCGTCACTGGCCGCAGGACGGGCACCGTCATAATTTCGGTTGCGATGCCGCGATTTGGCTGGAACGGCCGGGTTGCTCGACTCGGGTGCGCTCCTGGACGCCGGGCGAGGGGCCGTATCACGGTTATCTGATTACGCATGGCGAGTCGATCTCGATCGCCGACTATCTGACCGTGCGGAAGAATGGTTTGCTCGCCTATCGGCCGACCGTGCATTATGCTTATCATCCGTGTGATGATGCGGTTCTGTCGCTCCATGAGTTTGCCGGCAAGAATTATGAATTGCAGCCGAAAAAGCGTCTGATGGTCACGGAGATCGTCGATGGCGTGGACGAATTGGGCGTATTGTTAATGGGGCACGCTCGCGGCGTCTATTGGTACGGCTCGCATTTGTCGACGCAGCAAACCCGAAATCTTATCGAGTTTAACAGTGCCACCAGCTTACAAGTCACCGTCGGCGTTTTGTCGGGTGTGATTTGGGCTTTGGAGAATCCGACCAGTGGTATTGTCGATCCTGACGAGATCGACTTTCGTCGTATTCTTGAGATTTGCAATCCTTATCTCGGTGATGTGGTTGGGGTTTATGACGACTGGACCCCGTTGCAGGATCGTGCCGCTTTGTTCCGCGAAGATATCGATACAAACTGCCCCTGGCAGTTTAAGAACTTCCGGGTGGTGTGACACCAACGGCACCATCGGCGGCGACCGCCGCCGCGCGCCTCGTGGCGCGAAGCCTGCGTGGCGTTTGAACGCCGTCTGTCCGGAGCATCCGGGCAGGCGGACATTTTGAGAAGAGGAGGACATCGATGTTTACCGCGCTTGCCATGCAACTCGGGCCGTGGCTCGATTCTCTGGTCGTCGGCGGCGTCCTCCTCGTTGGCTTCATCGCCTCCTCGGTCGGGGCGATCGAGACCGGCAATGTCGGCGTCGAAACCCGCTGGGGTACGGTGGCGATGCAGGAGTTGCAACCGGGGCTTTATGCCGCGCCGCTGGCTTCGGTCAGCCAGTTCTCGACCAAGGAAATCGCGGTTTTGATCGACAATCTGACGCCCAAGGCTGCCGATAATCTGTTTATCAAGCATATGGACGTGACGGTTTACTATCGCGTTTTTCCGGGTCGGGTCGCGCCGCTTTTGGTGAAATATGCCGGCCAGAGCGAGGCTTTCCCGGACTCCGGACGGGTGCAGGCGCCGTGCTATCGGTTGGTGCAGACCCTGGCGCGCAACGCCATCTATCAGGAGGTGGCGATGATTAACAGTCTTCAGGTACACCAGCAGCGCGAGCAGATCGGCGTGCATGTGCTGGCGCTGCTTCAAAAGGAACTGGATGCCAATGACCCCGGTAGTTTTCAGGTAACGCGGGTGGTGGTGCGCAGCGTGGTGACCGATCCGGCGATCGAGCAGGCGATTCAGGACGCGGTTAATCAGCAGAAGAGACTGGAAGCTATGGAAATTCGCACCCGGATTGCGCAAAAGGAGGCCGATATTCGCCTGACCGAAGCAATCGGGATCGCCAAGGCCAACGAAGCGATTAACCACAGCCTGACCCCTGAATATCTTCAGCATGAAGCCAATGAAGTGCTGAAGCAATTCGCCCGTAACGGCGGCACCTCGACCATCGTTTTGCCGGCCGGCATGAGCGCTGCTCCGCTGATCAATATTCCGGCACCGGCACGGCCGACAGCGCCTTGATCCCGCAAACTCTGGCTCCGTCCAGTTTTCGCTTTAGTTTTGCGGACACTTTCTTTAATGTAAGGGCGAATATGCGGGGGGCTGTACGGACTAATACCGAGCAGCGCCCGGCAGCGGCGTGCGCATTATATTCGTGCGTGCTTTATTCATGCGTGTCAAGGCGACGGGAAGCAAGAGGAGACGGCGGTGCATCAGCCCTACTACGAAAGCATTCTTTTGATCGAAAGGTTGCACCGGCATTTTCTCGAAGTGCTTAAGAACGAACTGGATCGGTTGGGCATCCAGGACATCAACAATGTGCAAAGCCTGATCTTGTACAATATCGGCGCCGATGAAATGACGGTCGGTGAATTGACGGCGCGCGGCTATTACCTCGGCTCAAACGTGTCTTATAATGTTAAGAAGATGGTAGAAAACGGTTATTTGGGGCAGGAACGGTCCCCGCATGACCGGCGTTCGGTGCGTGTGCGCCTCTCCGATAAGGGGCTTGATCTGCGCAACCGGATCAGCTCCATGTTCGAGCGCCAGATCACGGCGCTGGATACCGCCGGATTTAATAGTGAAGAGCTGAGTCGCTGCAACGAGATCATGCATCGCCTGGAGCGTTTCTGGTCGCAGGCGCTTGAATACGGGGCGTTTCCGATCGGGCCGCAGGGGGCTGCGAATTTGCCGGAGCGTTCAGCCGGGATCGGCTGACAGTCGTTCCGCGTTCAGGCTGCGGATTTCAGAAAAACGATCGATCGATGGTGTGGTTTGACCGTATCGCAGATGAGCCCTGCGGTACGGTCTTTGTGTTTGTTTTGAATAAAGCCCGGGCTTGCTCGGCCGTGGTAACCGGGGTATTCAGAGCCATTCGCAACCGGTTACTCTCGAGAGTATGATGGACAGTCACGGCCAAACTACGGACAAGCTTAAATCTTATGTTGAGCGGCTTGAGCGGCTTCTTGATGAAGCCGACGCCCTTAAGGATTCGATCAAGGATTTGCGGGGCGAGATCAAGAATGACGGCTTCAACGTCAAGGCGGTTGAGCGCATTGTCGGGTTCCGTCGTAATAAAGACGCCGCCGATAAGGAGGCCGAATTCATTAATGACGTGATCCTGTACGCTCAGGTCACCGGCACGCCTCTTGACGTGACTGCCCCCGATCCGAACGAATTGACCGAAGCGGATAGAAAAGCCGAAACAGCCGTAGCGGAAATAGCTGAAGTTTGAACAAAGCTGAGGTTCCAAAACGCACGAAGCGCGAGAGCTAAACTCTCGCGCTTCCCCGTTACTCTTGAAAAACCGTGTCTACGTCCCCAGCGGCTCCGGATCAAGCCCCTGGTCTTTGGTGCCGGAGGTCGGAACCGAGGTGCGGCGGCCGGGGGTGGACGCTCTGGGCGGCGGCGGGGTGTCGCTTCGTTCAACTCTGATAATGGTTTCTCCACGCAGAAGTGCGCTGATTTCATCGCCGCTCAAGGTTTCGAATTCAAGCAGTCCCTTGGCCAGCGCATGAAGCTGGTCAAGATTGTCGGTTAGAATCTTCGCAGCGGTGTTGTAGGCGGTATCGACAATTCGGCGCACTTCTTCATCTACGGTGCGGGCGGTAGCGTCCGACATATTCTTGTGCTGGGTCACCGAGTGGCCGAGGAATACTTCCTGCGCCGGTTCACCATACAGCAGCGGGCCGAGCTTATCCGACATACCCCACTCCGTGACCATGCGGCGGGAAATCTCGGTCGCCATCTTAATGTCGGACGAGGCGCCGGTGGTCACCCGATCGCGCCCGAAGATAAGCTCTTCGGCGATACGACCGCCCATGGCCACGGCAAGGTCGGCCTCCAACTTGGCCTTGGACAACGAAATCCGGTCCCCTTCAGGCAGACGCATGACCATGCCGAGCGCCCGGCCGCGCGGAATGATGGTGGCTTTGTGAATCGGGTCGCTGTCGGGGCTGTGAATTGCAACCACGGCATGCCCGCCCTCGTGATAGGCGGTCAGCTTTTTCTCTTCATCGGTCATGACCATCGACCGGCGCTCGGCGCCCATCATGACCTTGTCTTTGGCACTCTCGAATTCCGACATGCAGACCACGCGCTTATTGAGGCGCGCGGCCAGCAGAGCCGCTTCATTAACCAGATTGGCAAGATCGGCGCCGGAAAAACCGGGCGTGCCGCGGGCGATCGTGCGCGCTTCGACATCGGGAGCCAACGGCACCTTGCGCATATGGACCTTGAGGATTTTCTCGCGACCGAGAATATCGGGGTTGGGCACCACGACCTGACGGTCGAAACGGCCGGGGCGCAGCAGCGCGGGGTCGAGCACATCGGGCCGGTTGGTGGCGGCGATCAGGATAACGCCTTCGTTGGCCTCGAAGCCGTCCATCTCGACCAGCAACTGATTCAAAGTCTGTTCCCGTTCATCATTGCCGCCGCCGAGCCCGGCGCCGCGATGGCGTCCGACCGCATCGATTTCGTCGATGAAGATGATGCAGGGGGCGTTTTTCTTGCCCTGCTCGAACATATCACGCACCCGGCTGGCGCCGACGCCGACGAACATTTCAACGAAGTCGGAGCCGGAAATCGTGAAGAACGGCACATTGGCTTCGCCGGCCACCGCGCGGGCGGTCAAGGTTTTCCCGGTACCGGGCGGGCCGACCAGCAACACGCCCTTCGGAATCTTCCCGCCAAGCCGCTGAAATTTCTGCGGGTCTTTCAGGAACTCGACGATTTCCTCAAGCTCCTGCTTGGCCTCATCGATGCCGGCAACGTCGTCGAAGGTAATCCGGCCGACTTTTTCAGTCAGCAGGCGCGCCCGCGACTTGCCGAAACCCATGGCCTTGCCGCCGCCCGACTGCATCTGGCGCATGAAGAAAATCCAAACGCCGACCAGCATCAGCATCGGGAACCAGCTTAGCAGCACGCTGAAGACCGACGGCACATTGGCATCATCGGGCAGGGCACTAATCCGAACACCCTTTTGATTAAGCCGGTCCACCATATTCGCTTCCGGCGGTGTAAAGGTCGCAAAAGAGCGCCCGTCGGTAAAGTGGCCCGTAACCTGATTCCCCTTAATCAATACGTCGGAGACCTGCCCACGATCGACATCGGCCAGGAACTCGCTGAACGGCACCATGCTTTGGGGCCCGCGGGTTGACGACGTCTGGAACAGGTTGAACAGGGCCACCAGAAGCAACCCGATGATGATCCAAAGCGCCAGATTTTTGCCAAAACTGTTCACGGTCCCTTACCTTTCACCGAACTTCGTCAGACGGAACCTCCGTCCACCGAGGCTGCCTTGAGGCATTATAGTACGCTTTCCGCACTGAGATAATGTCTAGTTTCCGTTAAACAACTGCAAACGGTGCTCCCGCGAGCGGACAGGGGGGCGCAAATAAAAATTCTATCGATGCCGTGCCGGCCGTTGTTACGCGCTGATAATGCAGGTGAGGCACTGCCAGCACGCCATCATCGTCCCGAAATACCGGCAACCCGGCCCTGGCCGGTTCCGGAATCAGTCGTCGTGTTGCAAGGCTGACCCCTGCTTTTAGCAGCTTCCAGTCATCGGGGTTCAAACCGCCGACCATGACCGGCCCCGAGGCACCGACTCCCGAGTTCAGGCGCACGAGAAAGCGACGGTCCCAGTGCACCCGGTTTAAGAGCGGCAGCGGTTGAGCCGGGGCAACGGCCGAGGCTTCTCGTACAATCAGAAGATGGTGGTTGTAAGGCACGATACGGCAGCCGGCAAAGGTTCGCCCGCTTTTGCAGCCGGCGCAAATTTCGGCAAACAGGCGGTCGAGACCGTCCCGTGGCGGCGCCGTGCGACCGGGGCCTATGGTGGCGAGGCAACGCGCCAGCGCGCGCCGTCCGATTTCCTCGGGAGCCTTGACGAGCGGTTTCGGGTCGAGACGAATGAACCCGGCCGAGTCGATCACGACCGCGCCGGCGAGCAACGCGGCGGTGCTGTCGTCGAGTGCGGCGCGGGCCTGACCAAGCCGGTGTGCGGTTGCCGCCAGACCGGCCGAACTCAGGCCTTCGCGGTCGAGAAGATCGGAGACCGCGCGCAGGCGGGCCCTGGCATAAGCGGGCGAGCGATTGGACGGGTCTTCGATCGGCACCAGCCCGGCGGCATGGCAGGTCGCGATTAACCGGGCCTTGGGCAGATCGAGCAGCGGGCGCAGCAGGCGCAATTCCGGCCGTTCATAAAGCGCCGGCATCGCGGCCAGCCCGTCGATCCCGCTGGTCTTGGCCAGCCGGAGTAACAAAGTTTCCGCCTGATCCTCTCGATGATGGCCGAGCATGAGGTGCAGGATGCCCTCTGCGGCACAGCGTTCGATCAGCAGGCGATAGCGCGCTTCTCGTGCCGCGGCTTGAATCCCGGATTTCGGTTTGTCGCCAAGCCAGGGCAAAGTTTCGTGAGCGATAGCCCGTTGCGCCAAAATTTGTCCGACGGTTTCGGCTTCACGGGTCGACTCGAGGCGCAAGCGGTGATCAACCGTCAGTGCCAGCACCGAACCACCACGCGCCTGCGCCCATTCCCGGACCAGCAGGCACAGCGCCAGACTGTCGGCGCCACCGGAGACCGCTATCGCCAGTACCGGGCGTGGCTCAAAATAGCCGAGCCGCTCCATACGAGCGGCGAATTCCGCCGCTCCGACCGGTCGATCGATGGTCACGAACAGCTCAGCTTTTTCCGTTCCTGGTCGGCCCGGCGCTTCAGGCTGGCGGCGGCATTGGGAAACAGGGAAGCCAGCTGACCGAAGGTCTTGCAGGCGTCGTCACGCTGGTTCAGCGAGGCCAGTGATAAGCCGAGCTTCAATAGATTGTCGGGCGCTTTCGGGTTTTTCGGATGCTTCTGGAAACCCTCGGCAAAAGCAACGGCGGCTTCGGCATATTTACCGCGCACATAATAGGTTTCGCCCAGCCAATATTGTGCATTGCCGGCCAGGGGACTGTCGCGGTGCCGGGTGACGAAGGCAGTCAGAGCCTTCTCCGCCTGATCATAGTCGGCTTTACGCAGCAGGCCGAAGGCTTCGTCATACTGATCTTGCACATTGCCGGGTACGGAACCGATGCCCGGACCACCGGAGCCGGGCTCGGCCACCGGCGCCGCCGCTGCGGTTTTCGCGGGCTTGTCGGTCGGTTTCGCGGCTGCCGGAGCGGCTGCGGTCGGTGCGGTCGCCGCGGCCGGCGTACGTGCGGGCGTGGTTTGGGTTGCGGAGGTCCGGGGCGGGGGCGGCGGACCGCCCTCGGTCCCGGTTTTTGACTCGAGTTGGGACAGCCGGAAATCGATGTCCGAGGACATTTTTTCGAGCCGTTCCAGCATTTGCGTCGCGCCGAACACCGCCTCTTCGTATTTGCCGACCATGTCCTGAACGGTACGTTCCAGTTGGGACAGCCGGATTTCAAAATCGGCAGCTTGGGTCGGCGCAACGGAGCCGCTTGCCCCGGCCGTTCCGGCGGTCGGGGCACCGCCGCGAACCACTTGGCGTTGGAGCGTTTGCAGTTCGGTCTCCAGCCGGTTTAGCCGGTTGGCGACCTCATTCGAATCGGCTCGCTGAGCAGCGGCCGGCGCGGTCCACAGAACTGCACCGAGCGCCAGCGCACCGGCCGTCCGTAACAAGGTCGTCAGGGGCTTCGGCATGGACAGAGTCTCCGGAGTTCTTAGTTTACGATGGTGACGCCGCGGCGGTTCTGCGACCAGGATTCGTCGCCGCCGCCGACCGCAATCGGCTTTTCCTTGCCGTAGCTGATGATCGCGACCCGGCCCGAGCCGATCCCCAACGCGGTCAGGTAGTTCCGGACCGCGGTGGCGCGGCGGTTGCCCAGACCGATATTGTATTCGCGGGTGCCGCGCTCGTCGCAATGGCCTTCGATGGTGACGGTAACTTGGCTGTAGCGATTGAGCCAAGCCGCCTGACGGTCGAGCGTGCTGCGCGCCTCCGGAGTCAGATCGGAGCGATCGGACTGAAAGAACACCCGGTCGCCGGTGCCCTGGCCGTCGATCGAGGCTAGATCTTCCTGACTGCCCGGCTGAATCGCTCCGTTGCGGCCGGTCCCGATACCGGAGTTGGAAGTGCCGGTATTGCCGAGGCCCGCGCCGGTCGTGGCGCCGGCCTTATCCGGATTATCGGCGCAGGCTGCAACCAGGACAGTGACGGCAAGCAGGCTCAACAGCTTCGAATACATAATATTATCCCCCTGAACGATAGGCAATGTTTAGACCGATAACAGGTCCGGAACGGCGCCCGTCCCGGAAATTACCGGACCGGTGTTAAGGAAGCAAGGGTGACCATGCCGGATCGGAGCCATCAACCGGGGTTGGAACCCGACGTTCGTTGCCGCCGAAAAGATTGACCGAGGAAAGGCGAGCAACCCGGCCGCGACCATCATTGGAGGCTGATTCGCGGAAGAACATCAGCACGCGGCCGTTAGGCGCCCAGGTCGGTCCCTCGACATGGTAAGAGTCAATCAGCGAGCGTTCACCCGAACCGTCCGGCTTCATGATTCCGATCGAGAAGCGCCCCCCGTTGATTCGGGTAAAGGCGATCAGATCGCCGCGCGGTGACCAGACCGGCCCGCCGTAGCGGCCCTGGCCGTGGCTGATGCGCTGAACATTCGAGCCGTCGGCGTTCATGACGTAAATTTGCTGGGTGCCGCCACGATCGGATTCAAAGGCGATACGCTGTCCGTCCGGCGAATAGGAGGGCGAGGTATCAATACCGGTGCCGCTGGTCAGCTGTTGTTGCTGGCGGCTGCGCAGATCGAGCGTGAAGATGTTGCTGGTTGCCCCGGTGGACAGGCTCATGATGACTTTGCCGCCATCGGGCGAGAAGCGCGGCGCAAAGGTCATGCCGGGGAAATCGCCCAACACCTCTTGTTGACCGGTTTCGATATTGAACAGATAGACCCGCGGCTTGCGACCGTAATAGGACAAATAGGTGATCTGTTGCGCGGTTGGAGAAAAGCGCGGGGTCAGCACCAGGGTATTGCCATCGGTCAAGAATTGATGGTGCTCCCCGTCCTGATCCATGATCGCCAGACGCTTGGACCGATTGGCCGCGGCGCCGCTTTCGGCGATATAGACGATGCGGCTGTCGAAATAGCCGGGCTCACCCGTGATGCGATTATAGACCGCGTCGGCGATCTTGTGCGCAAGCCGGCGCCAATTGTCGGGCGTGGTAAAGAAAGCCAGTCCGGTCATCTGCTGCTGGACAAACACGTCCCACAGCCGGAACTCGACCTTCAGCCTGCCGTCGGCCTCGCGGGAAACCGAGCCGGTGACTAGTCCCTGCACCTTGAGCACCTGCCAGTCGGCAAAGCGCGGCATGGCCTGAAGCGCTGCGGCATCCTGAATAAAGGCGCCGCGGTCGATCGGGCGGAACAGGCCCGAACGCTCCAGATCAGCCGTAATCACCGCGGCGATGTTCTGCCCGACCTGCGCCTCGGCCGGCGCGGCGCCGAAGAACGGGCTGATCGCGACCGGGATCGGCTCGATCGTGCCTTTGGTGATTTCAACATGCAATTCGGCCCGGGCGGGCGACACGGAGAGCGGCAAAGCCAGCGCCAGGACGGCGGCTAGGCTCAGCGCGGCGCGTTTGACGAGGAGGACGGTCATGGTCAGAACATGTCCTTGGGATTGAAGGTGATGGTGACGCGAAGGTCACTTGGCAGCTTTTCAATCGGTATCTGAAGCGGTGATGATTGCTTGGCCGCACGAATAGCAGCTTCCGCCGCCGATTTATAGGCCGGATCCGCAGCGGCCCGGGCCGCGCTTTTCGGGGCAAGGGCAACCACCCGCACCGTGCGGTCCGGATTCAGGTCAACCACGACATCGACCACCATGTCGCCGGCCTTGGCTTTGCTGGGATCGACACTCCAGTGACTGCCGATTTGGCCGACCAGCGAGTCGTTTTCCGGACCGCTCAGACGGGTGGCGATCTTAAGTGCGCCGGCCGGCCCGGAGGTCGGTACCGGGCTTGGCGGCGCGGGCGGTGCAGCCGGTGCCGGCGGGGTCTTATTAAGCTTCGCCACATTAGCCAGCACCGCGGCCAACGGGTCGACTGGTGGTGCGGGCGGTGGTGCGGGTGGCGTTTTTTCCGGGGGCTTTTTCTCCGGCGGTTTCTTTTCGACGTGAGGCTTGGGTGGCTCCGGTTTAGGCGGCTCCGGTTTAGGTGGCTCCGGTTTAGGCGGCTCCGGCTTGGGGGGAACCGGCTTCGGGTGTGGCTTCGGCTTCGGTTCCTCGACGGGCTCCGCTTTCGGTTCCGGCGCTTTGGGCTCAGGTGGCTTCGGCTCGGCCGGCTTGGGTGGTGGCGGCGGTGGTGGCGGAGGAGGTGGTGGTACGGGAACCGGTTCCGGCGCCTTAATCGGAGCGGGCGGCGGAGGTGGCGGTGGGGCAGGGGGCGCCGGCTTGATAACGGGGAGCGGCGCCGCCGGCGGTTCCGGGGCGGGCGAGCCGAGCTTGGGCGCGGCCAATGATCCCATATCGACGAGGTCGATCGGAATGACCATCGGCTCCAATACCAACGGATGATCGAGCATCGGCACCACCAGTACCGCCAACAAGATAGCGGCAAGGTGAAGAACCGCCGATGCGATAAGGCCGTGTTGCATGGCGCTAATGCCGGATTGTGCCGGAGGACCGGGGCGGCTTGGCGGCAGCGTCCTTGGTCGGCGTGCTGCCGGGGGAGTCGGCCACCAGTCCGATTTTCTTGTAGCCGGCCGCGCTGATCGTTCCCAGCACCTCAACCATGCGGCCATACGTATTGGAACGGTCGCCGCGCACCATGATTCGGGCTTCGGCGTTGGCGCCGGTGATGGCTTTCAGCTTGGGCAGCAGCGCCGCCAGTTCGATCCGGCTCTCTTGCAAATACAAGCTGCCGTCCGGTTTGACCGTAACGAACAGCGGTTTTTCCTCGGTTGCGATCGGCGGCGCGTTAGCCTTGGGCAAATCAACCGGAATGCCGACGGTAAGCAGCGGTGCCGTGACCATGAACACGATGAGCAACACCAGCATGACGTCTACGAACGGCGTCACATTGATTTCCGACATCGGGCGCCAGCTTTTGCGCCGCGAGCGCCCGCCGCCGGACCGGCCGGTCAGTTGCGCGCCCATCGCTTAGGCCCGTTCTTCGAGGTGACGGGACAGGATCGCGGTGAATTCGACCGAAAACGCCTCGAGCCGGTCGGCATAGCGCCCGATATCGTCGGCGAATTTGTTATAGGCGACCGCGGCCGGAATGGCGGCGAGCAGGCCGAGCGCGGTGGCGAACAAAGCCTCGGCAATGCCGGGCGCGACCACCGCCAGACTGGTGTTGTTGGTGTTGGCGATCGAGGTGAAGCTGTTCATGATGCCCCAGACCGTGCCGAACAGGCCGAGAAACGGGGCGGTCGATCCGACCGAAGCCAGGAACGTCATGTATTTTTCGACCGCGGCCATTTCGCGGCCGATGGTCAGCGCCATCACCCGTTCGACCCGCTGTTGCAGACTGGCGCGCATGGTGCCCGAGGCGGTCAGGCCGCGATCGGAGGCATGGCGCCATTCGCGCATGCCGGCGGCGAAGGTGGCCGACATCGGGTCGCTCGGGGCCTTGCCGATCCGCTCCAGCAAAGTATCGAGCGAGCCGCCCGACCAGAAATTATCCTCGAAATCGGCGGCGGCGGCATTGAGCCGGCGCATGCGCAGAGATTTTTCAAAAATAATGGCCCAACACCAGACCGATGCGCCGAACAGCACGGTCATCACGATTTTAACGATAAAGTCGGCCGACAGGAACAGGCTCACGATCGACAGATCATGATGTTTCACCAGTGCGCCGCCGACCTGGGCGGCATCGATCATCGTCTGTTCCATAGATTCACTTCCCTCGTGGACTCTTGTTATCAGCCGCCGGACGACGGTAACAGGGCACTCAACATTCCGACGATTCTATCCGGCATTCGGGCCGGTCGTCCAGTCGGTGTAATACAGGCCAGCCGGATTATTGCATTCACCAGGGTTTCGTCCGCGCGCATCACCCCGCGCATCACCCCGCGCATCACCTGTTGTTCCAGCACCAGACTGGCTCCGCGCAGCTCGATCAGGCGGGAGTGAATCTCCAGCGCATCGTCGAGCCGCGCCGGCCGGATAAAATCAAGCTCGCTTCTGCGTAGCGCAAACATGGTGCCGAAGTCTGCGATCATTTGCGAATGGGGGGTACCCAGTAAACGCAACAGTTCGGTTCGCGCCCGCTCCATGAAATGCAGATAACGCGCATGGTAGACGATGTTGCCGGCATCGGTATCCTCGTAATAGACCCGGATCGGAAAGATGTGAATCAGGCCCTCGAGTCGACCGGATAAATCAACCATCCGTTTCCTCGGCTTCAATTGCTTCGGCCGCCATGCGGTCGAATAAATCATACTGACGTCCCGGACCGCCGACCGGCGGTGACAGGCCGAGATAGCGGAAGCCGTGATCGGTCAGCATCCGGCCGCGCGGGGTGCGTTGAAGCAAGCCCTGTTGCAGCAGGTACGGCTCGATCACCTCCTCCAGCACGTCGCGTTGCTCGGACAGCGCCGCCGCCAGCGTTTCCACCCCGACCGGCCCGCCGGCATAATTTTTCGCGATACAGCCGAGATAGCGCCGGTCCATGGTGTCGAGCCCCGATTTGTCGACATCAAGCCGGGTTAGCGCCGCGTCCGCAATCCGGGCATCTACGATCTCGGCCCCGTGATAGGCGGCGATATCGCGGACTCGCCGTAATAACCGGCCGGCGACCCGGGGCGTGCCGCGGGCGCGCTTTGCGATTTCGGCGGCTCCGTCGGCGCTCATCGCCTGTCCGAGCACGCCGGCGCCGCGCCGCACGATCAGTTCCAGTTCCTCCGGGGTGTAGAAATTCAGGCGCAGCGGAATACCGAAACGCTCGCGCAACGGCCGGGTGATCAGACCGGAGCGGGTGGTTGCCCCGACCAGAGTAAAGGGCGGCAGATCGATCCGGACCGAGCGCGCCGCCGGTCCCTCGCCGATGATCAGATCAAGCTGGAAATCCTCCATCGCCGGATACAGGATTTCCTCGACCGCCGGCGACATCCGGTGAATCTCGTCGATGAACAGCACGTCGCGCGGTTGCAGGTTGGTCAGCAGTGCCGCGAGGTCGCCGGCCCGCGCGATCACCGGTCCCGAGGTCGCCCGAAAGCCGACCCCCAACTCGCGCGCCACGATCTGCGCCAGCGTGGTCTTGCCCAACCCCGGCGGGCCGTGGAACAGGACATGGTCGAGCGCCTCGCCCCGTGTGCGGGCGGCGGAAATGAAGATCGCGAGATTTTCACGCACCGCCTGTTGCCCGACGAACTCGGCCAGAGTCAGCGGCCGGATCGAGGCTTCCGGGCTGTCCTCGCCTTGTTTGGCACCGTCAACCTTACGTTCGGCCGGGGCGGGGGCAGGTTTGGCGCTCATTGCGCGGTCCCCAGGATTTTCAAGGCTTGCCCGATCAGAGCCGAAACTCCGGCGCCTTTGCCGAGCGCGCGATCAGCCGCCATCACCGCGGCAAAGGCTTCTGTCCGGCCATAACCGAGATTGACCAGCGCCGAGACCGCATCGCCGGGGGCGCCGCCATCGGGAATCTTGGTCGCGGGCAGGGCGGTGCCGCCCGTCGCCGCCGGGCCGAGCGCGATGCCGCCGGCCTTGTCCTTCAACTCCGATAGAATGCGGGTGGCCAGTTTCGGCCCGACCCCGTCGGCGCGGGTGAGCGCGGTCTTGTCCTGCGCCGCAATGGTGCGGACCAGATCGTCCGGGCCGAGCACGCCGAGCAGCGACAGCGCGACCCTGGCGCCGACCCCTTGAACGGTGATCAGCAAGCGGAACCAGTCGCGCTCGGACGGTTCGGAAAAGCCGTACAGCGTGATCGCGTCCTCGCGGACATGGGTTTCCACCATCACCGAGACCGCGGCTCCAACCGTGCCGAAGCGGGTCAGGGTGCGTGTGGCGCAGAACACCAGATAGCCGACCCCGCCGACATCGACGATCGCGTAATCGGGGCCGAGACTGTCGAGCCGGCCGGTCAGTTTGGCGATCATGCAACAATTCCCCATGAGTGCCGGGTTGAGCGGTGATGGGCATGACAAACCGCGACCGCCAGCGCGTCGGCGGAATCCGCGGTCTTAATCGTGCAGCCGGGCAGTAATAACCGCATCATCACTTGCACCTGAGTCTTATCGGCATGTCCGGCCCCGACCACCGATTTCTTGATCAGATTGGTTGCGTATTCGGTGACCGGTAGCCCGGCCCGGGCCGGTACTAACAACGCGATCCCGCGCGCCATGCCGAGTTTTAACGTCGAGGCCGGGTTCTTGTTGACGAAAATTTCCTCGACCGCGGCCTCGTCCGGCTTCCAGGCGTCCAGCACCTCGACCAGCGCGTCGTGCAACTGGCACAATCGCTCGGCCAGCGAGCGCTCGCTGTCGGAATGCAGGGCGCCGTCGGCGACATGGCGCAGGCTGTTGCCCGACACGTCGATCACGCCCCAGCCGGTATGGCGCAAGCCGGGGTCCAGTCCGATCAGCCGTGCGCTGCCCTTCATGGGCTCAAGTCTCCGGCCGGAAGGTTTCGTCCATTATCTGCTCGAACGGCCACGGGCAGGTTTCCGGGAAGGTCGTTTCCGCCAAGCCTGTTTCCCGCTCCGCCTCTACGAGTGCAAGGCGGTATGCGTTAATGATGGCCTCCGGCAGCGTTGCTTTGAGACTTGGATTGTCGGTCAGGTGATAGGTCAGCCGATACCGCTGCTCCTTGACGGTCAGCCGCCAGCTGTTGCCGCGCCGTCCCGGCTGGTATCGCCACTTCAGCAGGTGCAAGAGCAGCACGGTGAGCCGGTTCACCAACTCGCGCTTCTCCGTCTTGCCCATGCTTTCGATTTCCTCGGCGATATTTTCGATGTCGGCGGAAGACAGCTTGCCGGCTCGGAGCAGTGCCGCTTGTTCATTGGCCCAGCCGTAGAAATCATGCTCATAGAGGCTGCCGCTCATCGTCCGTCCTCCTCTGCGGTGCGGGCGCCGGTCACCCCGCCAGCTTCTCCATCAGCGCATCCGAAATATCGAAATTGCCCTCGACGGTCTGCACGTCATCATTGTCTTCAAGCGTGTCGATCAGTTTAAGCAGAGTGGTCGCGGTGTCCTCGTCGGGCGCCACGGTGGTCAGCGCCACCCAGCCGAGCCGGGCGCTTTCGGCCGGGCCGAATTTCGCCTCCAGGGCATCGCGTACCGTCGAGAAGCCTTCGATTGAGGTGGTGACCGAGTGCCCGCTCTCGTCCGAGTCGACGTTATCGGCCCCGGCCTCGAGCGCCGCTTCGAACATCGCGTCGCCGTCGGCCGCACCGGCCGGATAGAAGATTTGTCCGACCCGGTTGAACATGAAGCTGACCGAGTTGGTTTCGCCGAGCGAGCCGCCATGCTTGGTCAGCGCCGAGCGCACTTCGGCGGCGGTACGGTTGCGGTTGTCGGTCAGCGCTTCGATGATCAGGGCGACCCCGCCGGGGCCGTAACCCTCGTAGCGCACCTCTTCATAGGCGGTGGTATCGCCGCCGGGTGAGCCGCTTTTGATTGCGCGCTCGATGCGGTCGCGCGGCATGTTCTGTTGGCGCGCCGCTTGAATCGCCGCCCGCAGTCGCGAGTTAGACGACGGGTCGGGCAGCCCGGACTTAGCCGAGACCGTGATTTCGCGCGCCAGCTTATTGAAAATCTTGCCGCGCTTGATGTCCTGCGCACCTTTGCGGTGCATGATGTTCTTAAATTGTGAATGGCCGGCCATGGGTCGTCTTCCCCTTTGCCCGATCAACGGGTTGCAAGCGTGCGTTTACCAGATTCAGGTGTTCGAAGCCATATTTAGTCTTACTCGCGTTTGCTGTCGGCCAGTTCGCGATAGACGGCCAGGGTCTCCCGGCACATTTGTTCCTTGCTGAACCCTTTGGCAACATGGGCCATCGCGCGCTCGGCCAGCGCGGCCCGGTCTTCGGTGCTCATGGCCAGGGTTGCGGCCAGCGCCTCGGCCAGCGCTACCGGGTCGGAGGGCGGCACCACCCGGGCGGTCAGGCCGGGGACCACGGTTTCGGTCACCGCACCGATATTGGTGACGATCACCGGGCGGCCCATCGCTTGCGCCTCGACGATGATGCGGCCGAAGGCTTCGGGCTCGCGCGACGCGGAGACCACCACGGTCGCCAGCGCATAGGCCGCGGCCATGTCCGAGCAATGATCGACGATGCGGACGACATCGCCGAGATTGTGCTGAGCCGCGCGCTTGACCAACTCGGCACGGTAGCCGGTGCGACCCTGATCGCTGCCGACCAGCAGGCAACAAACATCCTTGCGGCCGAGCAGGGCCAGGGCGTCGATCAGATCGATTTGCCCCTTCCAGCGGGTCAGCCGTCCGGGCAGCAGAATCACCGGGCGGTCTTCGGGCAATTGCCAGTTGCGGACCAACTGAACCACGCGCGATTGGGTAACCCGGTCGGGCGCGAAGATCGCCCGGTCGATGCCACGGTGAATCACCCGGATCCGCTCCGGATCCACCTCATAGTTTTCGAGGATATGGCTGCGCACGAACTCGGAAATCGCGATGATGCGCTCGCCCTTGGCCATCACGCTGTTGTAGGCGCGCTTGATCGGGCCTGAGAAATTATAAGGCGCATGAAAGGTGGTCATGAAGCGCACGCCGGTGCGGCGCGCGGCCAGCCAAGCGCTCCAGGCCGGAGCACGCGAGCGGGCATGGACGATCTCAACGCCGCGCTCGCGGATGATGTTCTCCAGCAACGCGGCATTGCGGTAGATGCGCAAGGGATTCTTGCTGGCCAGCGACAGCTTGAGATGCTCAACCCCGGCCCGGTCGAGTTCCCGGGTCATCGCGCCGCCGGTCGAGGCGACCAAAGGTCCGGCCCCGGCCGCAGCCAGGGCAACCGCGACGTCGATGCAGCCGCGCTCGGCCCCGCCGGTGGTCAGGCTGGGCAGAACCTGCAACACTACCGGCGGAGTTGGGGCCGGGGCCGGGGGCCGGGGTTGCTCCGACTTGCCCCAGGACGGGTCCATGCTGTTAATGTGTACGCCTCTGTCCATTCCCATCTCGATCCCGGAGGTATCCGTTCATGGCGGAACGAGCGCACCATAGTCTGTCAACGGGTACGGCTACCATAGCTTTTCACCGATCGGAGGGACGCGGCCCCGGCATTATCTTTTGCGGCGGCTTTCAGTCGGATATGACGGGGACCAAGGCGCTGGCTTTGGAAGCCGCGGCGCGCGCCGCCGGGCGGGCTTTCGTGCGCTTCGATTATCAAGGGCATGGTGCGTCCAGCGGCTCCTTTACGGATGGAACTATCGGTCAATGGGCCGAAGATGCCCGTCAGGTGCTGGATAAGGCGACGGAGGGACCGCAGATTCTGGTCGGCTCCTCGATGGGGGCCTGGATCATGTTGTTGCTGGCCCTGTCGCGGCCGGAACGGGTGGCCGGCATGGTCGGGATCGCCTCCGCCCCCGATTTCACCGAAGATTTGATTTGGGGCACGCTGAACCCCGAACAGCGGATAACGTTGCTGGATACCGGCAAGATTGCGTTGGGCTCCGACTATTCCGCAGACTCGGATCCGATTACGCTGGCTTTGATCGATGAGGCACGGCGCCATCTGGTCTTGCGCGGCCCGCTTCCGTTCACCGGTCCGGTCCGGTTGCTCCATGGCATGTGCGACGTGGACGTGCCGTGGGTAACCAGTGTCCGGCTGGTCGAGCGTCTGAGTTCGCCCGATGTCCGGCTGACCTTGATCAAGGACGGTGACCATCGTCTGTCGCGCGATCAGGATCTCGCGCTGATTTGTCGAACGGTGGAAAAGATGGCCGCAAGGCTCAATTCGTGTCGCTGTACCTGACAGGATGGACTTGACATGAACTGAGCCTCGCGCCTTCGAATAACCGACTTCATTCAGGCCGTCTGTCCGGCGGGCTTGCCGTGTCGGTGATGATGGCCGGCGCTCACAGCGGACGAAGTTCCCTGCGATTGAGGTGCTTGTTGGACCGGAGGCGGTGGTGAGGAAATTGAGCTGACGGACATGGGTTTTTCTCCGTGAGAGGTGGAGAGCCGGCAAAAAAGGGCTCTCTCAAATACCCTTCAGCAATATTCCGGTCAGACGCCAAGCCGTTGATATTGTGAGGCTTTGGTACGAAAAAATAATACAGAACAGGAAAAATCTGCCTGTTCTTTCAATAAATCGTGCAGAATCTGCCGATAACTGTAAATGCTTGCAGGGAGCAGACAGGATCAGAAGTAATTCCGGGTAAGTTTGTTAACAGTCGTGTCAGCATTCAGGCGGTGTGTTATTTATAGTAACGGATTGTAACAGTGTTAAATTCATCCCTGTTTTTCAGCAGGCTGATATGCATCATTCGAGGGGAACAATTCGACGACCCGTGTGTTGATAGTGTTATAGAGCAAGCGGGGGATACCATCATGAGCAGGACCGGAGTTTTTGCGCTTATCACCTTGGCCTTATCGGGGGCCTTATCGGGGGCCTTATCGGGCTGCGCCGTCTATCCGGCCTATCCGGCCTATCCGGCCTACAGCGGATATCCCGACTATCCCGGTGCATACGGCTATCCCGGTGCGTACGGTTATGTAGCGCCGGCGCCGGCGCCGGTGGTGGTGGCCCCGGTTTTCGGCTTCGGCGAATACCACGGATACCACGGATACCACGGGTACCACGGGTCCCATCGTCACTGGCGTTGAGAGCCAGCCCTTAGCCGTCTGCGCCAACGGAATTCGATTAATACGGCACCATATTCACCGATTCGATGCGCCAGACTGCCGGGGAGCCATCGCCGGGAGCGATATGGTCGATGCGGGTCAGCGACTGATTGAACACGCTGAAACGCAGGGCGGTTTCGGGATCGACCCCGAGCGCAATCGCCAGTGCTGCGCGGATCGAGCCGCCATGAGCCACCACGACGATATCGCGTCCGGCATGCTTCGCCGATAAACGGGCGACCGCGTGGCCGACCCGGTCCACGACGTCGGCAAAGCTTTCCCCGCCCTCGGGCCGTTCGTGCGCCGGGCTGATCCAGAACCGGTGCGCCTCGGCGCCGCGTTGACGGGCAACTTCGGCATGAGTCATGCCGGTCCAAGCGCCGAAATGCTGCTCCCTCAGATCGGGTTCGATCAGAAACTCCGGCAAAGGTTCCGGCGAGTCGACCGGCTTGGCGGTTCGTTCGGCCAGGATTGCTTCCAGCGTGCGTGCGGTCCGGCGCAAGGGTGTCACCACCAGCACCGGACGGGCGGGCAGCATTTGGGCCAGGGCGCGCGACAGCCGGGTGTTGCCGGTATCGCAGTCGACATCGGTATGGCCGTAAATGCGTCCGCTGTGATTGACCACCGGAGCATGCCTGATCCACCACCAGCGGGTCGTGACCGTCATCGTCCGCTCACCAAAAGCACGAGCATGGCCAGTTCGACCACTTGTTGCGTTGCGCCGACCAGATCGCCGGTCCGGCCGCCGACATGGTGTGTGGCCAATCTCATCATGCCGAAGGTCGCGGCGGCGGCAATCGCCAGCACCGGCAACGCCTTCATGCCGAGGAACAAGGCGGCGATCCCGATAGCCGAGCCGAGCGCGATCAACAGGGCGTTTCGTGGTGGCGTGCCAAGGGTGGCCGATAATCCGTCGGTTCGGGCGGGGGGCAGCCGATAACTCATCACCACCATGGCGGCGCGCGATAAGGTTGCCGACACCACAAGCGCGACGATGGCGGCGCGGGTGCCGGACAGACTGGCCAGCACGGCAATCCGCAGCCCGACACAAAGCACCAGGGCAAGGCAACCATAAACCCCGATCCGGCTGTCGCGCATGATGTCGAGCTTGCGTTCGCGGTCACCGCCGCCGCCCAGCCCATCGGCGGTGTCGGCCAGTCCGTCTTCGTGAAGTGCCCCGGTCACCCCGATCAGGAGGGCGACAATCAGCACGGCAACCACCGGCACCGGCACCCCGAACCAACCGAGCAGTCCGTAAAGGATGCCGGCGGCAAGACCCAGCCCGGCCCCGATCAGCGGAAACCAGCCGAAGGCACGCCCGAATAATTCCGGCGTATAAGGCTCTGGCGGGGGGACCGGCAGCCGAGTCAGAAAGACTGCGGCGGCGCGGATCGCCTCCAGGATAGGGCGATAGGGTGCCAGCGGATCCGGTGCCCCGGAGGGCTGAGGAAAGGGCGAAACCTCGATAACAGGTGGTTCAGTGGCCGGCGGTTCAGCGGAGAGCGGCGGCAATGTTGCCCCCATCGACAGTGGTGACGCTGGCGGTAGTCTTTAACGCCAAAGCCTGATGAACGAAAGCCTGCGCGACATCCTCGGCCGTCACTTCCCGCGACAGCAGATTGCCGGCCATGTAATCGCGCTCGCCCAGGCCGCGCGCCTTCGACCGGGCGGCGATCATCTCCGCGGTCAGCATGCCGCCCCGAATACGATCGGCATTAACCGCGTTGGCCCGGATGCCGTCGCGGCCATGATCAAGCGCATATTGGCGGACCAGGAACAGGGTTGCGGCTTTGGGCAGGCCGTAGGCGCCGAAATCCGGGCCGGGATTAACCGCTTGCTTGGAGACATTATAAAGCAGCGCGCCGCCGGTGCCCTGAAGTCGCATCACCCGTACCGCGTTTTGTGACACGGTTTGGTGCGCAAAAAAGTTGATTTCGAAACTGCGCCGCAGCACCTCGTCGGGCAGATCGCCGATTCGGCCCTGAAGCGCGATCCCGGCATTTGAGACCACGATATCGACTCCGCCGAAGCGCGCGCAGGCACGGTCGAACACCGCCCGGATTTGTTCCGGTCGGGTCACGTCGGCCTGAAGTCCGAGCGTGCGCGGACCGAGCGTCGCGGCGGCGGTCTCGGCCGCGGCCTGATCAAGGTCGACCAGCACGATCTCGGCGCCCTCGGCCAGGAAGGCGGCTCCGGTGGCGGTGCCGATGGTGCCGGCGCCTCCGGTGATCAGCACGACCTGACCGGCCAGCGGTTTAGCGGTTTTGCTACCGAGCTTGGCCTGCTCCAGCGACCAGTATTCCATCTCGAACAGATCAGCTTCGGAGACCGGCTCGTAACGGCCGGTGGCCTCGGCGTCTGTCACCGTTCGTACCGCCGATTCGGCAAAGTCCGCGGCGATGGCGGCGCTGTGGGAACAAGGTCCGATCCCGAACAGCCCGAGTCCGGGTACCAGGATGACCCCCGGCACCGGGTCGAGCGCGGTTTTGGGAGCGTCGGGCGTGTTATGACGGGCGAAATAGGCACGATAACGCTCGGTAAACGCGGCCATTGCCGTGCGGGCCGCGGCTTTGAACGCTTCCGGATTTTCGTTCGGCGCGTGTACGATCATCGGCCAGGGTTTAGCGCGGATGACATGGTCGGGCGGCACCACCCCGGCCGTGCCGTAACGCTCCAGTTCGGCCCCGCCGATATAGGCAGTAATTTCAGGAGAAGTTCGGAAATCGAGGATCGGACGGCGCCAATCGCCGTCGCCGCGCTCTTCGGCTAATACACCGCGCAGGATCGGGGCAATATCGGCAAGCGCCGGGAGGGTGGCGGGCATCTTAGCCGGGATGAAGGCTTTGCGATTGTGGGCGAGTCGGTTCTCGGCCAAGCCGACCAGCGCAACCATCCGTTCGTAGGCCTCGCGAGCGGTGGCACCGAAGGTTAAAATACCGTGCTTGAGCAGGATCAGCCCCTCGACCTCCGGGTTTGCCTCATAAATTTCGGCAGCGCGGCGGGCCAGCGGCAGGCCCGACATGACATAAGGCACCAGCGCCGCGCGGGGACCGAAGGTTTCGCGGCACAAGGCATCGCCGTCCGGCCGGGCGCTTAGCGCCAGCACGGCCTCCGAATGGGTGTGATCGACAAATTTGTGCGGCAGAAAAGCGTGCAGCAGAATTTCAACCGACGGTGCGGGCGAGCCGGCATCCAATAGATTGGTGCGCGTCAGATTGACCATCGCCATGTCGGACAAGCTTGTCAAAGCGCGCATCCGCCGCAACGGCGCCAAGCGGACCGCGGGTAGGCCTGCCGGCTCGATCATGGCCATGTCGCAGCCGCTGCCCTTGATATGCAATATTTCGGTCGGGTCGCCGAGCAAATCGGTCGTCATCGTCTTAATCGAGACGTTGCCGCCGCCATGCAGAACCAGTCGCGGCTCGCGGCCGAGCAGGCGCGCGCTGTAAACCCGGAGGGCGATATCCTCGGGAATCTCCTGGCGGGCGAATTGTTCGGTCAGGCGGGCGGCGTCACTATCGGACCAGCGATCGAGCATTCCAGACGATTCCAGCAAATGAGGTGCCTCGGCAAATGAGTTCGGAAGCCGAGCCTGTTACACAGCAGTCGGATCTTTTTTTAGCAGCTTAAAAAGCATCATGAAATTATCGTTCATCGTCGTAATAATTTGTTGTTGGCCCACTTTCAGTTGACTGACATCGGCGCGAAGCTCGGCCTGTCCCGTCTTCAGCTCATTGACATCGGCGCGAAGCTCGGCCTGTCCCGTCTTCAGTTCATTGACATCGGCGCGAAGCTCATTGACATCGGCGCGAAGCTCGGCCTGTCCCGTCTTCAGCTGACTGACGTCGGCGCGAAGCTCATTGACATCGGCCCGGAGTTCGGCCTGTCCCGTCTTCAGTTCATTGACATCGGCCCGGAGTTCGGCCTGTCCCGTCTTCAGTTCATTGACATCGG
>JBAWVF010000023.1:0-32749 GCA_037147415.1 Rhodospirillaceae bacterium | reverse complement strand
CTCTACTGACGCGTCTTCGCACCGCCTGACCGCCGACGGGAACCTGGGCAGTTACGTATAATTAGCAAAAAGCGGAGACCTTAGGTTGCTAATTAATTTGCCTTGACAGGTGCCGAGTGCCTATGTCAACAAAATAGCCGTTTGTTCGAATAAACCTGATACTTATGCGTTTTTAGGAGATGCCGTCATGGACTGGTTTTTTAATAATATTGAAGTTATGATCGGATTGGCTTTAGGCGTGCTGATGAGCATTGTTTATGTGCTCAGCGGGTGGAATTCGGACCTTAAAGACGCACCGATGGAGAGTAATCCTCGTATAAAAAATATGATTTGGGTTCTTGGAGTGTTTATTAGCATTCTAATGCTTGATTTGAGCAAGGCTTTCAACTCGATTGCCACTGTTGACAAAACAAAACTAGATTTTAATGCTAAATCCCTGGAGTTTACCTACGTTTTTACTTTTGCATTTTTTACGATTATAGTCCTTCTATCCATGGCTATTATTCAAGGTTACCGGTATCGAAGCAAAAGCTCATACAATAACACGTTGGGATGTTATAGCTTTTGGGATGCTTTTTCCGACTACCTTCATTACGGCAGCCGCTTTGTAGAGAAAAAGTTTGACGAACTGTTATCTGAGACAAAAGATAAGGCGACAAAAGAGAGCGCCAATAGGAGAGCAAACTTAACAGGATTTACTACATTAGTAAACATAACGCTTAAAGCGCTGGATAAAAGGGACCTACTTGCTGACGCGATTAATGCACTGTGCAATGATGCCATGAATGTCTATATCTCTGCTTTGAGAGATAAAGATACAAATGTCTCTTTTAAATTAATGAAATCCGTAAATTACGAGGATGCGGGATTATTTGATCCAAACCGCATACTTTGCAAGGCTGAGCTTGACAAATCCAATGTCAATATTGGGAAGTTATTGGTTGCTATTGCTCAGACCGGGGACAGCAACAGCAGATACTTTCTTCCAGTACCAGATTTTGAAGAAAATTTCAATTATTCAATTCCAGGTGCAGGGCAATCCTTTGCCACAGAAAAGCCTGTTATCATCAGCACGGGTCAGCCGGACATTGACCCGACGCTTCCAGATCAATGGCGAAACGCGATCATTGACTATTACAAACACCGAAACTATTCAACCGTTCTGTGTATTCCAGTGAAGGATACAAGTTTTCATTGCTGCGGTGTTTTGGTCATTCTGTGCGACTGGCATAAAGTTTCGTTGCCCTCCGCTCCTTCTGAAACCTTGATTAATGAGGTGGTGGAGGCCATAATTCCTGTAGCCCAGCTTTTGGGGGCATTGCTCCCAAAGCTTTCTTAATACAAGGAGAGCGCTTATGCCCGTAATCGAGAGCGCAAGTCTCGCCCTGTTTGGCCGGATTGCCGAAGGCGATAAGAATGCACTTAATGAGGCGCGGCGGATGTATGCTAACACGGCAACTTCAACAGCATCTTCCAGATCATCGATCATATCCTCGCTTACACGTTTTTCCGTGCCCGATAACACGCTGCCGGACCGTAAGCTCGACAAAACAAAAGAGGGTTAGCCGAGGGTATTGATGAGTCGCGCGATCACGCCGTCTGCGTTCTGATCAACTCCACAAATCGCATCGCGTCGGCAATGTCCTGCCGCAGCGCGGCGCGGCGTTTTGTCGCCTCGAAGTCTTCGCCCCAGCGCTCGATTTGGAAGCTTTCGTGGAGCTGGGAGGCTTCGAACGCGCCTTCGGCATCGACCCGGCCCTCGATTAAAGCCAGCCCGATCACCACCGAGCCGCAACCGGTGGTGGCCATCTGAAGCGCGGTCAGCACCCAATCATCAAAGGCGGCGACCGCAGCACGAAGCGCCCGGCAGGCGCCTTCCGGTTGGGGCCGCGGCATCACGCCGATTGCGACCAGCAGCGCGGCATCATGCCGCAAGGCGGCCCAATCCAGCAACGGCTGCCAAACCGCCACCTCGCGGGCGACCAACTCGGGCGGATGCTCGACTCGGTAGCAAACCAGATCGGTCCCGGCATAAGCGGCCAATTGATCAATCACCGCCTCGCGCTGCTTTGTCGTCAGATCAAGCGTTGTGCTGGCCAGTGCGGTCAAGGGCATGGTGACCGGACGAATTTCTTCACCCTGCGCCTGCCATTCGGTAGCGATGGCCTCGGCCAACGCCAAAGTCGGCACCAAAAGCAGCGTCTTGGCCGGAGTGCGGACCGGGCGCCCGTCAAGTAACACGCGAAACCCGTCGGCCCCTGCCTCGGCGGTCGCCTGATCATAGAAACGCTTCATTATCGAGTCCTTTCCCCGAGGATTGAGTCCCTTCCCCGAGATTTATGGAGCTTTCCCCAGGCCGCCACGGTTATTAGCGCGCCCGGCCCCGTCGAGGAAGCCACGCATGCCGTCAAGCGGGGCAAAAGCATCGGACGGAACGGGATCGGTGCGCCCGACGGTATCGCTTTGACAGGGATTATCATCCCGGGTGCCGGGGCTGACGAACGGCGCGAACAACGCCAACGGCGACAACTCGATAAAGGCAAAGGCCACGCCCGCGGTTGCCACCCCTTTGGCCAGCCCCATGGCATCGGGCGCGGCGCGATAGTCGGCGAGCGTCCCGCTCACCCGCATACGGGTGGCAAGGCTGATCAAACTGGGGTCTTTGGGCCGCGGGTCGAACAGAAATTCAAGTTGCTCGGTGCCGAGATTGACCTCGCCCGCGCCAGTCACGGTAATCTTGCCGGTATCGATCAGCAGACGCTCGGACACCGCCACGCCGTCCTTGATCCGGAACCGGGCTTTCAGACAGTTCATATCCGTCACATCGCCCCGTTTCGCCCACGGCATGACGGCCTGCACCAGATCCGTGGCGATCAAGTCGAAATGGCGTACCGGCAACGTCCCCATGCCGATACTGAGGGCGGCATGTCCGGTCAATCCGGCCAGCAGATCACGCGGCGTATTGCCATTACCGGACAGATCGAGATCAAGCGTAAACAGTCCGCTCGGGGACTGCGCCATTCCCAAAGCCGGCAGAATCTGTTCGGACGACATCGCCTCGCCATGCCCCGACAGCACGATCAAGGGCGCCTTACGCCCGGCATCGACCTCTAAACGACCATCGATCCAGCCGCCCGCGACCTGGGCGTGCAAGGAACGCACCGACAGGCGCCCCTCGTCCAGATCAAGATTCGCAACAAAATCGGTCAGATCCGCCGGCCAAGTCGCCCACCGATCAAGTTTAAGTGCAACTTGAGCATCCAGCGCCAGCAGCGACTCCAAACCGAACGGCTGAGCCCCGATCACCCGTCCCGCGGCGGGAACGGGGACGAGCGCCACGGATGCTGCGGCGGGAACGGCGACATCCCGTTGGTCCAAAAGTTCAGAGTGGAGATGCCCTTCGAGGCGCGGGCGCGCACCGCTCAGGCTGACCGTCAGCTGTCCATCGAAATCACTTTCGCCCAGCCGAGCGGCGAGATCGGCAAGACGATAATGCGAGCGACCGCCGGAAAGCCGAACGCTCGCGCGGTAAGGACCAAGCTCCGGTAACCGGGCGCCGGTAACCGGGGACAGCGTGGACAACCGCTCTCCGGCAATCGACAGCTTCACATCCAGAATTTGTTCGCTCATCGGCCGGTCGATGGTGCCCCGGCCATCCAGCACGGCCCCGCCGCTTTCCAAATGCAGCGCCGCCGGCCAGATCGGCTCGTCCAATACCAAAGCGGCAAATCGTCCGCCGGTCAGCGTGCCTTTGAACGGGGCGCCGAACCAGTCACCTTCGCCATCAACGGCCAACGGGCCGGTTGCGGGCAGCCCGGCCACCGCCCGCACCACACCGATTTTAGCAATATGTCCGTAAAGATCGTCCCGAAACTCGATGTGCGAGTCGATAATCTCGAGTCTGCCGATATCCACCGGCTGCCACGGTTCGGCCGAGATCGGGGCGGGAGTCGCAGGCGTGGCCCACCAATTGACCCGGCCATGCCGATCGCGCCGCAAGTCAACGGTCGCGCCGGACAGCACCATCCGCTCGATCCGATTGCGCTGCATTAAAAGGTCGAGCGGAGAAAAGGCAATTTCTACCGTCGCCGCCCGTACCATTTCGCCCCCGATCACCCAGGGCGGATGGGCCACCCTGACCCCGGTTGCGATCACGGTCGGCAACGGCATGAAGGCAAAATGCACCTCGTTATCGATAAAAACAATCAAGCCGGTCGCACGCTCGACCGCGGCCATCACAGCCTTTCGGTAATCATTGGTGTTGGCATACCACAGGAAAATCAGAGCCGCGGCGATCACGGCGGCAGTAGCGCCACCGGCCAATTCCAGACCCCATACCAGCCATCCGGCCCTTGGCTTCATCGCCTCACGTCCGAAACATCCAGCACCGCCGGGATGATTTCCCCGCAATGATAGACGATACGACCGGCTCCGGCCGCTTTCAAGTCGCGGACCTCGTGATAGCCCCAGGCCACCCCGATCGACGGCACGCCGGCAGCTAAAGCCATCTCGATATCATATGTGGTGTCGCCGATGACAACGGAGTCGGCGGCAGCGACCCCGCTTTCCTCCAGCGCCCGATAAACCATGTCCGGGGCCGGTTTACCATCGCAGCAATCCGCCGTTTGCAACGTGACGAACCAGTCGAGTATTCCGTGATCTTCCAGAGTCGTTAGCAATCCCTGACGCGATTTCCCGGTTGCGATGCCCAGTTTACACCCGGTCGCGCGCAGAGCCTCCAGGACTTCACGCATCCCGGAAAACAGCGGTTCGCGCTGGTGGCCGTCCTGATGGTGCTCCCGATAGAACGCGTCCCGAAACAGCCCGGCCAGCCGCTTGGCAACCAAGGGATCTTCGGTGGGTAAAAGGGCATTGATCGCTTCTTTCAGCGGCAGACTGATCACCCGACGCACCAGAATCGGGTCCGGGTCATCAAGCCCCAGCGCCCGCCACGCGGCGGTCATGGCGGAAACGACGGCCAACTGGCTATCCACCAGCGTTCCCTCGCAATCGAAGATCACCAATTTCAATGCCCGAGCGCTCATCAATCCGCCACGGCCGGTTCTAATTCGGAAACAACGCTTAGTGTCCGGCACAGTAGCCCGCCCCCGCAACCGGCACAATACGACAATGCTGAAACTTTGTGACGATGTGGCCTATCTTATGTCGAATGGGACAAGGGAGGGCACCGTGAGAGAGGCCCGATGGGGACGCGAAGTTCTTGAACGGTCACGCGGGGTTTTAGACGGCCCGCCGACGCCCTCGTTGATTCTGGACACGGTGTCGACACTGCCCGCGGCGCCGCTGTTGTGGGGCCGGCATGACAGCCCGCTCGGTCCGGTGCTGGCCGCAGCGATAGACCGGCGTCCGTGCTGGCTTGGCTTTACTCCGAACGGCCCCGAATCGGCGCTGGCGGATTTGGCCCGGCGCTGGCCCGGGGTTCGGATGCATGAGGACGCGACCGCGACCCGGGCCGCGATTGACTTAGCCTTCTCCGATCAGCCGCACCGCGAACCGATCCGGCTGCTGTTGTGCGGCACCGCATTTCAATGCGAGGTCTGGCGCATGCTGGCCCGCATTCCGCGCGGCGCGCTGGTGAGCTACGGCGAGATTGCCGCCGCAATCGGCCGTCCCCGTGCCGTGCGGGCGGTCGGCGGCGCGGTCGGCGCCAATCCGATTTCGGTGCTGATCCCCTGCCACCGCGTTATCCGGCAATCAGGCACGTTGGATAATTACGCCTGGGGACCGGAACTGAAGCGAGCGTTGCTGGCCGAAGAGTTCAGCTGAAAATCCCGGCCTGCCGTTCAAGACGGTGGTGGACGGTTTCCGCCTCTTCCGCCGTCATCTGCCCGCAATCCAGCAGCGCCTGACAAACATAGCACCATAGTTCGAATAATTGCCGACCGGCCGGCGGAAGTTTTTCAACAGGTCCATGAATATTAAGAACTTTAAGCTCTTCACCTACAATAGAATGCATTATAAATAACAGAACCTCACGAGCACCGAACCCGTCGCGGTTGATTTTGGTTTTAATCAGCTCACGGGAGCTAATAATAACTTTTGCTATTTCGTCATAAACCAGATCAAAACCGGCCAAAGCCAGAAGACGATTTTGACCGCTGCTGCGCGGGATGATGTACTTTTCATCGCCCAAGGCCGACAAGACGGCCTGAACCTCCTTACCGTACAAGACCCGCCAAAGCATGCTTTTCAAGCGCAACGCCTTGACCGCCGGAGCCCGCGGCAGCGGCACGGGAATCGGCGGGGACGGCACCGCCGACGGCTCTGTCGCCTCGTCCGTACGAGTCGCGAGGCGCTCTTCCAGGGCCTTGATCCGGTCATCCCGTTCGGTTAACTCGGCCACCAGATTTTCGATCACCGGGGCGACAACCTGCGGCAGCACCATATCGCGGCTTCCGCCCTCATTCCCTTCGGACGTATCGGGAACCGAGACGACCGCAGCACGACCAAACGGAAAGTTAGGGTCATGGACATCATAGCCCATGACCGGAATCGCCTCGCCCTTAACCGCTAAACGTGAGTGCGTCTTTGCGGACATCCGTCCCGGTCGCGGCGCAGTCGCACCGGGCTCCGCATCCGGCGCCACGGCCTTACGGATTACATGGTCCGGTCCGAGAGATGCATTTTTTGCCAAAACCGGAACCCTCGACGCCCGACATGAAGCCTTTAATTTATACCATTTTCCACCGTCGTACGGGAACGGCCATGACGACTCTAAGATGCAAGAAAGTTATTCACCCGGTCGATCTCGACGACTTATCGATCTCGCCGACTTAGCCTGATTTAAAGCCCCAGTACGTCGACCATGCCGTACAGTCCGGCCGGCTTGCCTTCGATCCAGCGCGCGGCCCGAACCGCGCCCTTGGCGAAGATGGCACGATTGCCGACCTTGTGGGTCAGCTCCAACCGCTCGCCGTCACCGGCAAAGATCACCGTATGATCACCGACCACATCGCCACCGCGCAGCGTGGCGAAACCGATATCGCCGGCCCGCCGCGGACCGCTGATCCCGTCGCGCGCCCGGACCGCCGCATCCTCGAACTTCACCCCGCGTCCGGCCGCCGCAGCCCGGCCCAGAGCCAGCGCGGTGCCCGAGGGAGCATCGACCTTATTGCGATGATGCATCTCGACGATCTCGATATCGAAGCTCTCGTCGAGCGCGCGCGCCACCCGTTCGACCAAACCGGTCAACAGATTGAGACTGAGACTCATATTCGGCGCAAGCACGATCGGAATATGCTGTGCCGCTGCGGCCAGCGCCGCTTCGACCGCGCGGGACAGGCCGGTGGTGCCGATGACGAGCGCACACCGATTCTCCACCGCCAGCCCGGCATGACGCGCCGTCGCCTCGGGTGAGGTAAAATCGATCACCACCTGGGCCGCGGCAAAGACCGCGCCCGGATCATCGCCCACGCGCACGCCGAGCGGCTCCAACCCGGCCAAGCTGCCGGCATCCTGCCCGATTCCCGCCGTTCCGGGACGATCACAGGCCGCAACCAGCACGCAGCCGGGCGAAGACACCAGCTGTTGCACGACGGCGCGCCCCATGCGGCCGGCACATCCTGTCACTCCGATCTTCATGGTGCTGCTCCCTTGGCCTCCGGCCCTTGACTTCCGATGCAAACCGGGTCGAACTATCGCTGCGCACGGTAACCACCGGAGCCGGCGCGAAGATGCCCTGTTACCGGTGTGTTAGACGGTCCGATCCGCCGCCGCAATGCCTAAACGACCATAATGCCTAAACGACCATCCCGCCCTCCGCGAGACCTTCGTAAGACCTTCGTAAGATATGGGCAACGCCATTCGCCGCTTCCTTAACCGCGTGTCGCCGCCGCGTCTTTCCGACGCGATCCGGGCTTTAATCGACCGTTTCCGCGCCCGGACAACGGCGGGAGAGGCGCTTGCGCGGCTTCGGAAGCTGGCTCCGCTGCGCAAATCTCCGAAACCCGTAGCGGATACCGACGCCCCGGTTCCGGCCGCCGCCCCGGCTGCGATGAGCGCCAACCCGGTGCTGCGGACGGCAACCCCGCTGATCGCGCTGCTCATTCGCCTGCCCGACATGCCGGCGCCGACCACGATCGACGGCTTTCGCGCCCGAATCGTTGCGGCGTTGCGCCGGTTTCAATCGGCCGCGCGCGCCGCCGGCGTCACGCCCGACCGGATGCGCGCCACGCACTTTATCCTGTGCACGGTAATCGACGAGATCATCGCGCGAACCGGGTGGGGCCATAAAGCGGGCTGGAACGAGCGCGGCCTGATTCGCACATTTCACAAAACGCTGGATGCCGGACCGGGACTGGTCGCCCTGCTCGATCATATGCTGACCGAGCCCGAGACTAATCGCGACGAGCTGGAACTGCTCCATGTCTGCATGGCGCTAGGCTTCAAAGGCTATTACCGGCCCGGAACCGATATCGAGGCGGAATGCGCCAAGCGCCGCGCCGCGCTCCATGACACGATTACACGGGATTACGCGCCGGTTCCGGGCGGAGCCGACGGGGCGGCCGCCGCGATGCTCTCGCCCGGCTGGCAGGGCGTACCGGAACCGAGCCCGCCACTGTCCCGAACACTGCCGCCACGCCTGGCCGCGCTTATCGCCGCCGCCGCCCTGGTCGTGTTGTACCTGCTGCTGTCCCGGTCGCTCGGCACCGACACCGACCGACTATACCGCCGGATTGCCGAGTTGCTGCCCGAACGGTCGGTAACCATCGCCCATCCGGAACCGCCACCCGTTCCGGCCCCGACTCCAACCTTAACTCCGACTCCAACCTTGACTCCGACTCCGGCACAAGTGGCGGCGCCGGTACCGGTTCCCCCTCCCGTCGTTCCGGCCGCACCGCCTCCCCCGCCGCCACCGCCCGAGCCGTCCGAACGGGCCAAACGCTTTCTGTCGCAGCTGACGGCCGAAGTTAAAGCCGGACAGGTCAGCGTGACCACCTTGACCGACTCCGACCTGATCCGCGTGGCCGATAACGCCTTCGTGCGCGCGGGGGATACCCTGTCTCCCGCCGGGCACCGTCTGGTCGAGCGGCTGGCCGCGCTGATCGACCGCGAGCACGGCCGGGTGCTGGTGGTCGGCCATACCGACGACCGCTTTTCCCCGAACATGCGCTTCACCTCGGCACTGGCGCTGTCCGAAGCGAGAGCGCGGGCGGTGGCCCGGGTTCTGGTCGCACATATCGGTGCCCCCGAGCGTATCGATATCGAAGGCCGCGCCGCAACCGAGCCGCTGGTTCCCAATGTCGACGCCGGCGGCCGGGAGCGCAACCGCCGAGTCGAAATTCTGCTGCCCGTGCGCCCGCTCAAGGCGGAGGCCCGCCGATGAGGAACCGAAACCTGCTTAGTCTGACTATCGGCTTGCGCCGGGAGTGGCGCAGGGTCGGGAAAGTGCTGACCGGTCACTGGTTGGTCGGCCTTGCCGGTGCGCTCGCGGTCAGCCTGCTGATCTGGTTCCCGGGGCCGCTATTGTCGCTTTGGGGCATCCGCCCGTTCGAAGAAGAAGCGCCCCGTCTGGGCGCCGTGCTCGGGGTGATGGTCGCCTGGGGCCTGTTCAATCAACTGCGCCGGATCGGCGAGCGCAAGACCAACCGCCTGTTGTCGGAAGCCCTGATCGAGGCCGCGTCGCCGACCGCGCAGTTTGCCGGAGCGACCGAGGTCGGCCTCCTGCACCGACGGCTGAGCGAAACCCTCACCACCTATGCCGAAAACCGGGGCAGCCGCAGTCTGGTCCGGCTGCCCTGGTACCTGCTGATCGGCGCGCCGGGAGCCGGTAAAACCACGGCGCTCGCCAATTCCGGCCTGGAGTTTCCGCTTGCCGATATTCTCGGCCATCATCCGATCCAAGGGCTGGCCGGCACCCGCACCTGCGACTGGTGGTTGACCGCCGAAGCCGGGCTGGTCGACACCGCCGGCCGTTACGCCACCCAGGACAGCGATCCCCGGGCCGACAGCGCCGCTTGGCTCGGATTGCTTGATGTGCTGAAGCATCACCGGCCGGAGCAGCCGGTCAACGGCATCCTGTTGGTGGTCAGCGTCGATGATTTGATCGGGCGCAATCCGCTGGAACGTCAATTGCTGGCGGCTTCGCTCGCCGGCCGCCTTGCCGAGATCGAGGACCATATCGACCTTCGCCTGCCGGTTTATCTGATCCTGACCAAGACCGACCGGCTGGCCGGCTTTTCCGAGTTTTTCTTCGCCCCCGCTCCGGCCGAAGCCGCGCAGGTCTGGGGCATGACCTTTGCCTTTGAACGGAATAATGAGGGCGTCGAACGGCCCGCCACCGGCACCGCATTAGGCATCATGGTCAACGAGCATTTCGGGCATTTGAGCGCCGGCCTGGAACGACGGATGTTCGCCCGGCTCAAGGAGGAAACCGACCCGGTTCGTCGCCGGTTGCTGGCCGGCTTTCCGCACCAGTTCGCGTCGCTGCGCGCACCGCTGACCGAGTTTCTGGCGCTGGCCTTCCTGCCCGAAGATCGCCGCCGGCTGTTTTTACGCGGTCTCTATTTTACCTCCGCCAAGCGTGAGGGCCGCACCGTGGACCGCCTGGCCTCGGAAATGACCGGAAGTTTCGGCATCGAACCGCCGAACCCGGTGCCGGTATCGATCGTAAAGCCGGCCCCGGGGCTGTTCCTGACCCGACTGTTCCGCGATCTGATCTTTGCCGAAGCACACTTGGCGGAGCGCAACACACGACAGGGTTCGTCCCGGTTGCCACAGCCCGGCAATGCGCTGCTGGCCGCGATTCTCGTGCTGAGCCTGCTGCTCGGCACGCTCTGGGGTCGGGCCTGGCTGATCGCTCACGGTACCTTCGGCGGGTTCACCGCCAGCCTGGAGCATGTCGCCGCCCTGCTGCCCCCCGTCGGCGGTAACCCGGATCAAGTCACCGACGGCAATCCGGCCCCGGTGCTGCCGGCTCTGAACGTCCAGCGGGCCATGCGTGACGATCCCCGAATCTCGGGCGACGGTCGGCCGTTCTCGGCCGGGCTGCTTTCGGACATCGGGCTCGATCGCCTTGCCGCCGAGCTTTACCGCCGCGCCTTGCACCGGCTGCTGTTGCCCCGTCTGGTGCTACGGCTGGAAGAAGTCTCGGTCCGGGTCAAACCGAGCGACACGCCGGGCGCCGCCGCGCTCGACACGCTGTACGAGGCCTTGCGGGTTTACCTGATGCTGACCGGTGAAGTCGCGCTCGACCGCTACGCCGTTACCCGCTGGTTCACGCTTGACTGGATCACCGCCCTGCCCGGCCCCGAGCACGAGACCGAGCGGCGTCAGCTTTCCGATCACCTGCTGTCCTTGCTGGAAAGCGGCATGCCGACCGTCTCCGGTTCGGCTGCGGTTAAGGCGGAAGCGCGGCGCCACCTGATGGCGACCTATCCGCTCGACGAGCGCGGCTATGCCCTGGTGCGCGCATTGCCGGAGATCGAGGGGCTGCCGGGCTGGTATCCGCTGCAACAAGCCGGAACGACGCTTACTCAGGTGCTGAGCCGCAAGTCCGGCCGGCTGCTGACCGAGCCCATGCCCGGCCTTTATACCGCAGAGGGTGCCCGCCGCACCGTTTTGCCGGCGATCGCCCGGGTTTCCGGCGAGCTGGCGCAAGAGGCCTGGGTGCTCGGTCTGCCGATGGACATGCCGGCGGTCGCGGCCCGGGCCCGGCGTCTGCGTCACGACATGACCGTGCGCTATTTTAATGATTACACCGCGCGCTGGCAGGGCTTCCTGGCCGAGCTGACCCCGGTTGTACCCGACACCCTCGCCCGTATCCAGGCGCTGACCGCCGCCGCCGGCGGAGCCTCTTCACCGCTGGCGCAACTGATCGCCGCCGTGGTTCGCGAGGTCCGCCCCGCCCCGCCCGAGCCGCCGACCGCACCCAAGCCCGGCGCCAACGGCGCGACCACGCCCCTGATGCTCGGCCTGCCCGCCGGCTCGACCGTGATCACGCCGATTCAGGCCGCAACCGGCGACGACGACCCTGCTTTGTGGTGGCCGGTCGCCGCGGAAGTCAGCGCCCGCTTCCATGGCTTGCAAGTTTTGGTGCTGCCGGCGGCCGGGCGCAATCCGGCCCCGTTGCCGGCCGCTCTCACCGGCATTACCGAGATCAACAAGGCGCTCGGGCGCTGGATCGCCACCGGCGGCAAGAGCGGCGTTCGTGAGGCCCGCGACGAGCTGCGCCGAGCCACCGACCATGTACGCGAGTTGGCGGCGCCGCTGCCGCCCCCGGTCTCGAACTGGTTTGCCGGCATCGCCGATGCCGCCGACACCGCACTGTCCTTTACCAATACGATCTTCAAAACGGGGCCGGCTCCGTGAATCGACAGGCTGCCAAACCCGCCTTCGGTCCCGGCCTGTATGGCAAGCTGCCCGCCCGCGGCGATTACATCTCGCGCGCACTGCCGCCGAGCTTCCTCACGCCGTGGGAGGAATGGCTCCACGGCGTCTGGCGCGTCGGAGTGAAGCGGTTCGGCGAGGTTTGGGCGCCGCTGGTCGGCGACGGCCCGACCTGGCGCTTCGTCCTCGACGAAGAGGTGTGCGGACCGAACGCGGTTGCAGGGGTACTTGCACCCGGCATCGACCGGGTCGGCCGGATTTTCCCGCTGAGTTTAGCGGTCGCCTTACCCGCCGGCACCGACCCCGCCGCGCTGCCGATCACCGCCGGCGCTTGGTTCAACCGAGCCGAAGCCCTGCTACGCCGCGCCCGGGCCCCCGAGCTTGATTTTGAAATCGTCGAGCAATGGCTGGAGGAACTCGGCCCGCCCGAACGTCCGCCCCTGCCCGCACTTTCGCCCGGCAGCGCCGGCTGGCACATCGCACTTGATCAGGCACAAGCGCCCGCGCTGGCCTATCCGGCCCTGTTTCATGATTTGGCCGCGACCTTTTCAGGACAGCCGAGCCTGTGGTGGAGCACCGGCTGCCGTCAAGTGCGGCCCTCGATGGTGGTGTGCCAAGGCCTGCCCGACGCGGGCGCCGTCACCGCCTTTTACGATGGCGCCTGGGATTATTGGGGTTGGAACGATGCCGACGCCGCCTTCCCGGAAGGGGAGTGATTTTAAGCGGCGTCGGTTTCGCGACTATTGCAGCGCCGCCGCGCATTCCTTATCGATGTCGAGGGCGAAACCGCACGGAGCGGTTAAAGATTGCACCAGATTACGGTCAACCGCCGACGTACAGGATAAATCCTCGTAAACTGCAAGCTCGTTATAGCAAAGCAAAAGGGCTGAATTCTTTAGTTTTGTCCGATGGACTTGTAGCTTTAGCCGCGTATCCGCCGCAAACGGCTCCAGCAGAGTTTTATCATTTCTGGCCGCGAATTTCAAAAGATCATCACCTTCCAAGCCATCAGCCTCATGCCCGAATTTCACGACCGCCTTTACCGCTTGAGTCAAGTTCTTAACCGGAGTGGCCAAAGCAACCAGATCGGGAGCCGGCTTGTCCCAGCCGACGGCAACCATTAACACAACAAACAGAGCAGAAACGAGACCGATAATAGATGTTTGCATGACTAGCCTCACACCGTTAAAGCATGATTTGACCAAAACACGTACAAGTCGTTTCCGATTAGCTTGCCCGTATCAAGATCACCGTTAACAATTTGGTCGATATTGGTGTGCGGCTCATAAACGGCGCTGCCGACAATGCCCCACCAAAGACCGACATTCTCCAACGCAAAGTTAAAAAGCTCATCATAATTGATAGTCCCGCCCGGACTGATCAAATCATAAATATAGCTTTGATCAATTTCATTGTCACGAGGGAAAGCTAATCCCTCGACGGTCAACAAATGGCGGCCAAGCGAAAACGGCAGCCTCTGGCCCTCTTCAGCAATCTTGTCCATTAAGGTGGTGTAGGCCGCATGCCATGCCTTTGGATCGGGCGGGTTTATTTTAGCCTCATCCGGATAAACTTCCGACAGCATGGCAACCCAGATTTTATTAATGATGTCGGAGCCTCCGGCATCATCAACGGTGGCAATGCCGCCTTTGATGTATTCCGCTGTGGATGTACTGCCGATATTCAGCCGGGGAAGAATATAAGCATCCTGATTGACTTCACAGGAGCGATGCTTGGCCTGATTTTCACTGTATGGCCCGACCCGGGCATTGACCACCGGATGAATTGTCAAATCCATGACGACATGCGAAGTATAGCCCAATAGCCAAGCTAATGCGCGTTCACGCTCCGGACTTGCCAACTTTCTTACTTGAGAAATTCCGGATTTTATCATGTCTCCTGTTTTTATATAGTGCATATTATCGGCCCATTTCTTAGAGCCTGAATTAAGTAACTTTAAATAAGGATAATCCGGCGCAACAGCACCCAATTCACAAAATTTCAAATTTGCACAGACTGCCGCCTTTGCCTGATCCGGCATCTGGATTTTGTTGAGGCGCTTGTCATCAACCATTTGATTGGTCGCCACCATGTGTGCAAAGCCGCCGGCCATGCCGCTCTCCATTTGTTTGGTAAATGTTATGACTTTTTATCAATGATCATGGTTGTAGAGTCAATGATAATATTCTATATTCACGAGCATACCAACGTATGCACAACCAATAAACTATCCGTAATTTTCCGGCACATACAGCGACACTCGGAATTGTCGGGGTTGGAACGATGCCGACGCCGCCTTTTCGGAGCGGGAGTGATTTCAGCCGAGGACCGGTTCGGATCGGGCTCGCAAACAGACAGCGAATGAGTTACCATCACGCCATGTCAATACCCGCCCGCAAACTCCCGACCGCCCCCCAAACCGACCCCGCAGCGATTCTCGCGGCAATAAACGAGCTTGGCGAGCGGATGGAGCGGCGGTTTGCCAAGGTCGAAACGGCCCTTGCCAAGGTTGAAACGACCGTTACCAAGGTCGAAACAGCCATTGTCAAGGTCGAGGCGGACGTTACCGAAGTCAAAGCCGCGCAAAAGGATCAAGGTAAGGATATTTACAAGATTCAGCTGGATCTGGCTCGACTTGATGGCCGGGTGTCACTGATTCCCAACCTGATTCAGGTGGCCGGTTTGGTTTTCGTCATCTTTAGCGCCTCCTTCGTGTTAATCCGCGTCGCCAGCGGCCATTGAACCACCCACCGCTACCGGAAATCCTCCAGCGCGGCGGCGACCTTGCGCCAATAAGCGGCACCGTCGGCGTCTTTCTCGGCCCGGCAGCGCGCGATTTCGCGCGCAATCACCGCCTCGGTTTCAACTTGATGCTTCACCAGCAAACGCCAAGCGTGGCACCAGATTTCGTTCTCGCCCATGATTTGCACCCGCCCCTCTTGCGCAAACGTACATTATCCGTGATAGTCACCCGCATACAAGGCTGGCCGGTTCGGCGCTGCGGGAGACACGGATTATGGCAAAGGCGATGAAAGACGACGCAACCGAGCAATCGGGCGAGAGCGGCGGAAGCTGGTGGGTCATTCTGTTGATCATCCTGATGGGCGGCGTACTGGCGGGCTTCTATGCGATCAATGAATATGCCTCCGGTACCGGGGCGATCGTGAAAAGCGCCGACCGCAACGCCGGCCGCTTCGAAGCGATCTTCGGCGATTTGCTCCAGGCGCGCTTTCGCGCGATGAATCTGGCCTCCGAAGTCATGCTGCAAAGCAAGGTCACGGTCGAGGCCTTCGCCAAGAACGACCGCGCCGGTCTGGTCGGACGGATGGAGCCGTTCTTCGAGGAATTGAAGAAGAACCACGGCGTCCGAAACCTGAATTTCTGGACAGCTCCGGCGGTGCAATATTACCGGGCCGGCGACCCCAAGGTTTTCGGTCAGGATCTCAGCAAGTTCCGCAAGTCGATCGTCGCCGCCAACGAGCGCCGGCAAAAGATTCTGGCGGTGGAAACCGGGCTCGGCGGCATCATCGGGGTTCGCGCTATCACCCCGGTGACGTTCGAAGACAAGCCTGTCGGCGTTCTTGAATTCGTCACCGACTTCAATATTCCGCTGGAGCGCGCCAGCGCCACCACCGGTCTGAAATACGCGGTCGGCTTGATGAAAGAGGTCTCGGAGCGGGTCGAACGCCCGGCCGACCCCAAGAATGATGCCTGGAAAGGCACCGACGTCTTTTATATCTATTCCGATCCGATCACCGGCGAAATCGTGCGCGACATGGATTTCGACCCGCGGGCCAAGGCCTATACTCTGGCCAAGGCCGGGCATAAAACGGTTTTCGTCAAAACCTTCCCGGTTCTCAACTTCTCCGGCGTTCCCACCATCGTGATTGCATCGGTGCTGGACGTGACCGACGCTTTTCTTGATGTGCTTCAATCGGTGGCGATCAAGACCGGGATTTTGTTTCTGGTCATCGCAATAGTCGGCAGCGTCGGCTATTTGAAATTCGGCCAAATGCGCGCGGCCTTCACCGGCGTGCTGACCCACCAGAAGCGCGAGCTCGATGAGCGCGCGGCCGCCTGCGATATTGCCGTCGGCAAGCTGCGTGAAGTCGATGTCATCAAGCGCGGATTCTTTACCAACTTAGTCACTGCGGTCAACGTCCCGTTGCAAGCGGTCAGCGGGCAATTGCAAGCGGCGACCGCCTCGCTTGAAACCGTGGCACGCGGCGACGCACTTGAACCGGCGCAAGTCAAAATCATGCGCGACCGCTTCGCCTTTGCACTTGATGAAACCTCGCGGCTCAGCCGGCTGATCTCCGACTATCAACAGCTTGAACTGTTCCGCCAGAATCTGGTCAAGGCGGAAAATCCGCAAATCTCACCGGCCGAAGTGGTCGCCAAGGTGATCGCCGAAGACCTCGCCACCTATCGCCGCCTGCCGCAACTGACCATCACCTCGACGGTCGATCCCGACCTGCCGCCGGTCCGCGCCGATGCTGGTTTACTGCGCCGCGCCATCACCGGTCTGGCCGGATACGCCGCCCAGCGCGGCGGTAACGGCAAGATCATCTTGTCCGGCCACTATAACAGCGAGGCGGGTTGGCTTGAGCTTTCGGTCACCGGTTCCGCCTTTGCCGCGGCCGGCGCCCCGGACGAGGCGTTACTTGACGAATCGCGGCAATTCCTGGCCCGGATCGGCTCCACGCCCGCCGGCACCCCGAATGCTTCACCGCTGATTGCCGTCGTGCTGTCACGCATCATTCTGGAGTTCTACGGCGGCAGCCTGGAAATTCCGGCCGATGAGCCGGGCTTTCTCGCTCGTCTTCCCGTTACCGCCTGAGGGATACGGCCATGATCGAATATTGGCGGACTTACGGCCGCACGACGGTCGCCGCGGTCATTCTCGGGCTGGTGCTGCTGCTCGACGATATCTTCACCGGGCCGCTTGCCTTCATCTCGGGTGCCCAGCAACCGGTGCTGGAACAATATGTCGCCGCGGCCTTCTGCTTCGTGGTCACGATGCTGGTGTCGCGCTACATCCGACTCGACGTTCTTAACGGTGCGAAGGCCCGACAGTCCGGAAAACAGGTGCCGCAACTGGTCACCGACCTGACCGGCGTGCTGGTCATGTTTATCGGTCTTTGTTTTATCCTTGCGGTCGTCTTCAAGAAGGACATCACGGCCCTGGTCGCCACCGGCGGTGCCTCGGTCATGATCATCGGCTTGGCGCTCCGCGACATGCTGCTGGCCGCCTTTACCGGCGTCTTGCTCAATGTCGAAAAGCCGCTGAAGCCGGGAGACGTGGTCAAGATCAATGACAAATGGGTCGGTAAAGTTGAAAAGATCACTTGGCGCGCGACCTTTCTGACGACTTTCAATGAAGAAACTCTGATCATTCCCAACCTGACCTTGGCGAACGCGGTGATCGTCAATCTGGCGACTCCGGATACCCGGGCCAGACGCAACCTTGAAGTGGTGATCGACTACGATACTTCGGTGGAAAGCGCCGAGCGCATTCTTTATGCGGCAGCGCTGGGTGCGGTCGGCGTCACCTATATCGGCTCGCCCAGCGTAGTGGCGCGCCGGATGGAACGCGACGGTGTGGTCTATCAAGTCGGCTATACCATCTCCAGCTATGGTGACGGCCTGAAGTCCGATCATGCGGTGATTAAGAACATCCTGCAATGCATGCGCGATGCCGGAATCACGATCTCCTTCCCGAAAACCGAAGTGATTAAGACGCCGCGCCGCGCCCGGATTGCCGATCGTTCTCTCGATACTCTGCGGTTGGTGCAACAATGCCGGGTATTCCGGCCGCTGCCGACCCCGGTGTGCGAGCGAATCGCCGGCGTCCTGATCGAGCGGTTTTTCCCGGCAGGCGCGGTTATCGTCAATGCCGGCGAGCGGCGGGATTCGCTGTTCATCGTCGGCGAGGGCATGGTCAAACGCATCATGACCGACCGCGACGGCGCCCGACTGGTCAATGAGCGCTTCATTGCCACGGAGGCTTTCGGCCGCCGCGCGCTGTTCGGCGCTCAGCCGCAAGTCGCCACCGTGACCGCCGAATCCGCAGTGTTGGTCTATGAGTTCGAACGGCGCGCGCTGGCGGCGATGCTGAACGCCGACCCGACCCTGGCCGACACGCTGGCGCAATCGCTGGCCATGCTCAACTGGCGCGAGTCCGGTGACAGCGTCACGGGGATCGAGCCCGAACCGGCGGTGATCGAACGATTGACCAATCTTCACCGCGGCCGGATTCAAGCCGCCTATACACTGTCGTCTCCACTGAACGGGGCGGCCTGAGCCAACCGCACCAGCTTGCGCATGACCGAAGGCAGCGCTTGGGCATCGATATCGGCCGGGGCGACCCAAAATCCGGGGACGCTGCCGCCTTGGCCTTCGATCCGGCCGGCAAACAGCGTCAGCTCCAGGTGAAAATGGGTAAAGGTGTGGCGGACGCCGCCGGGGACCGGGTGCCAAGCCACGGCAGCCGGCGCCCCGGTCCCTACGGCCGTCGGCGCCCCCTCGCTCCATTCGGAGGATGGCAGCTCAATCATGCCACCGAGCAAACCGCGCTCGGGGCGACGCCGCAGCAAGACGGCACCGTCGCCATTAACCAGCCAATAAGCGATGCCACGGCGCACCGGCTTTGCCGGTTTGACGGCACGGCGCGGCAAGTGCCCGGCGATGCCCCGGGCCATGGCAACGCACCCGTCCCTCAGTGGACACAGCGGACAGCGCAAACGGCGCGGCGTACAGATCGTCGCGCCCAAATCCATCATCGCCTGCGCAAAATCGCCCGGCCGCTTCGCGGGCGTAAGGGTTGCGGCCAGCGCACGCAGCTTCGGCTTGACCGCCGGCAACGGTTCCTCGACCGCGAACAGGCGCGCCACCACCCGCTCAACATTGCCATCAACCACAGTTGCCGGCCGATCAAAGGCAATGGCCGCGATCGCGGCGGCGGTATAGGCTCCGATTCCCGGCAAAGCGAGCAAAGCTTGCTCGGTATCGGGAAACTCTCCGCCCGGCAAACCGGCGACCACCCAGGCGCAGGCATGCAGATTGCGGGCACGCGCATAATAGCCAAGCCCAGCCCACGCCCGCAGCACGTCGTCAAGATCGGCGGCGGCCAACGCCCCGACGGTCGGCCACGCCGTAAGAAAACGCTCGAAATACGGAATCACTGCGGCTACCGTGGTCTGCTGAAGCATGATCTCGGACAACCAGACCCGATAGGGCTCGGCCCGTTCACCCGGCGGCGCGCGCCACGGCAAGCTGCGGTGCGCCCGGTCATACCAACTCAACAGGTGCATCGCACGGCCCGGCGCGGCACACTCTCGGACTTCTTCGAAGTGCGGCGTTAGGGCGTCTCGACTTCGCAACACGGTCATGGCAGCTTGCGCCCTTCAGTGCGTCTTGGAGGATTTTATGAACGTCGAGTGGGTCGAAGGAGAAGTCGCCGGAGGCAAAGCTGTCTTCGGTGTTCTGGATACCGGTTTTACCATTGCGATCTTCCGCCAGCGGGACGGTTCGGTCTGGTTTTCAGCCGCGCTGCCCCAGTGCTCGCTGACCATCGACCCTTACCGCATGCCGATCCTGTGGGTTGACGATACCATCGTGTGCGATGCCGGAGAAACCGCCGAGTTGACCCGGGTCGCGGAACGCGAAGTGACGGGCGACGGCTCAAACTTCATGCCCTATCACATGGTCGGGGATACCGTGGTCGGCTTTCGCCTCTGGCACGGGGTCGAAGCCAAGGGACTCGGCTGCATTCGCACCTTCCTGGACGGCACCACCTTCACTTTGCGCTACTTCGTGCGTCCGCAAGACTCGATCGACATCAATATTCGGCTGGTCGGACTGTCGCCGCTGCTGCGTGCGGCGCTTGATCTCCGCGGCGCCTGACAATGGCCCCACCGCGCACTCTGGCGGCCATCCTGCCCCCCCTGACCGGCAAGGTCATGGGGCGGCGCGGGCTGGCGTTCGGCGGTCTGCTGACCGAATGGTCAAGCATCATCGGACCGAAAAACGCCGATCGTACCACGCCGATCCGGGTCGTATTTCCCCATGGTCAACGCGAAAACGCGGTGCTCCATTTACGGGTGGCCTCTTCGGCCGCGCTCGATCTCCAGCATTTGGAGCCCCAGATCATCGAGCGGATCAACGGTTTCTTCGGCTATAAGGCCGTGGCCCGGCTCAAATTGATCCAGGTGCACCGGGAAAGGCCTAAAGGACCGATTCACCGGCCGCGCCCGTTGAGTGTCGCCGAACAAAACATCATCGACGCCTCGACCGGGACAATCGATGATCCCGACCTGAGCGCAGCCCTGGCCCGATTCGGGCGCGCGCTCTATCAGTCAACGCCGAATCGCTGACCGAAGAAATCACCTGTGCGATGACCGTAACGCATGGTTCCCATGCGATCCGGTCTGAATCGCACTGGAATTAAATACTTAGTGGTCCGATTCAGAGGGCGGACGGGAACCATCCGTCATCATCGGAACACTAGCCGGAAACCGGCGAGCGCCGCGCGTCTTTGAAAGCCGCAACCGCGCGACGGGCGATCAACGTCATGGTCTCTTTGGCCGCCGCGGCATCTTCGGCATGCAGATTTCCCGCGCCCCCGACCTTGCCGGCTTCCTCGGCCGCCTGACCGGTACGCTCGGAAGCCATGGCGATCTTGCGAATCGTGCTCTCGGCAGCGCCGCCCCGCTTGATATCCAACAGCGCCGAAGCGCCGGCCATCAAAAAGGCCATGGATTCCGCGGATTTCTTGACCGGTTCGCCGCCTTGTCTATTGCCGGCATTGCGGGCCGAGCCGCGCGCCACGTCCATCGCCGCCATGGCGAACAAACGCGCATCCTCGGCATGTCCGACCGCAGCCTTCGCCAAATCAAAGCCGGCGCTGGTCTGATTGTTGACCGCGGGAGCGACCACCTTTTTCGCCAGCATGGCTTTTCCCGCCGCTTCCTTCGCCATGCTGAGCGAGCCGTCACGATCGCCGGAGCGCGCCGATGAAAACGCCGCCTCCATTGCGTTGCCCGCATCGACCGCAAGGCTGATGGCAAGCCCGGCAATCTGTTCCAAGGTTCTGTCCGTCATGGCTGATTTCGTCCATTCCATCAAAACGTCGATAACAGTACCGCTTCGGCACGGTTTCTGTCGACCGGGAAAGCCGCGTCGGATTCGATGACCGCCCGACACCGGGAAGCGCTGGCAAAACCGGCGCGCGGCCTGTAGGCTGACAGTCGGTTCGGGACCGGCCCCGGAGAGTTCCCATGATTCTCTTAATCGATAACTACGACAGCTTTACCTATAATCTCTACCATTTCCTCGGCGAGCTGCGCGGGGAAATCGTGGTCAGACGAAACGACGCCCTGAGTGTCGAGCAGGCGCTGGCCCTGAAACCCGACGGCATCGTCTTGTCGCCGGGGCCCTGCGACCCGGACAAGGCCGGCATCTGCTTGGCCCTGATCGATGCTGCGGCAGCACGGCGGATTCCGCTGCTCGGGGTTTGTCTCGGCCATCAGGCGATCGGTCAAGCCTTCGGCGGCCGGGTGGTGCGCGCGCCGGTGCCGATGCATGGCAAGGTCGGCATCATGGTTCACGGCGGGCGCGGGGTCGTGGCCGGGCTGCCTTCACCATTCAAGGCCACCCGCTATCACTCGCTGATCGTCGAGCGGGAAACCCTGCCCGCCTGTTTCGAAGTCACCGCCGAAACCGTGGATCCCGAAACCGGGCAAACCCTGATCATGGCGCTGGCTCACCGGACCTTACCGATTCACGGCGTGCAGTTTCACCCCGAAAGCATCGCTTCGGAACATGGCCACCAAATACTCGGCAACTTTTTGGCATTCACCCGTAACCCGCAGGAGGCGGCCGCGTAATGGCCGATGTCGACGCGATCATCGAACGGTTGCGCGAACTGAACCCCGTCATCGAGGAACGCTGGGGTGCCCGCATCATCGGCCTGTTCGGCTCGGTGGCGCGCGGCGACGACACCCCGGACAGCGATATTGATTTGCTCTACGAACTCGATCACCCGCTTGGATTCGGCTTTATGAGAATGGCCGATTTTCTTGAAGAGAAACTTGAGCGTCGCGTTGACCTAATCTCAGCCGAATACATAAGCCCCTGGTTAAAGAAAGCAATCTCCAACGAGGTGCGTGATGTCTAGAAGAGACCCGGGGGTACTGCTGATGGATATGATCGACGCCTGCGAGCGGATTGAAAGCTATATAGATGGGCATGATTTTTTATCATTTCAGAATGATATGAAAACTGTTGATGCTGTTTGTCGATGCTTAGGAATAGTAGGAGAAGCTGCTAATTCATACACAAAACATTGTCGTGTTGCCGATACTAATATTCAATGGAGTGAGATAGTCTCTCTTAGAAACAGAATTATCCACGAATATTCTACCGTTAACCTCAAAACAGTCTGGGGAATCGGAACCGAAGAGGTGCCCCTCTTGAAAGTACAACTCACTGCCCTCCTTGCCGAACTCGAGGAAAGACCCGTTCCATGACTCAAACAGCTCCGCACGGCGATTTCGCCGACATGAAAATGATTTTGGCCAAAGTCGCAGGCGGCGCACGTCTTGATGAAAGCGAAGCCGGCAAGGCGTTCGACATTATCATGTCGGGCAATGCGACCATGGCCCAAATGGGCGGGTTCCTGATGGCGCTACGGGTCCGCGGCGAAACGATCGAGGAGATTACTGGGGCCGCCCGGATCATGCGCAGCAAAGCGGTGCCCATCGAGGCTCCGCCCGGCGCAATCGATACCGTCGGCACCGGAGGCGACAACTCCGGGACGTACAACATCTCGACCGCAACCGCGCTGGTGGTTGCAGCCTGCGGCGTGCCGGTGGCCAAACACGGTAACCGTGCCATGTCCTCGAAATCGGGAGCCGCCGACGTGCTGGCGGCGCTGGGGGTCAATCTCGACGCCGACATGGCACTGGTGCACACGGCATTATGGGAAGCCGGGATTTGTTTCTTGATGGCGCCGCGCCATCATCTGGCCATGCGCAATGTCGGTCCGGCTCGAGTCGAGTTGGGCACGCGCACCATTTTCAACCTGCTCGGGCCACTGTCCAACCCGGCCGGAGCACGACGCCAGTTGATCGGCGTGTTTGCCCGCGATTGGGTCGAGCCGCTGGCGCATGTGCTGCATCGTCTGGGTTCGGAAAGCGCCTGGGTTGTGCACGGCTCGGACGGGCTTGACGAAATCACCACCACCGGACCGACCCTGGTCGCTCAGTTGAAGGACGGCGTCGTGACCGGCTTCGAGATCACGCCCGAAGATGCCGGCCTGCCCCGGACCACCCCGGCCGCACTCAAAGGCGGTGATGCCGCCGTCAATGCCACGGCGTTGCGCGCCCTGCTGGCCGGAGACAGCGGTCCCTACCGCGATATCGTGCTGCTCAATAGTGCCGCCGCATTGCTGGTGTCCGAGAAAGTCGTCGACTTGAAGGCCGGCGTTGCCGCCGCACGTCATGTCATCGATAGCGGAGCCGCCCGTACGGTGTTAGAAAAGCTGGTGGCCATCACCAACCGAAGGTAACGCCATGACCACCGTTCCCGACATCCTCGCCAAAATCTGCGCCGACAAACAAATACACGTTGCCGAGCGCAAAGCTGCGGTGCCGTTCTCCGAGCTTGACCGTCTGGCCCGTAATGCCGGACCGGTGCGGCGGTTCGCAGCGGCGCTCAAGCAGGCAATCACCATCGAAGGCCACGCCCTGATTGCCGAAATCAAGCGGGCCAGTCCCAGCAAGGGCTTGATCCGCGCCGATTTCGACCCGCCGGTGTTGGCCAGGGCCTATCAGACCGGCGGGGCCGCCTGCCTGTCGGTGCTGACCGATCAGCCGCACTTTCAAGGCGAAGACGCCTTTCTGCCCGCCGCCCGCGCCGCTTGCGGAATCCCGGTGTTGCGCAAGGACTTCATGATCGACCCTTATCAGATTGCCGAGTCACGGGCGCTCGGCGCCGACTGCGTCCTGTTGATCATGGCGGCGCTGAGTGACAGCTTGGCGGCGGAACTGACGGCGGCGGCGCATGAATACGGCATGTCGGTGCTGATCGAGGTTCACAACCGACGCGAAATCGATCATGCCGCCAAGCTGCCCTCGGAGCTGATCGGCATCAATAACCGTAATCTTCGCACCATGACGGTTGACCTGGAAACTTCGATTACGCTGGCCTCGCATTTGCCCGAAGGCCGAATTGCCGTTTCCGAAAGCGGCATTGCCAGCCCGGCCGACATCGCCCGGCTGTCGGCGGCCGGAATTCATACCTTCCTGGTCGGGGAGTCCTTGATGCGTCACACCGATGTGGCGACCGCCACCCGCAAGCTGCTGACCCGGCACGCCCACCCGGTCGGTCCGGAGCATTGAGCGCCATGCCGGTGCCGGGGTCCGGTCTGTCCCATTTCGACGCCGACGGCAACGCCGCCATGGTCGACGTAACCGCAAAACCGGTGACCGAACGCAGTGCGACCGCCTGCGGCTCGGTGGTGATGCGGCCCGAGACATTGGCCATGATTCGGGCCGGCGGCAGCGCCAAGGGCGACGTGCTCGGCGTGGCGCGCCTTGCCGGCATCATGGCGGCCAAGCGAACCGCCGACCTGATCCCGCTGTGCCATCCGTTGGCGCTCAGCGCGGTTAAGGTTGAACTGTCCTGCGATCCGGCGCGCAACGCCGTCGACATAACCGCAACCTGTCGGCTGGCCGGTCGACCCGGTGTTGAGATGGAGGCGCTGACCGCCGTATCGGTTGCCGCCTTGACTGTTTATGATATGTGCAAGGCGGTGGATCGCGCAATGGTTGTCAGCGATATTCGCCTTATCCACAAGGCCGGCGGCGTGTCCGGCACGTTCGGAGAAGCTCCCCGATGATTCCGGTTGCCGAAGCGATAGCCCGCATTACCGCCGCCCTGGCCCCGATGCCGTCCGAGATTATCGCCGTGAGCGATAGCGTGGGTCGCGTCCTGGCCGAACCGGTGCTTGCCCGGGTCAGTCAACCCCCGGCTAATATTTCGGCCATGGACGGTTATGCGGTCCGCGCCGACGATTTTCGCCGACGCCTGCCGATGCGCCTGAAGGTGATCGGCTCGGTTGCCGCCGGCCATGGTTTCCGCGGCACGGTCCAGCCCGGAGAAGCCGTACGGATTTTTACCGGCGCGGCCATGCCGGCCGGGACGACGGCCGTTCTGATACAAGAGGCGGTTCAAGCCGATGATAACGGCGGCATCACCGTCACCGAAGCGGTTGCCGCCGGTCACCATGTCCGCCCGATGGGACAGGATTTCGAGGTCGGCACCATCGGTCTGCCCGCCGGCCGAACGATCGGCGTGCGCGACGTCGCTCTGATTGCCGCGATGAACGTACCCTTGCTGCGGGTGCGGCAACGTCCTCGAGTCGCAATCCTGGCCACCGGTGACGAGGTGGTTTTGCCGGGTGAGCCGCTCGGGCGCCACCAGATCATCAGCTCCAATTCGCCGGCGCTGGGCGCCCTGGTAACTGCTTGCGGCGGGCTGCCGATCAATCTGGGGGTCGCCGGCGACAGCGCCGACGCGCTGCTGGCCGCCGCCGCCTCGGCCGAGGGCTCCGACCTGCTGGTCACCAGCGGTGGCGCCTCGGTCGGAGATCATGATCTCGTGCATGCCGTGCTCGGCAAACGCGGCGACAATATCGACTTCTGGAAAGTCGCCATGCGCCCCGGTAAACCGCTGCTGTTCGGCCGGACCGGCTCGGTGCCGCTGCTCGGTCTGCCCGGCAACCCGGTCTCCTGTCTGGTCACCGCGTTCGTGTTTCTCAGACCGGCCCTGCGCGCCCTGTTGGGCCAACCCGCCGAGGCCAACGGATTGCGCCCGACCGCCCGGCTCGGCCAAGCGCTGCCCGCCAATGATCAGCGCCAGACCTATTTGCGGGCAACGCTCTCGCATGATTGGGCCGGCGATCTGACCGCCACGCCCTTTCCCCGGCAGGATAGCGCGATGTTAACCCCGCTGGCCGCCGCGGATTGCCTGATTATCCGTCCGCCCGCGGCCGAAGCCGCCGACGCCGGTAGCCGGGTTGAAATCCTGCCTCTCGGCGCCAGCATCATCGGCGTTTGATCGGGGTCGAAATTTTTCTTGCAAGCGCTTGACGGGGGGGACGAACTAAACTAGAACATAGTGCTATGTTTTGGTTTTGTTGCGGAACGAACCGACTACAAAACAACCAACCACAAAGCGCGGGAGAAAATTCATGCTGACCCGGAAGCAACAGGAACTGTTGATCTTCATTCACGAGCGCCTGTCCCGTGGCGGCGTTTCGCCCTCCTTCGATGAAATGAAAGATGCCCTGAATCTTAAATCGAAGTCAGGGATCCATCGTCTGATCACCGGCCTGGTGGAACGCGGTTTTATCCGCCGCCTGGCGCATCGGGCCCGGGCGCTCGAGGTGGTGCGCCTGCCCGAAGGATTGACTCCGGCGGACGGCCCGACCGGTTCGGCGCCGACCGCGGCAACCGCGACGGCCGCACCGACGGCTGTACCGGCGACCCGTTTCCAACCTCATGTGATCCGGGGCAACTTCAGCGGCGCTCTGCCCGGACGTCAGGTCGTCAATGACGCCCAAGCGGTGGCCTTGCCGCTGTACGGCCGCATCGCCGCCGGCCTGCCGATCGAAGCCCTGCGCGACACCAGCATGACGATCGCCGTACCCTCCAGCCTGCTCGGCCCCGGGGAACATTATGCCCTGGAAATTGCCGGGGATTCCATGGAAGGGGCCGGGATTCTCGACGGCGACACCGTCATCATCCGCCGCTGCGATACCGTGGAAAGCGGCACGATCGTGGTCGCCCTGGTCGACGGCAACGAAGTCACGCTGAAGCGCCTTCGCAGCAAAGGCCACACCATCGCGCTGGAGCCGGCCAATCCGGCCTATGAGACCCGCATTTTCGGCGCCGACCGCGTCCGGGTTCAAGGCCGGCTGATCGGTCTGATCCGGCAATACTGACCGTTGCCGAACTACGATATTCTTGACACAGTCAACGGTCATTTCTTTGACGGGACCGGGCTATAACCTTTTCGAATTGTTAACCCCGACCGGTTCGGGGTATGATCCGCAGGTCAGCGCGGGCCCGCTTTTCGTGTGACCGCGATAATATAGAGGCTGTCCAACGTGCGGCGATATAGGTCTTGGATAGTATAGTTTGTTCGAAGATGTGTTTCGGCCGCACCGGTCTTGCTCGGCGGTGATATCGTTCGAAATATTATTCCGGTTCGGTCTTAACGACACTAAATTATCGCTCTGCTGTAGTCGGCCTGATCCGTGACTCTATACGAAGTCTATAACTCTATACGAAGGAAACGCCATGCCACATACAGTCTGGGTCGCCAACGGCAAAGGCGGCGTGGGAAAATCGGTTCTCATGATGGCTTTGGCGGCGATTTATGAGGCGTCGGGACGGCCGCTCCGTTTGATCGATGCGGACGACAAGGCCAAACTCGGCGAATTCATGGGGCCGGAGAAGGTGCTTTCGCTGAAAGTCGGCGCGTCGATGGATGAAATCCGCGCCAATCCCTCGCTGGCCTACAGCTATTGGGACAGACTGGCCGAAGAAATTCTTGAAAATGACACCGGGGTCGATATCGGCGCCAACATGGACCGGTTGATCCTGTCCTGGGCCGAAAAGTCGAACCTTGCCGCGCTGTTCGAAGATTCCGGCGTGACCATGGATGCCTATGTCCCGATCACGGCGGAACCGCTGGCGGTTTCGGGTGGTCTGGAAGTGCTGGAGACGGTCGAACGCATTTTCCCGACCAGTCGCCGCATTCTGGTGTTGAACAAAAAGTCCGGCGCATTCGACGCCTATGCCGGCACCCCGGAATTCCGGCGCATCGAGGCCATGCGCAACCGCGGTCTGTTCATTGTTGAAATGGCCGGTTGCGTCAGCGAAGCCTGGACCGATTTCGAACGTCTGAAGATGCCGCCGTCAAAGGTCATTTCGCTTGATCCCAAAACGGTCGCTTCTTTGACCGGTCTCGGCATTCTGGCGGCGCGGCGCGCCACCGGTGATTACGCCGCGTGGCTGAAGCAATTGACTCTGGCGCTTGCCCCTGTAACCCATGGTACGGCCGACCTCTGATGTCCTGGATCGATACCCTTGATCGGCTGATTACCGACAGTTGGGCCGCCAGCCGCGACGAAAGCGCGGTCATGCTCGACAGTCTGCTGGCGCTGTCATTGGCCGAACGATGGGACTTGTTTGTTACCCGTGATACTCGTCTGACTTTTTTGTCGGACGAGGATTACACGACTTTGTTCCGCAGCCTCGACGCTCACGCCCTGATGGCGAAAGTTGCCGACGCTCACACGCCGGCCCCGGTGTCGGAACGTGTCACGGGAGAGGACGGCGAACCGGTTGACACGGAAGCCGTCGAGTACGAGGGCGATCCGGACGCCGTTTATCATGAAGAAATGCCGGTCGAACCCGTACCATCGCTCCAATCCCGCTGGCGTTCGCGGATCGGCGTCCGTTGGTTGACCGTCGGAGTTGTCGCCGCCACCGGCTTGGCACTGGCCGGGGCCTTTCTCGCGGTGGTCGTGCTTTATATGTTGCCTTCGGGCCGCTCCTCTCAAGCCTCCCAACCATCCCTTCTGATCGGCAAGCTGGATGAAATCGAGCGCGATCAGTCGTTGCTGGCCAAGCGCATTGCCCGGATCGACGGCAAGGTCGACGATCTGGCGGTTACCGTCGAAAACCGGTTCGGGACGGCAATGCGGGCGGTCCATTTTGCCTCCGCCTTTGATTTGCTCAGCGCCGCGATTGATCGGGGCGTCCCGTTTTCCGCGGAGCTTGCCCGCCTCGCCCCCGCGGTCGCCGAGAAAGACTCGCTCACGGCCCCGCTCAAGCGACTGGAAACATTGGCTAAAATCGGGGTGCCGACACCGGCGGCCTTGCGCGAGCGTTACGATGAAATGGCGCCGAAACTGCTTGGTGTCATCGATTCCCGCGACCAACTGGCACCGCGCGTGACCGAAACCGGCTTTTTCGGTTGGGTCGGTTCGCTGTTCGGCACGGTGGATTCGGTCGAGGCCAAACGCTTCCGCGCCACCTTGGTCGGCATCCACGCCACGCTCAGCCTTGGCAATCTGGCCAGCGCCATTCAACAGCTTGAAGAATTGCACGCCTATCCCGCCGAGCCGGTGACCCGCTGGCTCTCCGCCGCCCATCTTCGGCTTGAAGCAGAAAATGCGGCGGCTGCGCTCCGCCTGGGTATTCTACCCGGCCCTGTCGCCCTGACGGATAAATAACTCGACAGGGAGCGGTAATGTCCAAAATTAAAGCACCGCGGTCGATTACACTCGACTATCTCACCGCCGGCAATCATCCGGACGCGGTGGTCAGCGGTGTTTTACTGGTTGTTATCGTGCTGCTGGTGGTTTCCGGCCTGGTCGGGTTGATTGAGCCGGTGCTTTCACTTGATTTGTTCCGCCCGGATTTGGCGTTTAGTAATCTGTTGCGCTCGCTGGGCCAGATTGCGGTCTCGGTCGGGGCTTTGATAGCGGCCGGGCTCGGTCTGGCCAAGCATCCGCGCTTCCCGGCGCTTTATTTGACCGTGTCCGCCGGCCTGACCTTGTTGATCACCCTGGGTCTGTCGCTGACGCTGTCGGGAACCGAGGGGCAAGCCGTTTTCCCGCTGGTCAGTCTGCCCGTGGTGCTGGCGGTGCCTTATGTGGTGTTCTCGCGGCGCTGTCGGCTGATTTTTCACCGCCGTCTCGATTTCAACTCGATTAAGTCGTTGGCCGGAGGCGAAGCCGGCTGGACCGTCCCGCCGCGGCTGGCCACGCAAGTGCCGGTGCTGCCGTTGCCCGAACCGATGCGGGAAGCGGTAACACCGAAACGTCCGCGCAGCCGCCGATTGGCTGCTCCGGTCGAGGAAAAAGTGCCCCGGCTTCCCGCCCGCCGCACCGATGGCCCGCCGCCCGAGCCGCGGCCCGCGCTCACGGTTCCCCCCAAGCCGCCCGATAATCCGGAAAGCGCCGCGCTATGGGCCGCGCTTTACGGTTCACCGCAACCCGCAACGGATACCGGGGAAGAGATTCCCGCCGAATCCGAAGATGCCGCCGCGACCTCTGCCGCCGGCCGGCGGGTCGGGCTTGAGGCTTTGATCAACCTGCGGCCACCGGGCACCTGACATGGCCAATCGTCCCCACGTTATCGCCATCTCCAGCCAAAAGGGCGGGGTCGGCAAGACCACTACGGCGGTTAATCTGTCCGCCGCACTGGCGGCCGCCGGACGAACGGTCCTGCTGATCGATTGCGATCCTCAAGGCAATGCCAGCGCTTGCCTCGGCTTCGCCGTGATCGAACACGGAGAGGGGGGCACCCATCAACTCCTGACCGAAGGCGCGTCGACCAACGGTGCGCTGTGGCCGACCCGAATTCCCGGCCTGTCGGTTTCTCCGGCCAGCCTGACGCTCGCGACCCTTGAAAGTGAACTGGCCAACTGTGCCGACAGCCATGTCCGGTTAGCGGAAGCCGCCGAGTCATTGGCCGGTACCGCTTTTGACTTCGTGATCATCGACTGCCCGCCGTCGCTCGGCATTCTGACCGTCAACGCGCTGGTCGCCGCCGACCGGGTGGTGGTGCCGCTGCCCTGCGACGTTCACGCGCTTCAAGGACTGAATCACCTTGATCATGTCCTGGCCAGCCTGGCGCTCTCGGCCGGACGCGCTAAACCGGCGGTTGATGTGCTGCTGACCATGCACCGCCATGAAGGCGATATCCATGGCAGCCAAACCCTGGCCGCCACCGTGCGCCGCAGCTACTCCGAACAGGTGCTGACCACGGAAATTCCGCTCAGTCATGAAATTTCGGCGGCGGCGGCGCTGGGCAAGCCGGTGTTGCTGCACCGGCCGCGCTCCACCGGTTCAAGCGCCTATGTCTCGCTGGCGGTTGAGTTGGTACAGCGGTTGGAGGATCACGCCGCCCGCGTTTCGGGCCGGGTTCGCCGCAGCCGGGCTCCGGCCTGGGATCCGGTCGCCGCTCAAATGGCGATTGCAACCCGCCTGATCGGCTGGGTTACCGATCCGGCCTCAGCGCTTTATGACGTCGAAGCGGCGACCGAGCATCAATCCGCTTTGCGCGCCACCGCACTGGCCGGCACGGCGGAGCGCAGCTTCGGCCTGCGCCGGCATGTCTGGATCGGCACCGGATTGGTGCTGGCCGCGCTGATGCTCGGACCGATTCTGTTCTTCGGGTTGGCCCGATTGGCCCCGCTCGACTGGCGGCTGAAGGCGGTTTCCACCATTATCGGAACCCGGACCCCGTGGGAAGCCGGGACCACAATTCTGGCCCATGCCGATCCGCGGGCGCAAAAACTGCTGCTGCTGGCGGCGACACTGGTCGCCAACCCGAGCCAGGCGTTGAGCGACTGCATCGACCGCACCGATTTCGAGCATGGCGCTCCCCTGCCCTCGCAAATGCCCTGCTTGATTGCGCTGACGGTGACTCCCGGCCTGACACCGGGAAAGTAATACGGATTTCTGAAAGTCTTCGGAAATCCGTATCGGGCCGCGACCGCGCCCCCGCGCGCCCGTGCGCGCGAAGCCTGCGCGGCATATGAGCGCGGCTTGTCCGAAGACTTCCGGACAAGCGTATAAGGCGACGCTCAAAACTCGATATGCTCGCCGAGATGGGCGTAAAGCCCCAGGTCGGAAAACGTCTCCATGAATTCGTCCGAAGGCTCGACATAGGCCAGCGCCAGCCCGGCGGCTTGAAACGAGGCGCAGGCCGCCAGCAGAACTTGAACCGCCGCGGTTGATATCCGGCAAACCTCGCGCGCATCGACCTTGACCGGCTGGCCGGCTTCCAGGTGCCGAATCAGGGCATCCCTGATCGGCCGCATCTGCTCCGCCTCGGCAATCACCGGCAAAAGAATGACCGTGTCCGACATCGTCAAGAACCTTGAATTCGGGGCGGAACTGTTTCATCACTTGTCCCATGTTAGCGCAGGGAAGGTGTGTCCGGTCAACCCTGTATGCTGGCCTGCACGGCGGGAGTTCTGCTCCCGAACCTTTCCCGGGTGCCACCCATGGAGCTGGCGAAACTGAAGCAGATGTTTTTCGGAGAATGCGACGACTATCTGTCGTCCGCAAACGAGCATCTGAACGCTTTGGAAGACAGCAACGATCAGGCCGGGGCGCTGAATGCGCTCTTCAGAGCCGTGCATTCGATCAAGGGCGGCGCCGGTGCTTTCGGCATCGATGACTTGGCCGAGCTGTCCCATCTTTTTGAAACCTTCATGGATTCCTTGCGCAAGGGAACCCGCATACTCGATGAAAAGAACATCAATCCATGCCTATCGGGTTAACGCACACACCCACTAGATGTTGTGTGCTTCC
>JBAWVF010000022.1:0-33911 GCA_037147415.1 Rhodospirillaceae bacterium | reverse complement strand
GCGGAATCGCCTCGTAGCGTGAATCCGCTCTAGAATCAAATAGTTAAAGAGCGGAGTATCCAACAGATGAAAGTCGCCGTCGTTTACGCCAAGCCCGAGCGCCAGACCTGGATTACCCTCGAGGTGCCGGAAGGGACCACGGTCGGTGACGCGATCTATCGTTCAGGGATCAAGGACCGCTTTCCCGAGATCGATTTCGGCGCGCAGAAGATCGGCATCTTCGGCAAGCTGGTGACCTTCGAGTCTCCGGTCGAAGAAGGCTCGCGCATCGAAATCTATCGGCCGATCACGGTCGACCCCTCAAAGGTCAAGCGCCGCCCGGCCCCACCCAAGGCCAAAACCTCGGCGGGATAGGGCCGTATATCAAGTCATTATGCTGACGGGAGTGGTCGATGATCATCGATGATCGGTTCATACTAAAATACTATACTTCGATGTTTGTGTTATGTCTTATCGCCTACGGCTTTTGTATAAACGTCGGCTATAATCCGACCGGCATGATTGAGATTATCTTCGTCATATATTGCATGATGATGACCGTTTCAATACTGGTGGTGCTGTTGATGCATAGTCGGGAAGTTTTATTAATTACACTGATTAACTTTGCGATCGCGTTGTTTTATATGAATGCCAGACTGCTGCAAGACATGGCCAGCCACATCGGCACAATGTTTCGATGATTGAGCCGATGTTTTGATTTTGCTGTTGTTTCGTTTTATTGAGCCGCTCGAATCACGCGGGCTTGCCGCAGCAGCCATGAGGCCGCTTGATCTTTATACCCGCTCATGCTTGGCTCTCTTAGATTTAGGAGAATAATAATAATGCCGGGCAAAACACCTTCGGGCGAGGTCAAGAATTATCTGGTCGGGACGCAGGCCGCGATCTATGACGCCATCGCCTGTATTGATAAAAGCGGGGTTCAGATTGCGCTGGTGGTCGATGAGAACGGCCGGCTGACCGGCACTTTGACCGATGGCGACATAAGGCGCGCGCTGCTGCGCAATCTGCCGCTGACCACCCGGGTCACCGAGATCATGACCCGCGAGCCGCGGATGGCCCCGGCCGGCAGCGACGACACCATGTTGTTCCGGCTGATGCGGGCCTTGCGGATTCGTCATCTCCCGCTGGTTGACGAGGAGGGCCGGGTCACCGGTCTGCGTACGCTTGAAGGGCTGCTTCAAAATCCGCGCCGAACCAATCGGGTGGTGCTGATGGCGGGGGGCTTGGGCTCGCGCTTGCGCCCGCTGACTCACGCCCTGCCCAAGCCGATGCTGCCGGTCGGCGGCAAACCGCTGCTGGAAACCATCCTCGAGACCTTCGTTGACCAGGGCTTTTACCGGTTCTCGATTTCGCTGAATTATCTGGCCGAGACCATCATCGCTCATTTCGGCGACGGCGCGCGCTGGGGTGTCGAGATCGAGTATCTTCAGGAAACCGCGCGCATGGGCACCGCCGGCAGCCTCAGTTTACTGAAGGAGCGCCCGGACGAGCCGATCCTGGTAATGAATGGCGATATTCTGACCTCGGTCGATTTCCGCCAGATGCTGCAATTCCACCAGGAAAACGGTGCGCTCGGAACCATGGCGCTGCATGAATACCGGCTCCAGGTGCCCTATGGCGTGGTCGAGATCAATGGTCACCGGGTGGTCGGCATCACCGAGAAGCCGACCCATCATCATTTCATCAATGCCGGAATCTACGTGCTCGACCCGAGCGCCTATGATTTGATCCCGCAGGACCGTTACTTCGATATGCCCGACCTGTTCCAAACCTTGATCCGTGAAGGCCACACCACCGTTGCCTTTCCGATCCGTGAATACTGGCTCGATATCGGGCAGCCCCAGGATTTACAACGAGCCGAGACCGAATTCTCTTCGGTTTTCCCGCCTAACGGAGAGGAACGATGAGCGCTGCTTCGGTGAAAAATGCGGTGGTGATCGGCGCCGGTTCGATCGGCAGCCGCCACGCCCGAATCCTGGGCGAAATGGGGCTGGCCGTCAGCAGCGTCAGCCGGCGCGGCGGGGATGGCGCCTTTACCGATTTGGCTGCGGCGTTGCGCGCGGTCGAGGCCGATTACGTGGTGGTGGCGACCGAGACTTCGGATCATGCGCAGCAGCTTGAACAATTGGTCGCGCTCGATTTCCGCGGCCGGGTGCTGGTGGAAAAGCCGCTGTTCGCCGCGCCCCGGCCCATGCCGCCGCACCGCTTCGCCGCGCTCGCGATCGGCTATGATCTGCGCTTTCATCCCGTGGTGCGGCGGTTATCGACGCAGCTGGCCGGCGAGCGCCTGATCTCGGCCGCGATTTATGTCGGCCAGTACCTGCCCGAGTGGCGGCCGGGGCGCGATTATCGCACGCTCTATTCGGCCCGGGCCGCGGAAGGCGGCGGCGTGCTGCGCGATCTCAGTCACGAGCTTGATCTGGCCAATCTGCTGCTCGGGCCGTGGCGGCGGGTCAGTGCGCTCGGCGGACACTGGAGCGACCTCGAGATCGACAGCGATGATACTTTTTTGGTGCTGGGAGAGTTTGCCCGCTGCCCGGCCGCGACCATTCAAGTCAATTATCTCGACCGCCGCTCCCGGCGCGAGTTGGTGATCAACACCGCCGCTCATACCTATCACGCGGATTTGATCGCCGGCACGCTCGCCTGTGATCGCGGCCCGGCACGCCAGTTTCCGGCCGGGCCCGATGCGCTCTACCGCGATCAGCATCGCTCGGTCCTGGAAGATCACCCCGGCCCGTGTACCGCAGCCGAGGCCGAGGCCGCGCTCGCCCTGGTCGCCGCCGCCGAACGCGCCGCCCGTGACGGGGTGTGGGTGGAATCCCTATAACGCGATTCTGGCCTGGATGCCGTCATAGTCGGCGCGCAGATTGCCGCTGTCACCGCGATCGATCAGGCCGATCGCGGTCAGGGCGTCGACATCGGCGTGCACGTTCCGGTAATCGCGCCCGATCGCCTTGGCAAGCGCCAGAATGCTGGCGGCCGGGTGACGGTGGAGATAGCGCAGCAACTCGAGCCGCTTCACGCTGAGGGTCCGAGCCAGAACATCCCAATTTTCAAAATTGATCGAGGATTCAGGGGCTACGGTCTCACCCTTTTCGAACCGGCTGACGGCATCGGTAATATCCGCCGCCATCGCGTCATAGCTTTCACCGAGCGTGATCTTAAGATCGGTCATGGCGGCTTCCCTCTCTCGCGTTCGACATCTTCGGCAAAGTCGATAAGCAGCCGAGAGATATTTGTGAAGAGATAGGGCGTTTCCGTCTCGCCGAGGTGCCGATGATCGCCCTTGCCCCGCTCATTGTCGTAGCCCACCAGCCGGCACCCCGGATAGCCGTAGAACAGACTGTATTTCAGTCGATGTTCGCAAGGCGGGACCGATTCCACCAGCCCCCAAATTCGGATGCTGAGAATCGCGCCATCGGCGTAAACCCGTTTTCGACTGCGAAGAAGAACAGCTTCCGTCATACTTCTCAGCATACACGGGCCATGTTATGGCATCAAGCACCATATGGTCTCATGGCACATGACTTGCCGCACCTTGTGCGATCTCAACCGTTGCAGGCGGATCGAGGAGGGACTGACGCCTTGTTGACTCAAGACGCCTGAATCTCGAGCAGCAAACAGAAAGTCGGCGCCTTACGGCGCCGACTTTTTTTATTTCACACATTCAGTTGCAACAAGTCGCGGCTGAACCGTTTGCAGGATGTGCGGAGACAGGTTGAGACGGCCGAGCCTCAGATCATGGTCTTGCTGCAATCCCATCCACAGAGACGCGGACACGCCGAAATAGCGCTCCAGACGCAGGGCGGTGTCGGCGGTGATTCCGCGCTTGCCGTGGACGATATCGCTGATGCGCGATGGCGGCAGCCGAAGCGCTCGCGCCAGCGCATTGATGCCGATGTCGAGCGGTTCCATGAACTCCCGACGCAGAATTTGGCCCGGATGGGGCGGCGGCAACTCCATCGGCGTGAATTCGTCCTCCGGAAAACCGATGCGTCCAGACTCCAACTCCTCACGCCCGATGCTCATCGTTCCTCTCCCTAATGGTAGTCGATGATTTCGACTTCATAGGCGTTTCCGTCGCACCAGATAAAGCATATCCGCCACCGATCATTGATACGAATGCTGTATTGACCAGTGCGATCGCCCCTTAACAACTCAAGTCGATTAGACGGCGGTAATCTTAAGTCCTCAATGTTGAGGGCATGATCAAGCATTGCCAGCTTATCTTTTGCCCGCATTGCAATCTCGGGCGGCAAGCTGCGATGACGCCGGTCACCCATCAGACCGGCGGTCCGCTTGTCGGCAAAGCTCTTGATCATGGCTCAAGACTATTCCGTTTTCCGGAACAGTTCAAGCCTCCCACCAGCTCCCCCAGCCGATCGATCTCGGTCAAAGAATAGCGCTGGTCGATCGGCAGCAGCAGCAGACGGCGGGCCAGATCGGCGGCGCGGGGATGGCGTGCCGGGTCGTGCACGGCGTCGGGCCAGAGCGGGGTGGCGAATACCCGGCGGGCGCGCAACCGGGCCAGCATTTCCGAACGAGTATCGACCAGCACGGCATGACCGAACGGCACGCCGGGACCGTCGAGCGCCGAAACTAAAAAACCGTCGAGCGCGGCGCGCAGCCGGGCCCGGTTGGCCAGACGGGCAGCGTCATGAGCGGCGGCGTCAAGATAGATCAGTTGTTCCAGCGATGCCGCGCTGATTCGGCACGGCCACGCGGGCCAATCGCGTTCGGCCAAAGCCGCCAGGGCGAGCGCTTCTTCTTCCAGCGCCGGATCGCGGGCGGCGAACAGGGCACGGGCGGCACGCTTGGCGATGACGGCGGCGCCGGCTTCGGGCAAGGCGGCGACGCTTTCCCGCTCGGCGGCGGTCACACCGTCCAGCATCAGACAGGCACCGTCGGCCAAAGCGGTGGTTTTGCGCGGACAGGACAGCACCGCGCCGCCCGGCGGCACCCGATAACGCCGATGACCGAACCCGGTTTGCGCGGCATCCACCACCACCAGGGCGCGTTCGCCAAGCTGTTCCGCCAGGGCGACGGCATCCAGCCACGGATCGAAGCCGAGCAACGCCGGCACCGACACCAAAATCCGCCCTCCGCCCGGCAAACCGGGAATCAGAGCCGCAATCGCCTCCGCATCGGCGCCGACATCGAACAGGCCGATCGCCAACCCGTGATGCTCGCAAAAGCGCACGACCGAGGGGCAGGTATAGGCGGAGATCAGGGCCGCCGAGAACGGTCCGCGCCGCTCGAGCAGCCAGCCGAGCGTGGCCCGTCCGTGCGAAAAGGCCAGGCCGTCGAAGGGCTCGGGGACCGCAAGCCGCGGGTCGCACCCGGCCGGCAACTCGCCGCCGAAACGGAGATAATCAGGCATTTTATAGCAAAACCCTCTTTAATTTCCGTTATGCTGGCCCGGAATGACAAAGGAGGCCGGCTCGGCGGCGCGCTGAAATGTCCCTTATTCTATTTGATCTTGAGCCGGCGGTGCTACGGGACGATGTCTATTTCCGCGAGGATTTCATCGCGCTTCAGGCCCGGCCCGACCCGGTCGATACTCTCGAGACCGGCGATTTCCGGATCGGCGCGGCGGTACGGGCGATCCCCGGCACAACGCTGACCGATCTGGAAACCCCGCACGGCTATGGCGGACCGATGGCCCGGGATGGCGCGGCGCTCGCGGCGGGGCTGGCTGCCTGGCGCACCCGGCAGCGCGCCGCCGGCCGGGTCGCCGAATTCATCCGCCTGCACCCGTGCCTTAATCCCGAGGCGCTGGCCGGGCAGGTCGATCACCTTGCCTTCAACCGGGCGACCGTGATGGTCGAGCTGCGCGCCGGGCGGGAAGCGCGGCGGGCGCGCTATGCCAAGACCACCCGTAACATTCTGCGCCGTACCGTTGAAACTGTAAGTGTCCGTGTGCTTAGACCCGATGAAGGACCGCTGTTTCAGGCGCTGTACGAGGCGATGCTGGCCCGGCACGGCGCCGCCCCGTCTTATTACTTTCCACCCGCCTATTTTCACGAATTATTGGCCGCACCGTGGGCCCGAACTCTGGTGGCCGAGCAGGCGGGCGAGGCGTTGGCCGTGTCCTGTTTTCTGGCCGTGCCCGGCGTGCCGCTCGCCCATTACCATCTGTCGGGCGGCACCGCGGCCGGGCTGGCGGCGCAAGCGCAATATCCTTTGCTGGAAGCGGCGTTCGATCATTACACCGAAGCCGGCTGCGCCTGGATGCATCTCGGCGGCGGGCGCACCCCTGCCGAAGATGACGGGCTGTGGCAATTCAAGGCCAAGTTCTCGCCGATCCAAGCCCGCTTTCATGTCGCCGGGCTGATCCACGATCCCGAGGTTTTCCATGCGCTCGGCGGCTCCCGCGGCGGCCGATTTCTGGGATATCGAGGCTGATACGGCAGCCCCGCGCGCTCGTGCGCGCGAAGCCTGCGCGGCGTATGAGCGCGGCTTGTCCGAATATTTTCGGACAAGCCCGTCACTAAAACAAACCCTTTTTCCGGGCGCGGTCGAGCAGATTCTTGACCGAGCCGGGCAGCCAATTGGCCCGGCCGCGCGGGGTGCGCTGACCGGCGGTCTCAAGCTGGCGCCCGATCTCGGCCAGAGTCAGGTCGGGGTTGGCGCGCGCGATCGCAACCGCCATTTCCATCACATGAGGGGTGCGGCGGTCGGGCGGCGCGCGCTCCAGCAGTTCCGGCTCGGCCAGATGCTCGCGCACCAGCCGATGCAGCGCCCGGCCCAGCCGGGATTCGGTCCAGGCCCGACCGCCGGCCCCGTCTTGATGCAACGCCTTGTTCAACTCGGCCACCATTACCGTGCGGCTTTTGCCGTCACGGTGCAGGCGGCGCACGGTCGGCAACCAGTCCTCGGCCCCGGCGATCAAGCCGCCGAGATAGTGGCGGTCGCGGGTTTCCTTGAGAGCCCGCAGCGCCTCCGGGTCGCGCGCGCGCAAGCCGGGATTGCCACCGATGCGGCCGCGTTGACGGGCGGCGGTCAGCCCGGCCCGGGTACGCTCGCGGATCAAATCGCGCTCGAATTCGGCAAAGGCGCCGAGCAGCGAGAACATCAGCATGCCGTGCGGAGCCGCGGTATCGATCGGCGAGGCCAGCACCCGCAAAAAGGCGCCGCGTTCCCGCAGCACGGCGATGATCTCGTGCAAATGGGCGAGCGAGCGGGCCAGCCGGTCCAGCCGGGTCACCACCAGGGTATCGCCGCCTTGCATGCGGTCGAGCAGACGCAACAGCTCGGGCCGGCGCCGTTCGGCCCCCGAGGCACGTTCCTCCACGATTTCAGCGCAGCCGAGTGCGCACAGGGCGTCACGCTGACCGTCGAGCGTTTGCTCTCCGGTCGAGACCCGGGCATAGCCGCGCAGGCACCCCGGCGGCACGATTCGAGCAGCTTTTTTCAAAACTCACCGGACGTCAACAAACGGTCATTTAATAACGCATCCGGTTCTTGACGGGAAGGGGCGAGCTAAAGAGACAATAATACGCATGTCCGGAAGTCTCCGGACATGCCGCGCTCATACGCCGCGTGAGCTTCGCGCGCATGGGCGCGCAGGGCCGCAGTCGCGGCCCGATACGGATTTCTGAAAACTTTCAGAAATCCGTATAAAACCCTTGACCTCATACCTATTATACGTACAATACTTATATTAGCTACCTGCGTCAGGGGGGCTTCCGCCATGCTCGAATTTTTTGCCCAAATGTCTTCAACTGAACTCAATAAGACCTCGGGTAAAGTTCTCGACTTGGCCATAGAAGGCCCTGTTCGCGTCATACGCCGCAACCAGCACTTTGTCATTATCCGAGAAGAAACTCTCGATAACATGTTGGAAGCAGCCAAGGAGAACCGTCCGAGAACTCTTCAGGACATGCTTGTCGGATATGACTCTGAAAAAATTAAATCCCTTGTTGGCGGGTTTATTTCAGATGAACCGGCGGGCAAGGAGATCCTTTAATGCCAAGCCAAGGGAATAACTTCATAAAAAACAGCTATGTTCCCAACCTTGGAGATATCGTCCATTTAGACTGGGCCCCGTCAATCGGCTCCGAAATGAATGGACCACATTACGGTCTCGTGATCTCGGCGAATGCCTATAATATCGGAACGGGCCTCTCCATTCTTTGTCCGATTACGACGAAGAACGGAAAACTCAGCGGATTTGAATTGCCCATCAAGGCGGGACGCGTCAAGGGGGTGGCGATTCTGTCTGCTCTGCGCTCCGTCGACTACCAAGTCCGTAACGTTCAGTTCGAATGTGCCGCCGACCCTAAAGATGTAACGGAAGCCAATCGTCGCATCCGCATGATCTTTCCTTGAAAGGAGCGGCGGCAGGCTGGGTCTATAAACAAGCGATTAAGTATAAAGCGACTGCCCCGACCTTCTTCAAGAAAACATATTCAGGCCGTTATTGGTGGCATTGGAAGTGAAACCCGAAGCCGCACCGTACGCGGAGGCGCTCTTTGACGCCAAGATCAGCTTTTGGGTTGAATCGGTCGCGTTCGCGAGTGCGGTCATGGTGATCAACGCTTTTTTGGCGGCGGTCTGAGCGGTCGTGGTGGTCGAGCCATTCAGGGTGGCAACGGCTTTGTTCGCCTCGGTCTGCGATGAAGATACCGTCGCCCCGGTCAAAGTATTCAGCGCTTTCACGGCTTCCTGGTGCGAAGCGGACTTGTTGGCCGTGTCTAACGCCGTTCGCACCGCCGCCGCCTGCTTTGCCGTCGCATAGGTGTAGCTGCCGAGAAGGCCGTTGCTGTTGGCCGAAGAGGAAACCGGGCTGACCATGGCAAGCTCCTGAAGCTACTTTTACGCAGCATTATCCAGGGTACACTTATAACGACAAAGAGTCGAGAGATAAGTTCCCGGTATACCGCACCGGTGCCGTAACACGATCGAGCCATAATTCACTGACCGGGCGCAAGCCGAGACTGTTGGAAAGAAACAGCGCGGCGGCCCGGGCCAAATCGGCCGGCAGCAAGGGGCGTTCCTCGGCCTCGAGGCGCTCCAGGATCAACCGGCGTGCGATGCCGGGCAGGGCGCCATCCTCGACCGGCGGCGTGACGGTCACCCCGTCGATCATGGCGAACAGGTTGGCGATGCTCGTCTCGGCGACCCGACCGGCGGTGTTCAATAAAATCGCATCATCGGCGCCCGCGCGGATCGCCTCCTGCCGCGCCAGAATATTATCAAGCGCGTTCAGTGACTTAATCCGGGATAACGGCGAGTGCTCGTTACGGCGGGTACTCTCTGCGATGATCAGTCGGGCCGGAGCCGGGGGCGGGGCCATCGGCGCCGCCGTGATCACCAAAGTCGGGCTCGGCTTGACCGGCGGCGGCAGGCCGCGCGCGCCGGGGCCACGGGTCAGGGTCAGACGCAGACTGCCGTCGGTCAAGCCATTGCCGGCCAGGGTGGCTTCGCACGCGCGCTTCAGCCGGTCAAAATCGAGCGGCAGCGGGATTTCCAGCAGCTTTGCGCCCGTATTCAAGCGTTCTAAATGAGCCTCAAGCTGTAAAACCCGGCCGTCACGGCAGCACAGGGTCTCAAACACGCCGTCACCCAGGGTAAACCCGCGATCGGCGGGGCTAATCAGCGCCTCCGGGGCCGGAACCAGCCGATCACCGAACCAGATCATCGTCATGACACGTTCCCAGGGTTGCCAGCAAAGGCGCGATCTTGGTGCGCATTTCAAGATATTCCTCGGCGGGGACAGAATCGGCGACGATGCCGCCCCCGGCCCGCGCAATCACCCGCCCTTGCGCGATACTCAGAGTCCGGATCGTGACGGCGCTGTCCATGGTGCCGTCGAAGCCGATCCGGGCGATCGCACCGCAATAGGGACCACGGCGACCGGCTTCCAGCGCGTCGATGATTTCCATGGCGCGGATTTTGGGGGCTCCGGTGACCGAACCGCCGGGGAAACACGCGCGCAGCAGATCAATCACCCCTGATCCCGGGCGGAGGCGGCCTTCGACCTCGGACACCAAATGATGTATCGCGGCAAAAGTTTCCGGCACGATCAGCCGGGGCACGCGCACCGAGCCGATCTCGCACACTCGGCCAAGATCGTTACGCAGCAGGTCGCAGATCATCAGATTTTCAGCGCGGTCCTTGGAGCTGGCGACCAGCTCGGCCAACAGCGCACGGTCGGCTTCGGGGGTACGGCCGCGCGGCCGAGTGCCCTTAATCGGCCGTGTCATTACCCTTCGGTCGGCGTTGAGGTCGAGAAACAGCTCGGGCGAGGCGCAACAGAGATGAATACCCGCCCCGCAAGCGAGAAATGCCGCATAAGGAGCCGGCGCCAGCGCATAAAGCCGGCGAAATATCTCGAATGCCGTGATATCGGGCGGTAAATCGGCAAAAAAACCTTGGGTGAAGTTGGCCTGAAAAATGTCGCCGGCACGGATATAGTCGATCACCGCGGCGACCCGGCTTTCATAGGTGCGGCGGGTGATCTCCGGACGCCAGACCGGTGCCGCGCCGGGCCAAGTCAAGGGCGGCAGCGGCGGGGTGTTGGCGAGCTGCCGGGCCAGAGCGTGCGCCCGTTGCTCCAGGCCGCCCGCATCAAGCGCGTCGTTGCCGATGACCCGGGCGGTGCGCTCATGATGATCGAACACGGCGATCAGGTCGTAAAAGCCGATCATCATGTCGGGAATCCCGAAATCTTCGGGCCGGGCCGCAGGCAGGCGCTCGAGATGACGACCAAGCTCATAACCGAAATAACCGATCGCTCCGGTGCGAAACGGCTCCGGAATCTCCGCGGCGGAAGGCGGGCAGGTCGCAAGTTCCCGCGCCAGCACCGAAAAAGGGTCGCCCGCCACCGGCACGCCATCGACCCGGACCCCCGCAGCATCGGCGCTGATCACCCGGAACGGCCGGATCGCCAGCGTGCTGTAGCGTCCGCAGCCGCCGAGCAGGGCACTCAGCGGCTCGGTGCTGAACGGGGCGAAAGCGGCGATCGGGTCGCCATAGGGGATCGAAAGGACCGTCATCGCGACCGGTAAAAAGAAATCAGGGACCTTTCACCGAAAGCCGCCGTTTCGTACGATTGACTTGGCAACGCATTGATAAACATTTAATTTTGCCGATGGTTCTTACAAAACAGGATTTTCGATAAATTTATTTTATACCCCGTTTGAGGGATGTCGGCAGGTTAAATTTTTGGTAGCCGTAATCGAGACGGTGCGAAGCCGTAAGTTGTAAAAATCCCGGGAGCAAACCCGTATTCTTATCCGAAGTGAACCGAATACGTGACCGTATAAATGTTCGTTGCAGGCTAACCCGGTCACACGCGATGGAGGACTTATGGCTACCGCAATGCATCGTAAATTAGATTGGTCTATTCATGTTAATGATAATACATTAAGTATTAATCTCTATGGCGTGTTCGATTTGGATTCCTACTATGATTTTCATGAACTGATGGTGTCGATCAATCGGGGCTGTATCATTGATGTTTGCTTAGTTGATATGTCCGGAGTGATCAATATCTCCGGAGCCGGCGCCATATTCTTACTCACGCTTAAGCGAGAGCTTAGCGTTCCCGTCCTGAAAATCGTAAATGCAACTTCGGACATTAGAACGACATTAAGCAGAATTGACAGAAATCAAAGTAACTTTATCATGTGCTGAATAAACCGGCAAGCAGGGCGCGGAAAGACTGCCGCTCGCAGCCGAAGCCTTGGCGCTGATTGATTTGCCGATGTTACCGATGGAACAAATGCAGTCGATAATACGGTCCTACCAAGGCCCGAACGGAACCGCGAAGCCGGGAATAACCCGATGCTGGCCCTTATTCTCGGTTCCTGCGGCCGTTTCGAGGGGTTGACTCTGTTGCGGTCCACGTTCATAGACAAACCGATCTTGTTGACGATGGTCTGTACTGGACGACACGGCGGCCAAGCCTGCCGAGGCAAGCATAAGCAAAGTATATTTCACGCCTATCGGGTTAACGCAGACACCCACAATGGGTAGATTGCAGAATGGTAGGGTTTGGCGGAAACACAGGCGATTTTCTGAGAGCTGCCCCCACATCTGGTATGTGTCTGCGTCAACCCGATAGGCATGGTATATTTCATCGCAGCCTTCCCCTATTGAAAGAAGCCGATGGAACACGTCTGGTCCGGAACGATAATCGTTGAGGGCCGATAGATTGTAAAGGAATAGGGCGGCGGCGCTATGACGGCCGTCACAGGTCTGCACGGATCAGAATTGTTCGGTAGTGCCGATCAAATTTGGCCGAATTCTTGCCCCGGCAAGCGCAAAATCGTGACAAATTTAAGCAATCCCGCAGCCGAAAAAGGGTGCGGGGGCCTGCCTTCCTGCGCGTCATGGTCCGTGCGCTTGCTCGTAACCTTCATTGCATGCCTCCAACCCTCAGGTCCTTATCAGGCTTGTTGAAATTATAGCAGTATATGTTATAATTTCTTCATGTCAGATCCCTCTTCACTCCGCATCCGCGCCGCGTCCTGGTTGGTTCGTAATCAGCGTGCCGATTTGTCTCGTTTGGACCTCCAGGCCGTGGCGGTTGCCGTTGCTCAGTTCAACGACATTCCGGATGTTTCCACAGGTGAAGCCGAGTTCAGTGACCTGTCCTCTTTGGGCTTTCCTTGTACGAAAGTCGTCGTACGCAAAGGCTCACGGGGTATCGGTGTGACCGCGGCCTTCATCGCCCGGTTCAACGATGGAGATACGGTCATTCTGTTCGTAAAAGAGGGGCGCAGTCTGTCTCTGCGCGACCGCAACGACATCCGTGCGGCCTACGAGGAAGAACTAAGGAGCCGTTTCGATGACTGACGTGCAAGCTTTTTTCGAGGATGTCGGCCTGCCTGACGCCGGAGAACTGGCGGTGAAGACCGAAGCCGTGCTGGTCATCAGCAAGGGCATCCATGACCGGGGCTTGTCTCAAGCCGAGTTCGGGCGGCTGATCGGTTGGAAGCAACCGGTGGTGTCGGCTCTGGTGCGCGGTGAACTCGACCGGTTCAGTTGGAACCGGATCAACACCGCACTCAAGCCGTTCGGGAAACAGGTGGTCACCCGGCACGTCATGACGGACTGTTAGGCGACGCTCAAACGCCGCGGGGCTTCGCGCGCACGAGCGCGCGGGGCCGCGGTCGCGTCCCTTTACGGATTTCTGAAAACTTTCAGAAATCCGTATTAGCGGGCAGAATACCCCCACGAAAAAAGGGCCGGACGCTGCCGCCCGGCCCCCTCTGTTTAGAACCCGCCGCTAAAACTCACTCGCGATCGATGGTGAGTTTCAAGAAGTGGGTGGCGCAGCTGATGCAAGGATCGTAATTGCGGATCGCCTGCTCGCAACGCCATTTCAGCTTTTCGTCGGGCAGATTGAGGTTCTTCTGCACCACGCCCAGCAGATCCTTTTCCATGATCTTTTGGTTCTGAGCGGTCGGCGGCACGATGCGGGCGGAGAGAATGCGGCCCTGGTCGTCCAGATCGTAGCGGTGATAGCAGATGCCGCGCGGGGCTTCGGTGCAGCCGTGACCACGCCCGGCCCGGGGCACGATCTCGAGCGCCGCCCGTTCGGGCTCCTCGTAAAGCTCGGCGATGCGCAAGGCTTCCTGGCAGGAATACAAGGTCTCGATCGCGCGTACGGTCAAGCTCTTGAACGGGTTGCGCACGACGGTGCCGAGCCCGGCTTCCTTGGCCATCTGCTTGCACAGCGGCGTCAGTTGCTCATAGTTAAGCGCATAGCGGGCGAGCGGGCCGACCATATAGGCCGGGCCGTATTTCTCGTCCTTGTAAACGCCGTGGAGCGCGTTCGAGTGGTGAACATGCTCTTCGTCGAAATGCTCTTCGAACTGCGGAATCGCGATATTGAGACCGCGATTGTTGCAAATCCGCCCCCGGTCGATCGCGTATTCGTCGGGATGAGACATCGCGACAAACGTATAATCGTCTTCGTAGTCGGGGAAGGTAAAGGTCGCGAACAGCCGAATGGTGTCGATCGAATCCTCGATCGCCTGCTTCAGCGGCTCGATCAGATGGCGAACCTTGGCCTTGGCGGGAGTCTTCCAGAAGCCGCCGACCTTGGTATTGACCGGATGCACCGCCCGACCGCCGACGATTTCCAGAATCTCGTTGCCGAGCTTCTTCATCCGCAGCGCCTTTTCCACCACGCCCGGATGATTCTGGGCGATCTGGATGGCGTCCTCATAGCCGAGGAAATCGGGAGCATGCAGCAGATAGGTATGCAGCACATGGCTTTGCAGCCATTCACCGCAATACAGCAGCCGACGCAGATTCATCAAGGCCGGGTCGTTGACCTCGACCCCGAGCGCCATTTCCATGGCGTGACTGGCACCCATGGTATAGGCGATCGGGCAGATGCCGCAGATACGCGAGGTGATATCCGGAGCATCCCAGAACATCCGTCCGCGCAGCAGCGCCTCGAAGAAGCGCGGCGGCTCGAAGATACGGAATTTGACGTCCTTGACGACATCGTCCTTGACCCGGACATAGAGCGCGCCTTCGCCCTCGACCCGGGCCAGGGCATCGACCTTGATGATGCGCGGCGGTGACGCGGATTGGGCTTCAACGGCGGTCATGGAGATCACCTTCCTTGCGGAATGCCTCGGCATTGGCATTGAACGAGCGGAAGGCCAAGCCGATGTCTTGCTTCGACATGCCCAGTTCGCCCATCCGATTGGCCAAGCTGGCGGTGTTGGGAACTTCCTTCGGTCCGAAACAGCCGTAACAGCCGCGATCGTGACTCGGGCACAGACTGCCGCAACCGGCTTGGACCACCGGTCCCATGCACGGTGTACCCTTGGCCACCATCACACAGACATTGCCGGCCCGCTTGCACTCGATGCACTCGGAATAGGCCGGAACATTGGCCCGCCGCCCGTTGAGCAGGGCGTTGATCGCCTCGAGCAACTGGTACTTGTTGATCGGGCAGCCGCGCAGCTCGCCTTCGACCGGGACGTGATCCCGGATCGCGGTCGAGGTGGACAGCGTCTCGATAAAGTCGGGCCGAGCATAAACCGCGTCGATCATGTTTTTGACGTCGCGGAAATTCTTGACCGCCTGGATGCCGCCCGCGGTAGCGCAGGCCCCGATGGTGATCAACAATTTGGATTGTTTGCGGATCTTCTTGATACGCTCGACATCGTGCGCGGTGGTGATCGAGCCTTCGACCAGGGAAATATCGTACGGTCCCTTGATCTCGACCCGGGTCGCCTCCAGGAAGTAGGCGATTTCCACGGCTCCGATGACCGCGAGCAATTCATCCTCGCAGTCGAGCAGGCTGAGCTGGCACCCGTCGCAAGACGAGAATTTCCAGACCGCCAATTTAGGTTTGCGTCGTGCGGCCATGGTTCACAGCTCCCTCACCTTAAAGATGTCCTGGATGCGGTCGAACCGGTAAACCGGTCCGTCCTTGCACACGAAGGTCGGGCCGAACTGGCAGTGACCGCAAAAGCCGACGGCACACTTCATATTGCGTTCCATCGACACGTAGATGCGGTCGTTGGTGACGCCGTGTTCGTTGAGGGTCTGGATGCCGAAGCGCATCATCACTTCGGGACCGCAAATCAGCGCCTTGGTGTTGGGCCGGTCGAAACCGCCGCCCTTCAGCAGCTGAGTGACCACGCCGACCCGGCCGTTCCATTTGCCGGTGACGCGGTCGACCGTGACCTGGCAGTTAAGGTCGAAGCGCGAGCGCCAAGCCCGCAGCTCCTTGGCGAACAGGATATCTTCGGGGGTGCGGGCTCCGTAAAGAATCAGCACGTTACCGAATTTCTCACGCTCGGCCAGCACGGCATTGATCGCCGGACGCAACGGCGCAAGACCGACGCCGCCGCCCAGGATCAGCATGTCGTAACCGTAGCAATCGGCGATCGGCCACGGGCTGCCGAACGGCCCGCGTACGCCCACGGTGTCACCCGGCTTCAGCTGGGACAATGCCGAAGAAGTCTTGCCGACGGCCCGGATGGTGTGGTTGAGCGCGGTCGGATCGGCGGGATCACCGCTGATGCTGATCGGGACTTCACCGATGCCGAAGGCATAAAGCATGTTGAACTGGCCGGGCTGAAAGCGGAAGGTTCCGCCATCCGCCGGCTTTAGGGTCATGGTAAAGGTATCCGTCAACTCCCGCTTCATCGCCTCGATATAAAAGAGACGCGGGAGCATCGGATCCCTGGCCGTCGCATGGACGACCTTGCCCTGATGGGTCATGGGGCGCGCTCCCGGCTAGAAGTTGGACACCGGCGTCGGAGCATACAGATCCAGCATCTGCAAGCGCGCCGCGGTCAGGCGCGCCGCCATCACGCGCACATAGCGCTGAAGCAGCAGATAGCCGAACTCGTGATTCTGGTCGCACAACACCCGCAGCCGCTTGGCATCAAGCGCCAAGGCACGCACCAGCGACACCGCCCGAGCGTCGAAGCTCCAGCGGAAGGGCGGAACCAGCCACGACCAGCCGAGCAGATCGCCTTCGGTCAGGGTCTGCAACACCAACCGGCCGCGCGGCGGCGCCGCCAGTTCGATGGCGACGGTCCCGTGGCGAAGCAGATAAAAGGTATCCGCAGCCTCGCCGTCATGGAGGATGTATTGACCGGCATCAAACGTCTTGGTGGTGACGCAGGGCACGATCAGGTTGAGAGTCGCGTCATCAAAATCTTGAAAAAACGCGGCCTCTTTGAGCAGCAGCTTCAATCCTTCGGTCTCGGCCATCTTAGAGAGTTCCCTCGCTGTCCCGGATTGCCCGGGCTTCTTCGGTTATGTCGATGCCGACGGGGCACCAGGTGATGCAGCGACCGCAACCGGTGCAGCCGGAGCTGCCGAACTGGTCATACCAGTGGGCCAGCTTATGCGTGATCCATTGCCGGTAACGCGACCGGCCCTCGCGCCGGATGCTGCCGCCGTGGATATACGTAAAGTCCAGATTGAAGCAGCTGTCCCACCGGCGCCAACGCTCGGCATGCAGGCCGGAAAGGTCGGTGGTGTCCTCGACCGTCGAGCAGAAGCAGGTCGGACACACCATCGTGCAGTTGGCGCAGCCCAGGCAACGGGTCGCCACCTCGTCCCACCGCCGGTTTTCCAGATTGCGCTTTAACAGCGGCGCGACGTCGGCAACCATCTCGCGGCCCATCGAGGCGGCGGTCTTGGTCACCACGGCCTCGGCGGCGGCGAGATCCGCGGCGGTCGCGGGCCGGGACGGCAAACTTTTAAGAACCTCGGTGCCGCGTGCGCTGCCGGCCTCGATCACCAGACCGCCATTGCCGGGAAGTTCGGTCATCGACAGGTCGAAGCCGTCGGTAACCTTCGGCCCGGCATCCATCGAGACGCAGAAACAGGTCTTGGCCGCCCGGCCGCAATTGACCGCGACGATAAAGGCGGAGGCCCGGTTCGCAGCATAACCCGAGTCGGTAAAGGTCGTGCCGTCCTGTCCCGGCTTGGCAGCGCCGTTATAGCCGAACACCTTGTCCTGAATCGCCAGCGCCTTAAGTTCGCAGGCCCGCACGCCGAGGAAGGCGTAAGGCTCGGTCGGTCCCGGCTCGGCAGTAATGGAAAAGCCGGCCTCGCCGCGCTTGCCCTGCCAAAGCCGATGGCTTGGCGGGAACAGATAGCGCTTCCAGGTGTGCGGCCCGACCGTGGTGCCGAACAGAGCATCACCGCCTTTAACCAATCGGTAACTGCCGCCATCCTGCTCGTCAAGCCAGCCTTCCGGCAATTGCCCGACATTCTCGACCGGCTCATAAGTAATGGCGCCGTCAACCGCTCTCGGGCCGATTACCCGGTAGCCCGCCTGCCGCAACGCAGCAATCAGACTCCCCAAGCCGTCACGATCAATGACGGCTTTTTCTTGAGATGGTTTATCGCTCGATGTCATCGTTTCCGCCCATTCCCCCCGGTTACCGCAAAGTGCGCCCCGGTGCTTAGTGTAATTTTGCGGTGATTATGTCTGTTCCCGGGGCATGATGCCAGCCTGAGCGCATGGCGATCAGGGAAATCACGCGGGGCATATTGTCGCGGGGTCGCTTCGGGCACCCCCCGATAAGGGGTTTGTTAAGAGGTGTTCTCGGGCACCCTTCGAACAGGGACCGGTCGAGAGGACAAAAAAATGCCCTCCCCCGGCAGGCGGGGAAGGGCATTTTTGTAAGTGACCGTAAGGAGAGAGCGGACTTAACCCTTCATCTTCTCCAGAAGCGCATGCTGGTGTTCGAGCGCTTCGGGCACGAAACCGAAGCGATCGAGTATCTCCAATTTTTGCGGGCGTTCCAATTCGATCAACGCCTTGCCGTCCAACGGCGGCAGGTTGAATTGAGTGCGCGCAAGATTGTAGTAGAGCCCCTTAAAGCTCATCGCCTTGATATAAGAGGGATCGATCAGCTCCAGATGCGTCCCGGACTCCTGGACGATACCGTCACGGATGAAACAAATGCGGTCCGAGTTCATGATCGTGGTCAGGCGGTGGGCGATCGAGAACGAGGTCTTGTTGGGCAGCACGGTTTCCTTAAGCTGCCGGATGATCATTTCCTCGGTCTGGTTATCGAGCGCGCTGGTTGCTTCGTCGAAGATCATGATGCGCGGCCGGCGATAGAGCGCGCGGGCGATACAGACGCGCTGACGCTGGCCGCCCGACAGCGCCTGACCCTTTTCACCGATCGGGGTCTGGAAACCGAGCGGCAGTTTCAAGATGAATTCCTCGGCCCCGGCCAACCGGGCCACCTCCTGCACCGTGCGCATGTCGGGTTCCGGATCGCCGAAGGCGATGTTCTCGGCAACCGAACCGGCGAACAGGAAACTGTCCTGCAAGACCACGCCGATGTTCCGGCGCAGGGATTGAATATCCATCTGATTGATATTGATACCGTCGATGGTCACTTCGCCCCGCTGCGGCACGTTGAAGCCGAGAATCATCTTGGCGATCGTGCTTTTGCCGCAGCCGGCCGGACCGACGAAGGCGATCTTTTGCCCAGGCTCGACGGTCAGGTTGAAGTCCTGCATGATGTTCATCGTGTCCTTGCCGGCACGATAACTGAAGAACACCCCCTTGAACTCGACCTTGCCTTCAAGGGCGCCGACCGCCTTGCGCATGCGGCCGGGGACGGTTGCCACCTCGTCTTCCGGTTCCTTGTCGAGATATTCGCCGACCCGATCGACCGAGATGCGGACTTCTTGAAGCTGGCTCCACAGATTGACCATCTGGAGCACCGGGCTGGTGACCAGCCCCATCAGCATCTGAAAACCCATCAGCTCGCCGACCGTCATGCTGTTGTTGATGACTTCGAGCGAGCCGTACCACAGCACCGACGTGGTCATGCCCAGGATCGCCAACTGAAACACGCTGGAATTCAGCAGGCTGAGTTTCTGCTGATGGAAGCCGCGGTTGACGTTTTCGACAAAGGAATTCTCCCAGCGGGCGCGGGCGAAATACTCGTTGCTGGTCGCCTTGATCGCCTCGATCCCGTTCAGCGACTCGATGAGCGAGGATTGCGATTGCGTGCTGGCCAGGAAGATTTCCTGGTTCACCTTTTTCAAACGCGGCGTGAAGAAGGTCACGATCCCGACGAAGATCGGCAGGAAGATGATGACGATCACCGACAGCTTGGGACTATAGGCGAACATCATGAAGAAGTAGATCACCAGCATCAGCACGTTCATCACGGTCGTGATCGAAGACCCGGTGACGATATGGCGGATTTTCTGATTCTCGCCGAAGCGAGACATGATCTCGCCCTTATTGACGCTGAGGAAGAACGGCATCGGCAGACTGAGAACATGGCGATAGAATTCGGCCATCAGTCGCATGTCGATCCGGGTCGTGGTATGGGCCAGCAAGAGCGACTGAATAATCGACATGCTGGAGGTGAGAATCGCCACCAGCACCATGCCGGCCAGCATCATATTGAGCAGGCTGACATCTTTATGCACGATCACGGTATCGACAATGGTCTGGGTAAACAACGGCGAGGCCAGACCGAGAATATTGATCACCAATGCCGCCAGCACCGCTTCGGCAAAGAAAATCTTATAGGGCAGAATATAAGACAGGAAGTGATTCAGCGGGTTCTTTTGTTTAACCCCCTCGGTCTCAAAGCGCTGAGTCGGCTCCATCGCAATAAACACACCGGCATCCGGCCGCTTATCGGCCACGCCGGCGACATTGACCGCCGACCAGATGCGGATGAATTCGTCTTTGGGGACGCGCCGAACCTTGTTATCGCGCGGATCGGCCAGTTGAACTTCGCGCTCGCCGACCTTGACCAGCACCGCGAAATGATAGCCTTCCAGACTGACCACGCCCGGCAGCAGCGCGGATTTCAAGTCTTCATACCGTAAAGCATAGCCCTTGGCACGGAAGCCCAGATTCTCGGCCCCGCGAATCAGATCGTCGATCGTGAGATTGGTACCTTCAAGCCCGGTCTTGGCCTTGATATCGCGCAGTGCGAACGGTCGGTTGTAATAATTGATGATCGTGGTCAAACAGGCCGCGACATTGTCGGCGGGGAACTCCTGCCGAATCACCTTGAACTTGACCGCCGCCGCTTCTTCCGGGGTGGTGGTGCGGGCCCGGAACTCTTCCTCGGTGATCGAGTCCGACAATTTGATACGCTGATCGACGCCTTCGGTGCGCTGACGAATGCTCAACTCGTCCCGCTCGTAGCGTTCCAGTTCGCGGATGCGGCCGCGCAGCTTTTCGCCAAGCTCGGGATTGAGATCGAGCAGGGTCTTGACCGTGTTCTGATAAATCACCAGCACGGTCACTTCGGTGACTGCGCGGGCGGTATGGGGCTGATTGCCCGAAGCATCCGGCCGCGGCACCGCGCCGCCTTCCCCGATCAACGAGCCGCGCCCGACCCGGCCGAGCGAAATCGGATCGCCCGCCAGCGGTTGACGCACCAGCTCGACGGTCCCGCTTTCGATAAAATAAAGCCGCGGGTCGTTGTCGCCCTGCTTGAACACGGCGGCATCGGCCTTGATCCGTTTCAGGCCGAGTTCGCTCACCATGCGCGTGCATTCTTCCGGCGTATAGGACGCCTTGCCGAGCAGGGTGCGCAGACGCTCATCGACCTTGACCAGACCGACGAAGCGCTTGAAATGCTCGTCCACGATCTTGCTTTGTTGAAGCAGGGCGCGCGCCTTGTCCGCCGGCAGCACGATCATGTCGACCGGACCTTCGGCGACCAGATCGTGGTTCCAGTCGATATCGTCGAGCAGCGACATTTCCCCGAGCGTGGTGCCTTCGGGAACCACGCTGACGCTGACGATCTTACCGTCGGCTTCCTGCTTCAGACGGATGCGACCCTTATAGACGATATACATACCGTCGATCGGCTGGCCCTGGCGCCCGACATGGCTGCCCGATTTATAGCGGCGCACCTGAAGCAGCGGCTTGAGCGCCTGTTTTTCGGTAAGCGGCAATACGTTGAACAACACGTGGGTCTGGAGCACGTAGTTGATCGCTTCGACCGCCGCGTCGTTGGTCACCAGTTCGATGTTAGCCTGCTGCTGCTGCATTGGAGTCTATCCCCGGGCTCGGTCGGCAATTCAGGTTCAGCTATTTTTGTGACGAGGAACCGCCGGCTTCGGCAGAAGCCGCACCATTGCCCTCGTGCTCGCCTTTGAAGAATTTCGAGGCCGGCGTGAACAACACTTCGATGAAGCGCTTTTCACCGGTCTTGATCTCGGCGGCACCGGTCAGGCCGATTTCAAGCGGCTTACCGCGCCCTTCATCCCCTTGCTGTCTGGGCAGATGCCACACCCGTTCGGAATGCAGGGCGACGATGACTTCGAACAGGCTGGTCTCGCCGGCGACCGAGCTGGGCCGGACGCTGATTTTCTCAATCGAGCCCAATTGAATCCCGTATTCCTGGAACGGGTAGGCGTAATACTTGATTTTGACGTCCTGCCCGTTCTTGAGCAGGCCGATATCCTTGTTCTGGACCAGAACCCGCGCGACCAGCGGGGCTTCGTTACGCACGATGGTAAAAAGCGGGGCTCCCGGCTGGATTAATTGGCCGCGCTGAACATGAACCGTGGTCACGATTCCTTCGGAAACGGTATTCGGAACCGTGTAATAGGTCTTACCCTTTTCGGAATCCTGGCCATAGCGCCTTTTATCAATATCGGCCCCGGTGCCATAGCGCACGCCGCTGACCAGGGTCTGAGCCGACCGGGTCCGTTTCTCCAAATCATCGATTTCTTTATTAATTTGTTCCGACTGTTTCTTATAGTCTTCTTCCAGCTTACCAAGATCGTCGAGCATGCGCTGCCGGGTCGCCGGATCGGTCAGCTTTTTGTAATCGTTCTGAGCCGTGCTAAGCGAGAGCTTGGTGTTGCTGATCGCCGAGCGGGCATTATCCGCGGCGCGGCGCAGATCGCTGGCCCGCTGTGCCGCCTGATCGCACTGGGTCGAGGGAATATCGCGCCGATCGCACAACGGCTTGAGCCGGGCATGCGTCGCCTCGGCAGTGCCGACATCGCTCAGGGTGTTTTGCAGGGCCCGGGTCGTCGATTCGACTTCGATCTTCAACTGCTCGATCCGGTTGGAGAGCGAGGCGACATCGGTGCCCTGCCGGTTCTCGAGGTTAAGGATTTCCGTTGCCTGCTGTTTATGGCGATAGTCGTAATCGCGGGTCAGCGTGCTCAGACGTTCCCGATAATCTTTAATCTGACGCTCCAGCGCCTCTTGTTCCGGGCTGGACGCGGCGCGGATGGTTTCCTGAATCACCACCAACGGCTGATCCTGTTTGACCGGATCATTTTCCTTGACGTCGAGCCGTTCCACCAGCCCGCCATTGATCGCAACCACGGTCACGGTTTGCCGTTGCAGTGTGAGCGGTGCGGAAACCAAAGTATCCTGTGTCGCGATGCAGGAATAGAACAACATCGCAAACATCGAGATGAACATCATATAGATCGGCCCGCGCAGAATGAAGCCGGGGGCGCTGTAGAGCAGAGTTGCCGCCTTGATCGGATGCCGAACTTCCGCCGTGGCGGAGGGCTTTCCCGGAGACGTGGTTTTCTTCGCCATGATGATCTCTCGAACGTAAAGGATAGCCGCTATTCCCGGTTTTCCGGTCAGGCCGGAACCGTACATACCTGCTCGCGTAGCCACTCACTGAAAATTTGGTCGCGGATAACGTTTTTAAGCGCGTCGGACAATTTCGGAACATTGACCGTATAAACCTTGTAAACAGTCCACAAGGCATTTTCCCGGAACGGACCGATAAGATTGTCGTCGGCGGATTCGAAGGCCTGCTGCTCGACGTCGGGTGGCAACATACCCCGCTTGACATTGCCGACATAACCGCCGGACAGCCGTGTGCTCTCGTCGGTCGAGAAATTGCGGGCCAGCTCAACAAAGTCCTTGCGGCCTTCGCGTGCCATTTCCAGCACGCGATCGGCTTCCTCACGCGCCCGACACGCAATGCGCGCCAAGGATACCGAGGCGAAACGCAGCGGATCGCGTCGATAAGACTCGGTGATTCGGCGCGGCGTAATCAAATGTTGCTTGAGCGTGTCCCGAATAACCTCGGTTCGGATCGCCTCGAGCCAGTGCTCGGCGGTCACACCGTGGTAGTCGAGATATTTGGTAAATGAGGGCGGCGAATCGATCCCGAGCGCAATGCGGGTGTCACGAGCCCGCCGGGCCACCTCCGCTTCGTCCGGCGCCAGCCCGAATTCCCTTAAACTCAGCCTGAGCACACGGTGTTCGATCAACTCGTAGATTGCCGTGCGAAACAAGCCCTTAAGCTTCAGGTTTACGATCACGTCATCGGTATGGATGGCCTCGCCTTTGACGGTCGTGAGCACGGCGTCAAACTGCATGTGTAGCCTCTTCCGTTATGGCGCTAGCTATCCAACATTTGTTGCCGGGGACCATACACCAGTTCAGAGGCCTTCGCTAACAAGACTCCGGTGTCTGTGGTCACTGACCGGACAAATAATCATCGACGGTCGCCCGCAGCCCGTCGTCAAGGGTAAAGGGCGGTAGCCACCCGGTGGTACAACGCAGCTCCGAGTCGTCAACTTCCAGTGAACCGCACAAACGAGTGAAGGCGGCACTTGCGCCGACCAGCATCGCCCCGGCGCGCAACAGCGGCACCGGGACCGGCACCAGCCGGGCCGGGCGGCCGAGCAGACGGGCCAGCCGACGCACCAACTCGGGCACGGCCGGAGCCTCGCCATCCTGAATAAGAAAACGGCGGCCGGCAGCGGCCGGGTGATCGAGGCAACGAATGACGGCATCGGCCAGATTGCCGACATAAATCAGACTGCGCCGGTTGCGGACCGCCCCCAGCGGCAGCGGCACGCCCCGACGGACCACCTGCATCAATCTTCGAAAATTGGCCCCGACACCGGGGCCATAGACCAGAGGCGGGCGCAGCACCGTCCAATCGAGCCCTGCGCCGGCCGCCTCGGCCAAGGCCGACTCGGCTTCCAGTTTGGAAATTCCATAGGGCTCCGCCGGTGCGGGTACGGTTGCGGCCGAAAGCGGTTCGGAACCGCCCTCACCCAGCGCCTTGACGCTGCTCATCAGCACCATGCGGCGGACTCCGGCCGTGGCCGCGGCTTCCGCCAGCCGGCGGGTCGCCAATACATTGGTTCGACGGTAGCACGCCAAAACTTCGGGACCGGACTCACCGCTGCGATGGACCCGGGCCGCAAGATGGATCACGAAATCGACTCCCTCAAGCGCCGGCCGCCAGTCGACCGGGTGCTCCAGATCGCCGACCGCCGCTACCTCGACGCCTGCGGGAAGCGTGGCCGGAGCGCGCACCGCCGCCCTTACGTTCCACCCGCCCTCGAGCAAGCGCCGAACCAGCACCCGCCCGACAAAGCCGGTGGCGCCGGTCACCAGAACCCGGGGCATCCGATTCTCCTTTTCCCGAGGATTTGCCGCTGTCATGACGTCATATCGGCGGCATTATGGCGGCATTATGGCGGCATCACGGTGTCTTTTCAGCGGCGCGCTGCAACCGGTACAGCAAAGCAGCCACCGTCAGCGCCCCGCCCGCCAAGGCCGGTACCGCTCCAAGCGCAGGAACCGCCAGCGCCAAACCGATCAGCACACCGTTCGTCACGATAACCGAGCACACGACCGCGGCATGGCTGACTCCGCCTTGCACCGCACGTTGATAGAAATGCTCGCGATGAGCCTGAAGCACCGGCTTGCCGGCAAGCGCCCGGCGGACCAGCGTAATCGAGGCGTCGGTGATGAAGTAAAGCGGCAGCAGCACGGCCGCCGGCCAGGCCTCGGTCTGCGTCGTGGTCAGTAGCAACCAGCCCAGGCCATAGCCGAGCGGAATACTGCCGACATCGCCCATGAACACTTTGGCCGGCTGCCAGTTCCAGATCAGAAAGCCGAACGCCGCCCCGGCCAGCAGGGCTCCGGGAGCACCCGCGCCGGGCGCAACCAGCGCAAGACCGGCGGCGATCGAGACCGCCTCGCTGCCGGCCAAGCCGTCGATGCCGTCCATGAAATTGAAAAGATTGAGAAACCACAGCCAACATAAGCCGGCCAGCACCAGATCGAGCCCGGACGGCAGCCAGCCCTGAAACACCGGCTCCGGCCCGAGCGCGGCCAGCCCGAGCGCCACCGCCACCGCCTGCGCCAGTAAACGCGGTCCCGGCGACAGGTTCCGGCGGTCGTCCACCCACGACACCGCGGCCAGCAAAGCAAGTCCGGCCAACAACCGCGGATCGACTCCGAAAAGAGCCCAGCCCGGCAGCATGATCGGTAAAATGCCCCAGCCGCCGCCGCGCGGCGTCGGGACCGCGTGGCTGCTGCGCTCGTTGGGATGATCAAGGATGGCGCGCCGGCGCAGGATGTGCGTGACCACGCCGGTTGCGACCGCAGCGCCGAGCGTGGCGGCAAGAAACAGCCACACGGGAGTCATGCCGTCTCGCCCGGACCGGCCGTGGCGCGGATCAGACGGTACGGCACCGTGCCAACACGACGGTGATATTGTCGTTGCCGCCGTTCTCATTGGCCAGATCGACCAGAATCTTGCAGGTTGCGCTCAGATCTTCGGCTTCACGCAGAAGCTCGGCGATGCGGGGGTCGGGCACCATGCCGGAAAGACCGTCCGAGCAGATCAGAAACAGATCCCCGTCAGCCAGCGCCTGAAGGCTGACTTCGGGTTCGACCTCGCGTGACGTGCCGAGCGCCCGCACGATAATATTCCGGTGGGGCGGCTGCCCGCGCCCGCCATTGTCGAGCCACGCCTGATACAGGCTGTGATCGCGGGTCAGCTGGGCCAGTTCACCGCCGCGCAAGCGATAAAGCCGACTGTCGCCGGCATGGAAAATCACGACTTTATCGGTAGCCCCGGCTTGCCACAGGCCGACCACCGTCGTTCCCATGCCGCGCCCTTCGGGAAAGCCCCGCTGCTGATTGAGATTCATCAGCCGCCGGTTGGCCAGTTGCACCGCTTGGCGAATGGTGGAGATGGTCCGGCCGACATCGGAAGGCTGAGGATCGGGACCGGCGCGCTCCGTCCGCGGACCGTCGGAGACTTCGGTCTGATCGCACTCGTCGACCTCGTCATCCTCGTCGTCTCCCGAATTCGCATCGGGCTCAAACTCGTAGATGAAGTCAACGATAGTCTCAACCGCGGTCTTACTGGCGACATCGCCACCGGCATGACCACCCATGCCATCACACACGAGCGCCAAACCGGCCTCGCAATTGATATCGAAGCTGTCTTCATTACGTGAGCGCGAACGCCCGACATCGGACAGACCGGAAAATTCTAACCGGAAGGCAGCAGGTTCGGTCATCGGGAGACTCATCCAGACAAGATCGGCCGGGCGAAACGGCGCTCTTCCCGAGAGGATAACAAAATCCGCGCCGGTTGGGCAGAATGAGTTCCGGTACGCGAGCCGTTTAACCGGTAAGTCTTCTCTTCTTATGTGGCAAAAATGTCAGTCCCGCTGTCGTCCAGTTATACTAGACAAAGTCCTGTAATTATAGACAAGCAGCGCTTTCGGCTTTTCGCTTCCGACCGACCACCGGCTGACATCCTTGTCACAAAACGATTGATTTTCAACGGGCCGGGCATTTCGGGCGCCGCAGCAAGCATAATGGCACGGCGCTTGCTTATAACTCAGATATGAACCGAACCATTGTCGAGGCAAACGGTTAAGACGGCAGCGGCAATAATGTGATCAGTTCAAGCAATCTTACTTCGCGATTCGTTATTCTATTAATCCTGAAACGGGAGCATGTCATGAGCAGCAATACAGGCACCAGCGTCAATCAAAGCGGTAAGTCGGGTGGCGATGCATTGGGCTTTGCCGGTGCGGGCGCAGGCGCCATGGCCGGCGGCGGCGGTGGTTACGGCTCCGGTTTTGCTTCGGGCCCGGGCTCTTTCGCGGCCGGTGCGGGTGTCGGGCTCGGCGGCAATGCCGGAGCCGGTGCCGGTGCGGCGGGTGCGGTCGGCGGCGACGTCAGCGACAATACTTCGATCGGCTCGATCAATATCAATTCGTAATTCTCATTTCGATCCACTTTAAAACGGGAGCTTATCATGAGCACGACCGGTACAAGCGTTAATCAAAGCGGTAAGTCGGGTGGCGATGCGGTGGGCTTCGCCGGTGCGGGCGCCGGTGCCATGGGCGGCGGCGGCTACGGCAGCGGCTCGGCCGCGGTGTGGAATGCCGATCCGATCGGCGTCGGCATCGGGGCCGGCGGTAATGCGGGTGCGGGTGCGGGTGCTGCGGGCGCCGTCGGCGGCGACGTCAGTGACAACACCTCGATCGGTTCGATCAACATCAACTCGTAATTCGAGTGCGGGCGGCTTCGGTCGCCCGCTCGTTTTCCGAGAAGACGACTAACACGATTCGGGAGCCAGTCATGAGCACGACAGATACCAGCGTTAATCAGAGCGGCAAGTCGGGTGGCGATGCGGCGGGCTTCGCCGGTGCGGGCGCCGGCGCCATGGGCGGCGGCGGCGGCGGCTATGGCCAGGGTTCAGCGAGCGGCATGGGCTCGTTCGCAGCCGGTCTCGGTGCCGGTGTCGGCGGTAGCGGGTTCGCCGGAGCCGGTGCGGCCGGTGCGGTTGGCGGCGACGTCAGCGACAACACCTCGATCGGTTCGATCAACATCCGTTCGTAAGCCCGTTTCAGGCTTTTCGACCAAACTCTTTTAAATAGGATCAGACTCATGAATATGGGATCTTGTGGCGGCGGCAGCGGCAGCAACACCAGCACCAGCGTCAGCCAAAGCGGTAAGTCGGGTGGCGATGCGATGGGCTTCGCCGGTGCGGGCGCCGGCGCCATGGGCGGCGGCGGCGGCGGGTCGGGCTATGGCCAAGCGAGCGGCATGGGCTCGTTCGCGGCCGGTGCGGGCATCGGTGCCGGCGGTAGCGGGTTCGCCGGAGCCGGTGCGGCCGGTGCGGTTGGCGGCGACGTCAGCGACAACACCTCGATCGGTTCGATCAGCATCAATTCGTAATTCGAAACCGGGCCGCCTTTCGGCAGCCCTGCTCCGATTTCTCACTCATACATCCAAAACAGGGAGTCTTTCTCATGAGCACTTCAAACACGAGCGTTAGCCAGAGCGGTAAATCGGGCGGCGATGCAATGGGCGGCGCCGGGTCGGGCGCTGGCGCCATGGCCGGCAGCGGCTTCGGCAGCGGCTCGGGCTATGCTCAGGGCCAGGGCGCGTTCGCGGCCGGCTTTGGCGCCGGTCTCGGCGGCAGCGCCGGAGCCGGAGCCGGTGCGATCGGCGCCGCTGGTGGCGACGTCAGCGATAACACCTCGATCGGCTCGATCAACATTAATTCGTAAGCCTCGGATTCGCTCTTTCGGTGCGGCCGGTGCCGGCAACGTCGGTTTTCACTGGAAAAGCGGATATATTCGGGACCGACGATCGGGGACGGGGGTGCCTTGCGGCATCCCCGCCCTTTTTTGTGTATTCATCACGATAAAACGGAAAGCTGATGCCGATGTCCGTCCGGATTGCTCTGTTCGCCGATAAAAACAGTGCTCAGCTTGCCGAGATCGCTACAGCGGTCGCTGCCGCCGGCGGCACCCCGATTGCCCTCGACATGCGGCTCGGCGGCTCTCTCACCGAGTCGACGCAGCCGGAGTTCAGTTTAGAGGGTGATGGCGCCCGTTGGGGCGGCGTCGATTTCACCGACATTCGCGCCATGCATATCCGCTGCACGGCCCCGCGCACGCTGCCGACCCTGCCGCCGGTGCTGAATGCGCTAAGTCATGCCGAATACCGGACGAGCTTTCTGCGCGAACAGCTTTTCAATGCCGCAACCATTGCATTCTTCGAGCATCAAGCGGCCCGGGGTAAGCTGGTGGTCAACCGGCTGACGACCGCTTATGTCGATCATAACAGCAAAAGCCAGTTCTATGAAAAGCTGCGCGATGCCGGGTTCTCGGTCCCGCGCAGCCTGACCACCGACGATCCCGAAAGCGCCCGCCGCTTTCTCGACGAGGTCGACGACGCGGTGATCAAGCCGATGATCGGGATCGGCTCGACCCGGGCGGTCGGTCCCGGCGACCGCGCGCGGCTGGAAGAGCTGCGCACCTGCCCGGCCTTGTTTCAGGAACGGATCAAGGGACCGACCTTGCGCATCCATGTGGTCGGCGACCGCATGGTGCTGGCCTTGCGCATCATCGGTGAGGGCATCGATTCACGCACCGATGCCAAGGATTTTATCGAGACTGATCTTGCCCCCGACGAAGCGGCCGCGATCGTACGGGCCAACCGCTTCCTCGGCCTGCATTACGCGGCCTGGGACGCGATCGAAGGCCCGGACGGACGGCTGTGTTATCTCGACTGCAATCCCGGCCCGTTCGTGATGTGGCTACCGGAGGCGGCACGGCGCACCGTATTCGGCGCGCTGGCCCGGTATCTGGTTGAGTTCGCCCGCAAATAAAACCAAATCCGGCTGCGGGCGCCCGGTTATCCCTTAATGCGGGCGGGTCGGCGAAGCTCCGGCGAATTGAAAGGCGGTGGCGCGCACCTTCTTGCCCGACAGCGCCAGCTCGACATGATTGGCAAAATAGATTTGCCAAGGACGCTCGGCCGGAGCCAGCCGGGTTTCCAAATGGCGCCGGATGCGCTCTCGCAACACATGGATGTCGGTACCCGGCTTAATCGCAACCGTGGCGGCCAGAACATCGCCGCCATTGTCGTCGGGAACCGCGGCAACCAGCACGTCGGCCACGCCCGGAACCTCCAGGATGGCAACCTCGGCCTTGGCCGGGGACACCTTGGCCCCGTTGATATCGACCACGGTTTCGATGCGGCCGGTGAACAGCACACGCTCTCCGGCACGCTCGACCAGATCGCCGGTGATCAGCCAGCCGTCACGGGTCATCGGAACCGCCCCGCCATCGGCAAAGCCGACCATCGCCCGGGGTGTACGCACCTGAAGCACGCCGCCCCGGATGCGCAATTCGACATCCTCGACCCCGCACTCAAGCCAATCGGCCGGAAAACCGGCCTTGCCGTCCATAACCGTGAACACGACCCCGGCTTCGCTCGAGGCATAGACCTGACGCAGCCTGATACCGGGAAAGCTGGCGACCAGACGATCAAGCAGAGGCTGGTCGGTGATGTCGCCCCCCAACGTCGCCATCCGCAGCGGCGGCCGGTTGGTTCCGAACGCCGCCAACAGCGTACGCCAGACACTGGGGGTAGCACTGATATGGGAAACCCGGTGTTCGAGCGCCAGCCGGGCCAGTTCGGTACTGTCGGCACCGGGCGCCGCCACCAGCCGGGCGCCGGCACTGATCGCGGCCAAAATGACCTGAAGCCCGCCGAACGAGGTCGGTTCATGGGTCAGCAGCCACCGCGAGTCGCTATTGTGGCTGCCGCGAACCCGGCTGATCAACCGGATAAAGTCCTGGCGAATCAATTTCGGCTCGCCGGTGGTGCCCGAAGTCGGAATCAGCATGGCGAATTTTTCGGCATTCACCGACATACCGGGGCCGAGCCGCACCAACTTGCCGGCATGGCTGATCTGGACGCTGGCCCCGGCAAAACGCGACATTGCGCCGCGCAGCAAGACCAGCTCGACACCGACTCGTTGCGCCGCCACCAACGCCGCAATCAGGGTCGAGACCGAGCGTGCGGTCACGGCCACCCGGCTGCCTAACGGCAGCTCCGGCTCCAGCCGTTCCGCAACCGCGTTGATACTCGCCCAATCGAAGACCGTTCCGTGCTCCAGCACTTGGAAAGACGGATTGATCCATGCCGGTACGATCATAAGCTATTCCCCCGTTTCAGGGCTTGATTCGCCGGAACCTGACACGTACGTCCGGCGGCGTGCCCGGCCGCATCCAAACCCCCGCCAACCGATAGCCGCTGGCCGGTGGCGCATCGACATAGCGGGTGGCATCAAGCAAAGCCAGAATGATACTGCGGCGCGCCAAACCGGCCGGGCCGTTCTGTTGATCGAGCATACGGCGCAAATCAGCCCGTTCGCGTTCGGAAATCACGCGCTCGAAGTCGAAATTAAGCTCGACCGTCGAGCCGTCCAGACCGAAGCTGCAACCCTGAAGCCCATAGCCGGCCGCCCGAACCGCGCCGTCGAATTCACGAAACTCCTTGTCCGACATATTGAGCAAACCATGCCCCTCGTCTCCCCCGGACGGCTCGGCGGGTCCGCTTCCGATCAGCCACCCGGTCAAGGAGCGCACGGTCGACACCCCGTACTCCAGCGCCCCGAAGGTTCCGGCCCGCAGGCTGTCCCACAAGTCTCCGGCCGCGGCGACCGGCCCGTCGAGTACGGCCAGCTCGCCGAGTACGGCCGGTTCGGGCCGCGCGGCACACGCCGGAGCAGCGGACAGAGCCGTAAACACGGCGGCCATGATCACGGCAGTTGAGAGTAAACGGGTCATCGCGGTCACGAGCAGCCTCCGTGCATCCGGGGCCGACCGGCTGCTGCTATCGGAAAACTCGAAAAAAACACGTACATTCATCTTTCTCCGACATGCGGCCGCTCGGAGACCGGACACAGCCTAGCTGCAACCCCGCATCCGTCAAGCAAAAAGCATGATGTGCCAACTGCTTGTCCGGGCCCCCCTCACCCTCGCCGCCAGCCATACCGGCGTATCCCGTTCGTATGTCAAAACAGCAGCCGTCCCCTCAACCATAGTTCGAAACTGTACGTGCCAACTTGACAGTCTGATTAGTCGTGGTATGAATGACTGAAGTATATGGACTATCGGCCTATCGCCATAAGGGGGCGCACCCCGTCTCATCGAGAGCCGCTTGCGGGCGCCGTCAAGGATTTTCATTAAAGTCGAGATCCAGTTGAGGACGTAAGATGACCGTTGCGGACGATGTCAGAAGACGATATGCGGAGTACATCAAGCTCCAGGTGTTTGATGAGAAGTATCTATCCCGCGATCGGGAAAGAAAGATTCTAGGCGAAGGCGTGACTCGTTTTGAGATCCCGTTGGAAGATGCGCGCTCGATATTGATGTCGGTTGCATCCGAGAACGATTTCATCTTTGAGAAAGACGTCGATAAGCTGGTCAAGGAAATCATGCAAGCTTTTGCCGCCAATGACGGCAGCATCGGCCCCAACGAATTCCGCCACGGTATTTCGATTTACCGGCAGCTCTCCAGCGGGCATGTCAGTGAACTGGAAGCCAAGCGTCGGCTTAAGCAGATGATGCTTGAGAATGATTGGAAGCCGGGTCGCAGCAATTTGATTCCGCCGATCGGCACCCGCAAGTGGTTCAGGGAAATCGCCTGAACTCGGACGGTCAAGTCACCGGTTTTCGGGTGGCCCGGCTCGGGTTCCCGTTATCCGGTTGCTGTCGTGATTCGTTTTGCCCTTGCCGGCGGCTGCGCGGTTATGCGAGCCGGGGGCCGGGGTGTGCTTGCGCCGTTCCGTTGAAAGAAAGCCGGCTGAGAGAAAGCCGGCCGAAAAAACGGTCGCGAATCGGCGCGAGACCAATCCCCGGGGCCTATCCGGGCAAAACCTACCCCGGGGCTGGTAATGGGGGCTCGACAAGCGAGCGCGAGCGGTTATAAAGTATAACAGGTTTTCGTCGTGTAAGGCGTCGTGCCCGGTGCAGGCCCCGGTCGGGAGCTTTCGGGAGCAGTGGCAATTCGCTACCGTGTCCGGTTGATCGATCCGGGGGAATGCATCCTTTTCCAACGGATGGGAATCGATGGATATTGTCCATTTCAGCATGGCCGCCGGCACTTTTTTCGCCAAAGCCCTCAGCATCCTCATTATCATTTATCTGCCGATGATCTTCGGAGCCCGTTGGCTGCCGAAGATTGATAATGCCGGAATGTTTCTGACTCAATCGGCGTGGACCTTGCCGATTTTTGCCGGAGCGGCGTTCGGCGGCGCCATGGTTTATTACAATCTCGAAGAGGAATTCTTTACGGTCGACAATATTTTCCGGGCCGACGGGCCGTGGAATCTGTCTTATTCGACCTTCCTGCTCGACCGGGTTAATCCGTTTAATTACTATCTCGAGCCGGCGCTGAGTCATCTCAGCTTTCAAGGTTCGGACATGAATGTCAGCTTGGCGCTGACCGCCGGCGTGGTTTGTTTCGGGCTGGTGGTGCTGCGCGCGCTGAACACATGGCATTCGTTCGGAGCTTGGCGCGGGATCCTCTATGCCACGGCGCTCGCGATCTGGTCCTGCTACATGACCATCTTCGGCGTTTGCTTGGTGCTGTGGCTGCTCAACCTGCTGAATTTCTGGACGCTGTTGGTGCTGACCATGTGCGTCCACTATTATCGCACCAACTCCTGGCCGATCACCTACCACACCCTGATGGCGCCGGTTTGGGGCGATGCGCATGGTCATGGCGGTCATGGTCACGGCGGACACGGTGGGCACGGCGGCGGACACGGCCATGACGCCCACGGCGGCGGTCATGGCGGGGGCCATGGGGGTGGACACGGCGGCGGTCATGACGCCCACGGCGGCGG
>JBAWVF010000021.1:0-34219 GCA_037147415.1 Rhodospirillaceae bacterium | reverse complement strand
GAAATATCTGGCGTGCCTGGGCTTCTCGGCCGATCTGGTCATGCAGTCCTTCTGTCACACCGCGGCCTATCCCAAACCGGTCGATGTGCTGACCCACAAGGAGCTACCGGCCTTTATCTCGACCCGTGGCGGTGTTGCGCTGCGGCCGGGTGACGGCGTGATTCACTCGTGGCTCAACCGTCTGCTGATGCCCGACACCGTCGGTACCGGGGGCGACTCGCACACCCGGTTCCCGATCGGGATTTCGTTCCCGGCCGGCTCCGGTCTGGTCGCGTTTGCCGCCGCGACCGGCGTGATGCCGCTCGACATGCCGGAAAGCGTGCTGGTGCGGTTCAAGGGCACCATGCAGCCGGGCGTCACCTTGCGTGATCTGGTCAATGCGATTCCGCTGTATGCCATCCGTCAGGGCCTGCTGACCGTCGAAAAGAAGGGCAAGAAAAACCTGTTCTCCGGCCGGATTCTCGAAATCGAGGGCCTGCCCGATTTGAAGGTTGAGCAGGCGTTCGAGCTTTCCGACGCTTCGGCCGAGCGTTCGGCGGCGGCTTGCACGGTGCGGCTCAATAAAGAGCCGATCATCGAGTATATGCGCTCGAACATCACCCTTATGAAGTGGATGATTGCCAACGGGTACCTTGACCGTCGCACGCTGGAGCGCCGGATTAAGGCGATGCAAGATTGGATTGCCGCACCGAACTTGCTGGCGCCCGATGCCGATGCCGAATATGCCGCAGTCATTGAAATCGATCTGGCCGATATTAAAGAGCCGATCGTCGCCTGCCCGAATGATCCGGACGACGTCAAGCTGTTGTCCGAAGTCGCGGGCGACAAGATCGACGAAGTCTTTATCGGCTCGTGCATGACCAATATCGGGCATTTCCGCGCCGCGGCCAAAGTCTTGGGCGGGACATCGGATATTCCGACCCGGCTGTGGATTGCGCCCCCGACCAAAATGGACGCCATGATCCTGACCGAAGAAGGCTATTACAGCGTGCTCGGTAAGGCGGGTGCTCGTATGGAAATGCCCGGTTGCTCCTTGTGCATGGGCAATCAGGCGCAAGTGCGCAAGGGCTCGACCGCAATGTCGACCTCGACCCGCAACTTCCCGAATCGGCTCGGCATCGACACCCGGGTCTATCTTGGTTCCGCCGAATTGGCGGCGGTGTGTGCGCTGACCGGTAAGATTCCCACCGTGGCCGAATATCTGGAAAAGGTAACCGTGCTTAACCAGAAGACCGCCGATATTTACCGGTACATGAACTTCGACCAGATCCCGGCCTTCCGTGAGGTTGCCGATACCGTCGCCGCCTGATACCGCGTAATTGCAGGTAAATACACGGGTTTTCGAAAGACATCTCGGAAACCCGTGTAAGAGTTTTTGGTTTGAGAGTATTTTTGAAAGTATTTGAGAGCAACGCTGCAATCACCTGAACCGCATCACCTGAACCGTAAGTAACGAAAAAGCCCCGCCGGTTTCCCGACGGGGCTTTTTTATATTGGCGATACGGGAAGGCTCAGGGCTCCGTGCCCTCGAGGATCGGCCCGGTCAACGAAGGTGTCTCACTCGACAACTCAGCCGTGCGGTCACGTTCGGCTGCAATCAGCTTCAGGCGATTAACGACCGAACCGGTACCGGCCGGAATCAGGCGACCGACAATAACGTTTTCCTTCAACCCTTCCAGATTATCAACCCGGCCCGAAACCGCCGCTTCAGTCAACACCCTGGTGGTTTCCTGGAACGACGCGGCCGAGATGAACGAGCGAGTCTGCAAGCTGGCCTTCGTAATACCCTGAAGCACCGGCTTGGCCGTCGCCACTTTCAGGTTCTCACGGATCGCCTTGTAGTTTTCCTCATCGAACTCATCGCGATCGACTTGCTCGCCGACCAGGAAGGTGGTCTCACCGCCGTCGTCGATCTCAACTTTTTGCAGCATTTGGCGGACAATCACTTCGATGTGCTTGTCGTTGATCTTCACGCCCTGCAACCGGTAAACTTCCTGAATCTCATTAATCAGGTAGTTGGCCAGCGCTTCGACACCCATCACCGCCAAAATGTCATGCGGCACCGGGTTGCCGTCCATCAGCAAGTCGCCGCGGACGACATAATCGCCCTCCTGCACGCTGATATGCTTGCCCTTGGGGATCAGATATTCGCGCTCGTCACCGGTTTCTTCATTGCGGACCACAATGCGGCGCTTGGTCTTGTAATCCTTACCGAACTCAACGCGACCATCAAGCTCGGAAATAATGGCGAAGTCTTTAGGCCGCCGCGCTTCAAACAATTCAGCAACGCGCGGCAAACCACCCGTAATATCGCGCGTCTTTGAAGACTCACGAGGAATACGGGCCAGCGTGTCGCCGCCTTTGACATGAGAGTTGTTCTCGACGGACAGAATAGCATCAACCGACATGAAGTAACGCGCCTCAAGTCCGTTGGGGAGCTTCATCACCTCGCCCGCAGAGTCAAGCAACACGATGCGCGGCTTCAGATCGGCGCCCCGTGGTTGCTGGCGCCAATCCACGACAACCTTGGATGAAATGCCGGTGGCCTCATCGACCACTTCACGAACCGAGATGCCTTCCACAAGATCGACATAGTGGGCGGTACCTTCACGTTCGGTGATGATCGGCAGGGTATAGGGATCCCACTCCGCCAATCTTTGGCCGCGTGTCACTTTCGCGCCCTCGTCGGCAAGCAGCTTGGCGCCGTAAGGCACGCGATGACGGGCGCGCTCGCGGCCGGCGTCGTCAAGCAGCACCACCTCGCAGTTACGGCCCATCACCACCGGAACATTGCTGCTGTTAAGCACGATATTGCGGTTGTTGATGCGGACCGTTGCGTCAAGCGAGGCTTCAACCTGGCTTTGCTCGGCACCGCGCTGGGCCGCGCCACCGATATGGAAGGTACGCATGGTCAGCTGCGTACCCGGTTCGCCGATCGACTGGGCGGCAATAACGCCGACAGCCTCGCCGACATTGACGGTCGTGCCCCGCGCAAGATCGCGCCCGTAGCAGGCCGCGCACACGCCATCTTTGGTTTCACAGGTCAACACCGAGCGAATCAAGACCGAGTCGATGCCGGCTCGCTCGATCAATTCAACCTCTGCCTCCTCGATCAGGACGCCCGCAGCAATAATGACTTCACCGGTTAAGCGATCGGTGATGTCAATCGACGCCGAACGGCCAAGTATCCGTTCCGCCAAGGGCGATATGACTTCACCACCATCAATAACCGCCTTGACCGTAATGCCCTTCCGGGTTCCGCAGTCATTTTCGACAATAATGGCGTCCTGCGCCACGTCCACCAAACGCCGGGTCAAGTAACCCGAGTTTGCGGTCTTCAACGCCGTGTCCGCCAGCCCCTTACGCGCACCGTGAGTGGAGTTGAAGTACTCCAAAACGGTCAGGCCTTCTTTGAAGTTCGAAATAATCGGGGTCTCGATGATTTCACCGGACGGCTTAGCCATCAAGCCGCGCATACCGGCCAACTGTTTGATCTGGGCCGCCGAACCACGGGCGCCCGAGTGGGCCATCATGTAAACCGCATTAACATGGCGCCCGGCTTTGGTCGTGTCCGAAATGCCCTTCATCATCTCTTGGGCAACTTTTTCGGTACATTCTGACCAAACGTCGACCACCTTGTTGTATTTCTCGCCCTGTGTAATCAAGCCGTCCTGGTATTGCTGCTCGTATTCTTTGACCCGGCTGCGGGCATCATTTACCAGAGCTTCCTTTGCCGGCGGAATAACAAGATCATCCTTGCCGAAAGAAATTCCGGCCCGACAGGCTTGGCTGAACCCGAGCTTCATCAGGCGGTCAGCAAAAATCACCGTCTCTTTTTGGCCGCAATGGCGATAAACCGTGTCGATGACGTTGGTAATGTCTTTCTTCGTCAGCACGCGGTTAATCATATCAAAGGTAACGGCCGGATGGCGCGGCAATATTTCCGACAACAGCATGCGGCCGGGCGTGGTGTGAACCCGAACCGTTATCGGTTTACTTTCGCTATCAACCGTGTGGTAGCGCGCCTGTACTTTGGCGTGCAGACTCAAGACCTTGGCATCGAGGGCTTGCTGAATCTCGCCGATATTGACAAAGGCCATATTCTCGCCCGGCTCGCCTGCGCGCTCCATCGAGATATAGTAAAGCCCGAGCACAATATCTTGAGAGGGCACAATAATCGGCTTACCGTTAGCCGGCGACAAAATATTGTTGGTAGACATCATCAAGACGCGCGCTTCAAGCTGCGCCTCAAGTGAAAGTGGCACATGGACCGCCATTTGATCGCCGTCGAAGTCGGCATTAAAGGCCGTACAAACCAACGGATGCAGCTGAATCGCCTTACCCTCGATCAGCACGGGTTCGAACGCCTGAATGCCGAGGCGATGCAAAGTGGGCGCCCGGTTAAGCATGACAGGATGTTCGCGAATAACTTCTTCGAGAATATCCCAAACCTCTGGCCGCTCCTTTTCCACCATGCGCTTAGCCGCCTTGATGGTCGACGCCATGCCGTAAAGCTCAAGCTTGGCATATATAAACGGCTTGAATAGCTCAAGCGCCATCTTCTTCGGCAGACCGCACTGGTGCAATTTCAGTTCAGGACCGACCACGATCACCGAGCGCCCGGAGTAATCGACGCGTTTGCCCAGCAAGTTCTGACGGAACCGGCCCTGCTTGCCCTTCAGCATGTCGGACAATGACTTGAGCGGACGCTTATTGGCGCCGGTGATAACACGGCCGCGTCGACCGTTATCAAATAACGCGTCAACCGCTTCTTGCAACATGCGCTTTTCATTGCGCACGATGATGTCGGGCGCCTTCAACTCGATCAAGCGCTTCAAGCGGTTGTTACGATTGATTACGCGGCGGTATAAATCATTAAGATCGGACGTTGCGAATCGCCCGCCATCGAGCGGTACCAGCGGCCGTAACTCGGGCGGAATCACCGGAACCACTTCCAGGATCATCCACTCGGGACGAGACTGGCTCTCCATGAAGGCTTCGATCAGCTTCAGCCGCTTAACAAGTTTCTTGCGCTTGGCTTCGGAGTTAGTGTCGCGCAACTCTTCGCGGCAGTTCAATTTTTCCTGATCAAGATCGAGTGCGGACAGCATGATCCGCAACGCTTCAGCCCCGATCGATGCGGTAAAGGCGTCTTCACCATACTCGTCCTGGGCAATGACGAACTCTTCTTCATTCAGCAACTGATGCAGTTTAAGCGGGGTCAAGCCCGGCTCAATCACTACATAAGACTCGAAATAAAGAATTCGCTCCAGGTCTTTCAGGGTCATGTCAAGCAGCAAACCGATGCGGCTCGGCAAAGACTTCAGGAACCAGATATGCGCGACCGGAGAAGCCAGCTCAATATGGCCCATGCGTTCGCGCCGGACCTTGGATAAAGTTACTTCAACCCCGCACTTTTCGCAAATAATGCCACGATACTTCATGCGCTTGTACTTACCGCACAAGCATTCATAATCCTTGATCGGTCCGAAGATGCGTGCGCAGAACAAGCCGTCTCGTTCCGGTTTAAAGGTCCGGTAGTTGATGGTCTCCGGTTTCTTGATTTCACCGAACGACCAGGAGCGTATCCGCTCCGGGCTGGCAATAGAAATACGGATCTGATCGAAGCTCTGAGATCCGGCCACCGGGCCGAAGATGTTCATCAACTCGTTCATGTGTTCGCTCCTGCTTCGATCATTCTACCGCGGCAACGATTTCTATCAAAGCGTACGCTGGTTCAGCTCAACATTAAGCCCGAGCGAACGAAGTTCTTTAACAAGCACGTTAAAAGACTCCGGAATGCCGGACTCAAAGTTATCATCACCCCGTACGATCGCTTCGTACACCTTTGTCCGCCCGGAGACGTCATCCGACTTAACGGTCAACATTTCCTGCAAAGTGTACGCGGCACCGTATGCTTCAAGAGCCCACACTTCCATTTCACCGAAGCGCTGACCACCGAATTGGGCCTTACCGCCCAGGGGTTGCTGAGTAACCAAACTGTACGGACCAATGGAACGGGCATGGATCTTGTCGTCGACAAGATGATGCAGCTTCAGCATATAGATATAACCGACCGTAACTTTGCGATCAAACTCTTCGCCGGTCCGGCCATCAATCAAAGTTACCTGACCCGAGCGGTTCAGTCCGGCCTGTTCCAGCATAGCGCAAATATCATCTTCACGCGCCCCGTCGAACACCGGCGTGGCGAACGGCACGCCAATACGCAAATTACCGCCAAGTTCCATCAACTCGTCATTGTCGAGATCGGCGATATCTTCGGCGTAGCATCGATCGCCGTAGATCGTCTTGAGTCGGGTCCGCAAAGTATCGGGATCGGCAGGATTGGTGCCGCCACGCCCCTTCTGGCTTAGACGAATTCTGTCAAGAATGTCCCCGATTTGCCGCCCGAGCCCGGCCGAAGCCCAGCCAAGATGAGTCTCCAGAATCTGCCCGACATTCATGCGCGATGGCACGCCCAACGGGTTCAACACCAAATCAACCGGACGCCCATCCTCAAGATAGGGCATATCCTCAATCGGGATAATCTTTGAAACCACACCCTTGTTGCCGTGACGACCCGCCATCTTGTCGCCGGGTTGCAGCTTACGTTTCACCGCGACAAAGACCTTAACCATCTTCATCACGCCGGGCGGCAATTCATCACCGCGTTGCAGCTTTTCGACCTTGTTCTCGAAACGAGCCTTAAGAGCTTCGATCGAGTCGTCGAAGACACGGCCCATCGACTCGATATCTTCCATCACCTGCTCGCCCTCGACGCTGATCTGGCGCCACTGTCCATGCGAGAACGGCTTTAACTCGGCCTCAGTTAACGGTTTCCCCGTCGTTTGGAAGTGACGCGGACCGCTAACAACAACCTGTCCCAGCAGAATTTCTTTCAGGCGATTATAGAAGCTTCGTTCAAGGATCGCCTTTTCATCGTCTCTGTCTTTGGCAAGTTTTTCGATTTGCGCGCGCTCAATCTGCATTGCGCGCTCATCCTTGTCGACACCGCGGCGTGAAAAGACGCGAACATCAACCACGGTTCCCGCCACGCCCGGCGGCAGCCGCAAGGACGTATCGCGAACATCACTGGCCTTTTCACCAAAGATCGCACGCAATAGCTTTTCTTCAGGGGTCATCGGGCTTTCGCCCTTCGGCGTGACCTTACCGACCAGAATATCGCCCGGCTTTACTTCCGCCCCGATATAAACAATACCGGCTTCGTCGAGGTTCTTCAGCGCTTCTTCACCGACATTCGGAATATCGCGCGTGATCTCTTCCTGGCCCAGTTTTGTATCACGAGCCATGATCTCGAATTCTTCGATATGGATCGAGGTGAACACATCGTCACGAACGATACGCTCGCTGATCAATATCGAGTCTTCAAAGTTGTAGCCGTTCCAGGGCATAAACGCGACAAGCACATTACGTCCGAGCGCCAACTCACCAAGTTGAGTCGAAGGACCGTCACCAATGATATCGCCGGCTGCAACAATATCGCCGACCTTCACCAACGGACGCTGGGTAATACAGGTGTTTTGGTTGGAGCGTTGGAATTTCAGAAGATTGTAGATATCAACCCCGGGCGCGGCGGCGTTGGTGTCTTCAGTGGCCCGAATAACAATACGAGTTGCGTCAATCTGATCGATGACTCCCGAGCGGCGCGCAACGATGGCAACCCCGGAGTCGCGCGCAACCGTAGCCTCCATACCGGTGCCGACCAGCGGTGCGTCGGCCTGAAGTAACGGCACTGCCTGCCGCTGCATGTTCGAACCCATCAACGCGCGGTTGGCGTCGTCGTTTTCCAGGAACGGGATCAGCGCCGCCGCCACCGATACCAACTGTTTCGGAGAAACGTCAATCAAATCGATGACTTCGGGCTTAACCATCAAATAATCGCCGCCCTTACGGCAGCTGACCAAATCAGCCGAGAAGCGATTATTCTCGTCCAGCTCGGCGTTGGCCTGGGCAACCGTGTATTTGCCCTCTTCCATTGCCGACAGATACACAACCTCATCCGTAACACGAAGGTCGATAACTTTCCGATACGGGCTTTCGATAAAGCCATATTGGTTAACCCGAGCGTAAGTCGCCAGACTGTTGATCAGGCCGATATTCGGACCTTCCGGCGTTTCAATCGGACAAATACGGCCGTAATGGGTCGGATGGACGTCTCGCACCTCGAAACCGGCGCGTTCGCGGGTCAAGCCGCCCGGCCCGAGTGCCGACAAGCGGCGCTTATGAGTGATTTCCGAAAGCGGGTTGGTCTGATCCATGAACTGTGACAACTGCGACGAGCCAAAAAACTCGCGAACTGCCGCCGCCGCCGGCTTGGCATTGATCAAATCGTGCGGCATGACCGTGTCAATTTCAACCGAAGACATGCGCTCGCGAATCGCGCGCTCCATCCGCAGCAGACCGACCCGATACTGATTCTCCATTAGCTCGCCGACCGAACGCACGCGCCGATTGCCGAGATGATCAATATCATCGATTTCGCCGCGACCATCCTTGAGGCTGACCAGGACCTTCAAGATTTCCAGAACGTCCATCTTGCGCAGAACGCGCACTTGATCATTGGTCTCAAAGCCAAGCCGGGCATTCATCTTGACCCGGCCGACCGCCGACAGATCATAGCGTTCCGAATCGAAAAACAGTCCCTGGAACAACGCTTCGGCCGATTCAAGCGTCGGCGGTTCGCCCGGGCGCATTACCCGATAAATATCGATCAGCGCGTCTTCTCGGCTGGCGTTCCGATCGGCCGCCATGGTGTTTCGTATGTAGGAACCGATATTAATATGGTCGATGGCCAAAACCGGAATTTCCGAAATGCCCGCCTTCTCCAGTTTTTCAATCGCGGCCAGAGTCAGTTCATCACCGGCTTCGTAATAAACTTCACCGGTCTTTTCGTTGATCAGATCGACCGCAAGATAACGGCCGGTCAGTTCTTCCGTTGACACCAGTTGCTCGGTCAGGCCCTGATCAATCAGCTTGCGCGCAAAGCGCGGCGTGATCTTGGTCCCGGCCGCAGCCACGACTTGACCTGTTGCCGCATCGATCAAGTCTGAAACCAGCTTAACATTTTTTAGACGTTCGGCATCAAACGGGGTCTTCCAGCCGTTTGCAACTCGGCAATACTCAATGCTGCCGTAAAACGTGGAAAGAATTTCTTCTTTTGACATGCCCTGCGCTTCGTAAGGCGCAAGAGGCTCGCGCCGGCCGGCGCGCAGCTTTTCGGTTTCCGCCCCGTCAAGCGCGAAGAGCAAGGTCGTCGCCGGCAGCTTGCGGCGCCGATCGATACGAACATAAACCAAGTCCTTAGCATCAAACTCGAAGTCAAGCCAAGAGCCGCGGTAAGGAATTACCCGCGCGGCAAATAAATATTTACCGGAGCTGTGGGTCTTGCCCTTGTCGTGATCGAAAAATACACCGGGCGAGCGGTGCATCTGTGACACGATCACACGCTCGGTGCCGTTGATAACAAAGGTACCGTTAGCCGTCATCAGAGGCATATCGCCCATGTAGACGTCCTGCTCTTTAATGTCATGAATTGAGCGCAGGCCGGTATCTTCTTCTATGTCGAACACCGAAAGCCGCAGTGTGACTTTAAGCGGCGCAGCGAAGGTCATCCCGCGCTGCTGGCATTCCTCGACATCATATTTCGGCTGTTCAAGCTCGTACTTAACGAAATCGAGCACGGCGCGATCGGAGAAATCTCTGATCGGAAATACCGATCGGAAGACTTCCTGCAATCCTAGATTGACGCGCTTTTCGGGCTGCACGTCCATTTGCAAGAAATGATCGTAAGAACTCCGTTGAACCTCAATGAGGTTCGGCATCTGGGTGACTTCCGGGATGCGCCCGAAACTTCTCCGAACACGCTTCCGTCCCGTAAAGGATTTAGCCATGGATGTCCCCCAACCGTAGATCGAATCGACTCCGCAGAGCTTGCGGAAGGCGCAAATACCGGCCGGCAACGAGGCCACGTTCAGGCCCGTCACCGTCCGGCGTTACGAACACTATCTCAGCATACCCAAGCGCAAGTTACTTAACTTCGATCGTTGCGCCGGCATCTTCAAGCTGCTTCTTGATCTTCGCAGCATCTTCCTTAGAAACGCCATCCTTAACGGACTTCGGCGCACCTTCAACCAGATCCTTGGCTTCTTTCAAGCCCAGGCCGGTGATTGCACGGACTTCCTTAATGACGTTGATCTTCTTGTCACCGGCCGCCGCCAGAATGACATTGAACTCGGTCTGCTCTTCAACAGGAGCAGCGGCAGCGGCAACCGGAGCAGCAGCGGCGGCAACCGGAGCAGCAGCCGAAACGCCCCACTTCTCTTCCAGCATCTTCGACAACTCGGCGGCCTCAATCACGGTCAACGCCGACAACTCATCAACAAGCTTATCCAACTTCGACATCTGTCAACTCCAGGACGTGAACTTTTCGGGATATGGAATAGTGAATCAGGCCGCTTCGCCAGGCGCTTCCGCCTCTTCTTTGTTGGCGTAGGCCGACAGCACACGAGCAATCTGGCCACCCGGCGCTTGCAGAATACCTGCAATGCGAGTTGCCGGTGTTGTGATCATGCCGAGCAAACCTGCGCGCAGTTCGTCCAGCGACGGCAGTTTGGCCAGGGCCAGCACGCCTTCGGGACCGAGAACCTGACTGCCGAGACCGGCGCCCAAGACTTGAAGCTTGTCGTTGGCCTTGGCATAGTCGGTGGCCACCTTGGCCGCCGCCACCGGATCGCGCGAATAGGCGATCGCAGTCGGACCTTTGAAGAGTCCGTCCAGATTCTCAAACTGGCTGCCTTTAAGAGCAATACGAGCGAGCCGGTTCTTCGTAACGTTGAAGCCGGCGCCGGCCGCACGCATCTTGCGGCGCAGGTCGGTCACTTCCGCGACCGTTAGCCCGTTGTGGCGAGTGACCACGACAAGGCTGACGTCCTGCACACGCTTGCTGAGCGCGGCAATCGCCTTCTCCTTCTTTGTCCGATCCAAAGGATCGCCTCCGTACCAACAGTTGCACCAATGGAACTGTACCGCTTGCGGAACAATTCCGGCTCAACCTGTCCCGGTTGTTCACGCCGTCTTGCCCCGACCCGAGGGCCGGAAAAATCCGGTTTCAACTCCCGTCTCGGCGGGCCGAGAAATTAAGCCGAGGCGAACCCCGGCACCCGCGGTCTTGGACAGGGTGGGTGAAGGTCGCCCCTCACCCCTCCACCGCCGAAGCTTGCACCCCGGCGGCAAATACCTAGCTGAACTACGCCGTCAGAGTCGATAAATCGATCTTCAAGCCGGGGCCCATGGTCGAACTCAACGACACCTTTTCGATATAGGTGCCCTTGGCCCCACTCGGCCGAGCGCGATTGATCGCACCGATAAAGGCCCGGATGTTTTCGACCAAAGCCTGCTCGCTAAAGCTGGCCTTACCGATACCGGCGTGAATGATACCGGCTTTTTCGGCGCGGAACTCGACGTTACCGCCCTTGGCCGCCTTAACCGCCTCACCGACGTTCGGGGTCACCGTGCCGAGCTTCGGGTTCGGCATCAAGCCGCGCGGACCGAGGATTTTACCGAGCTTGCCGACCACCGCCATCATATCGGGAGAGGCGATGCAGCGATCGAAATCGATCTGACCCGCTTGAATCTTTTCAGCGAGGTCTTCGGCGCCGACAATGTCGGCACCCGCAGCGCGGGCTTCGTCCGCCTTGGCCGCTTTGGCGAACACGGCAACCCGCACGGTCTTACCGGTGCCGTTGGGCATCAGGATCATGCCGCGCACCATCTGGTCGGCGTGACGCGGATCGATGCCCAGATTCATGGCAATTTCGATCGTCTCGTCAAACTTGGCCTTGGCACGGGCCTTAAGCAGCGTGACCGCCTCTTCGAGGCCGACAAACTTGTCGCGATCAACACCCGCGTAGGCGTTCTTGAGGCGCTTTCCGATCTTGGCCATGGTCTTACTCCACCACCTGAAGGCCCATGGACCGGGCGGAACCGACGATCATACGCGCGGCCGCTTCGACATCATGTGCGTTGAGATCGTTCATCTTCTTGCGGGCGACTTCGCGCACCTGCTCCATCGTGACCTGACCGACAAAGCCCTTGCCGGGGGTCTGAGAGCCCTTCGCGACACCGGACGCCTTCAGCAGAAAATAGCTGACGGGCGGCGTTTTGGTAATGAAGGTGAACGAACGATCACTGAAGGCCGTAATCACGACCGGAACCGGCATGCCGGTTTCGAGGTCCTGGGTCCGGGCGTTGAACGCCTTGCAGAATTCCATGATGTTCAGGCCGCGCTGACCCAGCGCCGGACCGATCGGCGGCGACGGATTGGCCTTACCGGCCGGCACCTGAAGCTTGATGTAACCGGTTACCTTCTTTGCCATACTGACACCTCATGAGAGCGACATCCGATGACGCCGCAGGTGTGCGCGGTTCGGCCCTCCCTTGGACTTCGGGAATGACCTCCCGCACGACGAATCGCGCCCCGGAAGGGTGCGATCAAAGCTTCTCCACCTGACTGTACTCCAACTCGACCGGGGTGGACCGGCCGAAGATCGATACCGCCACCTTGAGCCGGGACTTTTCCTCGTCCACTTCTTCGACCATGCCGTTGAAGGACGTGAAGGGGCCGTCGCAGACTCGAACCTGTTCGCCAACCTCGAAAACGATCGAGGGCTTCGGCCGCTCGATCCCCTCTTGGACCTGATGGATAATCCGCTCGGCTTCATGCTGGCTGATCGGCTGCGGCCGCCCGCCGCCCCCGAGAAAACCGGTCACCTTCGGCGTGTTTTTAACCAGATGCCACGTGTCATCGGTCAGATCCATACGGATCAGGACATAGCCGGGGAAAAACTTGCGCTCGGTATTGACCTTGGTTCCGCGCCGAACCTCGATAATCTCTTCGGTCGGCACTAAAATATCTTCGAATTTATCGGCCAGCCCCTTTTGCTCCGCCTTTTCGCGGATTGCCTGGCCGACCTTCTTTTCGAAGCCCGAATAAACATGAACGACATACCAGCGTGCAGCCACGGCGTCAGCCTCCCAAGCCGAGCATCAGGCGCACCGCAAACGCCATGACCTGATCGACCACCAGGAAGAAGATGGCCGAAAGAATGACCATGACGAACACCATAGTCGTCGTTACCCCGGTTTCCTTGCGTGACGGCCAAGTGACCTTGGATACCTCGCGCCGGACGTCGCGTGCGAACTCAACAATGGCGGTCTGCTTCATCGTCTTATGTATTTCATGTTCAAGTTAGGGACGCGAAACCTATACGAAACTGGCAGGAGTGGAGGGGCTCGAACCCACAGCCCCCGGTTTTGGAGACCGGTGCTCTACCAATTGAGCTACACTCCTAGCTACGCACGGAACCCGCTATCCCGGCACGAAACCGCCCGTCACTTTCCCCGGAGGCCTTCCTTTGTCCGACGGCCGTTTTGACGGGCTCCATCGCACGAAAAGACGCCCGCCACGGTGCGCCGTGCCGACCGTACCGAAAAATCGTCGGGCTTTGTACCGGATGGCTTGACGCTTGGCAAGCATAACTTTGGCGCCTCGGCATCGTCATGGCCCAGGAAACAGAGCGTCGGTGCGATCCATCAACCGATAGGCGATCAAACCGGCCCATTCGTGAATCGCCTCGTCCGCCATGAACAGGTTGCCGGCCAGATTCGGGCCGATCGCGCTTTCCGAGTCTTCCGACAAATGGTAACTGACCGGATCGGGCAGTACCGGCCAGCCGAGATGGCGAAAGATACCGACCGCTCGCGGCATGTGATAGGCCGAGGTAATCAGCACCCAAATTTCGCCCGGTCGGGGCTTGACCAAATCCCGGGTAAACACCGCATTTTCCAGAGTGTTCCGCGACTTGTCCTCGAACAGGATGCGCTCGACCGGCGCCCCGATGCGCTCGAATACGGCGCGCGCGACCGGAGCCTCGGTTAAATCGGGGCGACTCAGGCTGCCCGAGCCACCGGTAAAGACCAGTTTCGCACCGGGATAGCGCCGCGCCAGCCAAGCGAATTCCGTCATACGATCGGCCGCATGGTTAAGCGTGGGGCGGCCCCAGCGCACACTGGCCGAAGGGTTGACCGATCCCCCCAGCACAATCACGCCATCAACCTTTTCCGGCCATGCCGGCTGCGGAAACCGGGCTTCCAGCGGCAGGATCAACCACGCCCCCACCGGTAGCATCATGACGCCGACCAAGGCGGCGGTTGCAAAAGCACTGAGCCAAAGCCCGGAATGGCGCAACCTTACGCCGCCAATCAATTGCAAGACAATGCCGATTGCCGCCAGAACCACTATCAGGTTTGTCGGCGACAGCGCCGTCCACAGCACTTTCGAGAAAAAGAACGACATGACGCCTCTGCTTTATAGTTCCCGTGCTTTATAGTTTCAGGCTTTACGGCTCACAGCGCATAATTCGACGAATCGGACCATCCTCACGCCGCGGTGGACGGTGGCGCCGGGGATCGAGAACCACCGATAACGCAAACACACCGAAAATAAGCAGGATCACGGCCATTACGGGTCAATCCTAGTCATGGCCGAGTCATGGCCGAGTCGCGGCTGAGTTGGCCCCGTTGCGCCAAATTCTCGCACAGTTCAGCGACTTTCAAAATCGGCAGGCGCAACGCCTCGGCAATTTGAGCGGGATAGATCGTCTCTCCCTGATGGCGCAGGAAATATTCCCGGATCGCCTGACGCGCCATATGGTCCGAGGGGGCTCGAGTCGGTACCGGTACCGGCAAATTTGCCGGTTTCGCGCCCGAATCACCAAGCTTTTTGACCGTAACCGTCAGTTCCTCGACCGCCTTGCGCAACGACCGCAACTCGGCAAGGATTTGAGCGGCTTGGCAGCTTCCGTCGGTCGCAATGGCGGGCTCGGGGGCGGGCTCGGGCAACGGCGGCTCCTCAACGACAGCGGCGGCAGTGGTCGATTCCGGCGGTGACCACTCGGGATTCGGCACCTCCAGCAAGGGAGTAGCGACCAAAACGCCCGAACCGTCAGGGGCGGGGGCCAGTTCGAATGGCACCACCGGTTCGGTCTCGGCCTTGCTTTTCGACGCGCTTTTCGCTTCGATTCCCTCGGGCGGCCAGCGCAAAGAGCGCGTGTCCGGCCATGGTCCCTTGCCCGTCCCGGCGCTATCCTTGTTCGCCACCGAACTCCCCTTCTCGAAAGACCCGTCGCCCGCGGCGCGCAACGCACTATAATCCGCCGCGACAGCTCACCGCCAGAAAGTTGATAACGCCCGTGCGTCCGGAAATCCTTTATCCCCTGTTCAAACCGGTCGGTGCCCTGAAAGGCGTCGGACCACGGCTTGTGCAGCTGATTCAGCGGCTGGCCGGTCCGCATGTGGTCGACCTGCTTTGGCATCTGCCGACCGGCCTGATCGATCGCCGCTTTACCCCCAAGATCGCCGAGGCCCCCTCGGGTCAGGTCGCCACACTGACCGTCCGGGTCGATTCCCACGTCCCGCCGCTCCAGCCCCGCCATCCCTATAAAGTTCGTTGCGTAGACGAAACAGGGCTTTTGGAGCTTGTTTTCTTTCATGCCCGTGCCGATTATTTGCTGCGCCAGTTGCCGATGGGTCAGCAGGTTGTGATCAGCGGGCGAATCGAGCGGTTTCACGATACGCCACAGATGTCGCATCCCGACGTCATCGGCTCCCCCGACGATCGTGATGAAATCGAAACGATTGAGCCGGTCTATCCAATGACCGCCGGCCTGACCTCGGGCGCCCTGCGCCGGGCGATTCGGGCCGCTCTCGGCAGCTTACCCGACTTGCCGGAATGGCTTGATCCCGCGTTTCAGCGGCTTCAGGGCTGGCCCGCCTGGCAGACAGCGGTTCGGGCCGCTCATGCCCCGCCGGAACTGAGCGCGCTGGAATTATCGTCGCTGCACCGGCGGCGACTGGCGTTTGATGAAATGCTCGCCAACCAATTGGCTCTGGCTTTGGTGCGACTGAGCCAGCGGCGCTTGGCCGGACGCGCGATAGCGGGAGACGGCCGGTTGCGCCGACAGATAGCAGCGGCGCTGCCGTTCCAACTCACCGCCGGGCAAAATGTTGCGCTAGCGGAAATAACCGCAGATATGGCGGCAGAGCGCCGAATGTTACGCTTGCTTCAGGGGGATGTCGGCAGCGGCAAAACCATTGTCGCCTTGTTCGCGATGCTGAATGCGATTGAATGCGGGCACCAGGCGGTGCTGATGGCGCCGACCGAAATTCTGGCACGCCAGCATCATCAATCGCTGGGTGCCCTGATTGACGGTGTCGGCCTTGAAATCGGCCTGCTGACCGGGCGCGACAAGGGAAAGGCCCGGGCCGCGGTATTGGAACGACTCGCGGCGGGCGATCTCCGGCTGTTGGTCGGGACTCATGCTCTCTTTCAAGAAGAGGTCGTGTTTGCCGATCTCGGGCTTGCCGTCATCGACGAGCAGCACCGATTCGGCGTCCACCAGCGTTTGCAGCTTTCGGCCAAGGGCAAGGCGGTCGACATGCTGGTGATGACGGCGACGCCGATTCCCCGCACCTTGACCATGACCGCCTATGGCGATCTCGACGTGTCCCGACTGGCCGAAAAGCCGCCTGGGCGGCAACCGATCAAGACCGTGACCATCGCGCTCGACCGGTTGGAGGAAGTCATTAAAGCGGTCCGACGCCGGATTGCCGACGGCGCCCGGGTCTATTGGGTCTGTCCGCTGGTTGATGAATCGGAGGTGATCGACCTTGCCGCCGCCACCGAACGCCATGCTCTGTTGCGCGACCGATTCGGCGAGCGAGTCGGGCTGGTTCACGGCAAAATGAAGGGGCCGGACAAGGACGCGGTGATGGCCGCTTTTGCCGAGGGCGGGCTTGATCTGCTGGTTGCCACCACGGTCATTGAAGTCGGTGTCAATGTCCCGGCGGCGACCGTGATGGTGATCGAGCATGCCGAACGCTTCGGTTTAGCCCAGTTACATCAGTTGCGCGGGCGGATCGGGCGCGGGAGCGCGGCCTCCACTTGCCTGTTGCTGTTTGAAGCGCCGCTGACGGAGACCGCCCGGGCACGCTTGCGCATTCTGCGTGAAACCGAGGATGGTTTTCTGATTGCCGAAGAGGATTTACGCTTACGCGGCGCCGGCGAGTTGCTGGGCACCAAACAAAGCGGGTTGCCCGGCTTCCGCTTAGCCGATCTGGCCGAGCACGCCGACTTGCTGGCTGCGGCCCGCGATGACGCCATGATGATTACAGAGCGTGACCCCGACCTTCATTCGCAGCGTGGAAAGGCACTGCGTGTGCTGCTCTATCTGTTCGAACGCGATGCCGCGGTCCGCTATCTCCGCTCCGGGTAACGGGCGTAGCCGGCAGAGTTTGAGCGAGGGCGGCATTAAGGAGGGGGCGATGGCAACAACGATGCAATCAGGTTCAACCACTACAGCCAAATGGATTGAGCTTGACAATTGGATTCTTATTCCGATTGCAAATAAATCGTTGTTGCTCGGCCAGGAGATCGGAACCAAAAACTATCGCGTAACAAGCGAAGTTGTTGACCTGGACGGCAATATTCCACCCAGATGGGCGATAACCAAAAGTGAAAGCCGCTACGTTCTTTATAATCGAGCAACTCATATAAGTCGCTATGCCTATGTTACAGCCATGGACACGCTGCTCCAGCGTAAGTATGCGGCGGAAAACGCCGCTCATTTCATGAAGCTTGCCGAAAAAATCATTATTGAGTACAACGCGGGCAAGCCGCCCGTCCAATAGTTATTAATGCAATGACCGGTCGATGCCGATCATGGGGGAAACGGGTTATACCATGGCGCTTCCATACGACGATGAGGCCGTGCAGAGGTGTGAGAAGTTCTGGCGCGATACCGCTGAGCTATTCATCGATGCTTTGTGGAAAATGGACCATGATGGAACTTTACGTCTAGATCCGTTAAAACCGCTCAATTTTAATCTATCAAACATGATGGGCAAATCACTGGCTGATCTTATTGTACAGGATCAGGCGGGGCTTGAGAATTCGGAGTCCATTCGCCGCGCGATCAGTAGTTTATGGACATTTCGTAATCTTGAATTTAAAGCTCCGGGCCGCTTCGGCGAAATTCGGGTGGTACTGGTCAGCGGCATGCCGGTTTTTGATAGTGATGATCAATATTGTGGTTACTCCGGAGCAATCGCCGATATCACGGAACAAAGGATTATTGAAGAATCCGCTCGACAAAATAAGGTTGTGGCCGAGTCTAATCGACAGCGGGAGATCATTATTGCGGCAGCCCCGATTTGCCTTCTATTATGCAAAGGTGATCCGCCACAGATTGTGCTTGCCAACTCAGCAGCATGCGAATTGTTCGAGGTTTCCGATGATATATTGCGGAAAACCTTGATGTATGACCTTATTGATAGTGAGTCTGATCGTCAACTCGTTATAAAACGGTTGAAAGCGGACGGTTTTATAAACCAATTTGATACGGCGTGCCACATCAGCCCCGGCCCGGCTCGGTGGGGCCTGTTTTCAATACGAAAAATTGACTCAATTGACGGGACTGCATTTTTAGTCGGTGTTGTTGATATTACTTCGCGCAAGCAAAGTGAGCTTGATCTGCGTAACGCAAAAGAGGCGGCCGAGCATGCTCTCGATCAACTTCAGCGCACCCAAAAAAGCTTGATTCAGGCTGAAAAAATGGCGGCAACCAGTTTGCTGGTTTCCGGCATTGCTCATGAAATAAATACCCCGGTTGGCACCGCCTTAACCGCCGCAACCTTATTGTCTTCTAAGACAATTGATCTAAATGACCTTCTCAATGACAAGCAACTTCATCGGCGCGAACTGGAAAATTATTTGAATATTTCTACCGAGGTTTTAGGACGCATTGTCGTTAACATCACTCGTGCGGGCGAGCTGGTAGAAAGCTTTAAACAGGTTGCCGCCGACCAGTCCAGCCAGGAGCACCGATCTTTTGATTTATCAAGTTATATCAGGGAAGTTTTGACCAGTCTCGGTCCACGACTGCGTAATGGCGGACATAAGCTTGAACTGACCGGTCTTCCCACTATAAAGGTTGATAGCTATCCCGGCGCCATCGCTCAAATCCTGACCAATTTAATCATCAATGCCATTCGCCACGGTTTTGACAAAGAGGTCGCCGGGAACATCGCCATCACCCTAAATTTGGAAGATGATAATATTCATATCAGGTGTTCTGATAATGGAAAGGGCATTCCTCCCGAGATTTTGGGACGCATTTTTGATGCTTTCTTTACAACATCGCGGGCAGACGGAGGAACCGGCCTTGGTTTGCATATCGTTTACACATTAGTAACGACAACTCTTGGCGGGAATATTACGGTTCATAGTGAGGTCGGGCTCGGCACAAGCTTTGATCTGTTTTTTCCGGTGGTCGCGCCGAGATATCCTGTCCCGGTGGCGGAGGGGATATGAAGGGGACTCGGCAATCGGTCTAAATAGCCCCGGCCGCTGATAATTATTGTCAAGGGCATGAAATTGCGCTACCCCTTCTCGCAGCGGAGAGGTGCCGGAGTGGTCGATCGGGGCGGTCTCGAAAACCGTTGAACCCGCGAGGGTTCCGAGGGTTCGAATCCCTCCCTCTCCGCCAGTGATTACATATAAGTCACTGAAATGATTTTAATTTCTTAGTCCGCCGCCAATCTGTTCCATACTTTGCACCATACCAATCGCGCGGCTTGGTGCGAACGGTCGCGAATGGTGGCGGGTGGGGTGAGGTAATTTGTCGGGTGGCTACGGGACTAGCTGCCAATCTGGTCACGACGGCCACTGGGGAACTTGTCTGGCAGCGTCTTCAACCTGACTGGCTTTCCTGTGAACCGGAGGGCTGGGCAACTTAGGGGCGCTACGTTGCATTGATTGGTAAGGATATGGCGCGTCAACTAACATTTCCGGGCGTAAAGACGCCACCGAAATTTAAGTCTGAGTTCTCAATATTTCTGAACCCTCTTCTTGATACGCTCCGAGATAGGGGCGGACAGGCGCGTCCGGGCGAAATATACGTTGCTGTTGCCGACCGGGCAGGTCTGACTGACGAGGAACGGGCGGCAACAAACAGGCTTGCCAGCCGCATTCGATAATCACAGTCTAAGGAATTGTACGTTCGACGTGGGACGGCACTCATAACCCTGTCAAACTCTATTGCATCTTGTTTCATTACGTTCTGAAAGGCGATTGCTGCCAGTTGTTCTGGCTTCATCGCTTCATAGGCCTTGGCTATCTTGTGTTTCGTTATCATTTCGGTTGTCCCAATTGCCGCTCGATGGTTTCGAGCCGGGTTGTCAGTTCGACGGTTTCGATTGCTCGCCGCTTTACTTCAAGCCCGCCGGCAACCGTAGCCGCTTCGTCTGGCGTGATGTCACCATCGGCCATTGCCTTGACGGTGGCGCCAAGGGCTGCCAGCACGTCGCCAGCCGTGTTGACGGCAGGTAGCGGCAGGGACACCGGGCGCCCTTTGCGGACTGGTGCGATTCGTTCGAGCACCAGCCGAGCCGCTACCATGTCGCCATCTTGGGCAGCCGCCAGCACGGCTTGCACGACTGATTCGGCCGCACCTTCCATGAGATTTTCGGCCATCCGGGTAGCGTGGTGTTTGGTTCCGGGCGCCTTTCCGGCCGGATTGCCGGACTGGCCGGGCTTGAACCGTCCATCCTGTTTCGGCCCTACATTTCCAGGTTCATCGGCCATCGTTGCCCCCTATTCGGCCAGAGCCCGGTTCAACGTCGCCAGACTGATTCCGAGTGCCGAGATTATCTCGGCCTTGGCATCACCGGACAGCCGTGTCTGAACGGCAATAGTCCCACAAGCGGGCATTTGACTGTCTGACTTGTCAGCCGCTGTCCGACACAATGCCACCGATGATTCTGCGTCTGCCGCGTCCGATGCCAAGGGCATTTCACTATCCGTCGTGCCCAACACCAATGGCAAACCGTCGTCCGCCATGTCTGACATGCCTGCCGTATCGAGCGCAATCGTCACAGTCGCTTTCGTGTCTGTCGTGTCGGACTTATCTGCCACAAACACGGCCCGTTCGAGCCGTGCCACGATAGCCGCCCGCTCTTCGGTGTCATCGTCGGGCTTCGTGCATGAAGCAAGTCGTTCATTTTCTGGTGCAACAGGTGCAACAGGAATCACCCCTGTAATTTCAAGGCTGTAGCACCCTGTTGCACCTGTAGCACCGGATTTTGAACGTGTTGCTTCATGCACCGGGCCGAATGCCGAGAAGAAATCAATTTCCGGCATCATCGCCGCCCTGGATCGACGGGAGAACGTGATAGCAGCGCACCGCATTTGCAGTGCCCGGCAGTCGGTTCATAGTCTGCAACTTGCCGCCGGAACCAACCTTGAGCATTCCAGCCGCCGCCAGCGCCTTAGCGACAGCAACGGCGTCGTGCCCGGCACAGAATTCGGTTTTCCATGCTTCCGGCCATATGAAGTATTCGGTGCCACCATCGGCAGCCGCGCGCCGGAAGCCTATCCGATTGACTGTTGCCCGCAGCGGGTTGTCATCATGATCTTGCTGTCCGTCGCCCCACCGGGTAAATCGACTTTCGCCGTGCAGCTCGATGAAGCGCCGCACCGCTGCAATCCCGGCCGTCGTTTCTGCCGCACCCGTGCCACCCCGGCCGGCAAACCAGTCCTGGATACAACGGCCAGCGGCGTTGCTGGCTTCACCGGCCTGCCACGGCACGACACCCACCCGGATAGCCAACTCGCCAGTCGCCGCCACCAGGGCGAACCGGGAAGCCGCCCGCGACACCTTCGAGACCGTTATCAGTTGTCCGCCACGACTTTATATAGCCCTTGAGTCCACCACCGCCCCAGACGGAACCGGCAACCACCAGCGCCGTCGTTTTTCCACCAGACGATTTGCCCCGGAAATGATAGCCCCCGGATTCGGCCCCTGTCAGATATAGAAGCGGCGCCGCGACATGCTCTTGCCACGCTGCCAGCGTGCCCGCCGTTCGGAAGGCATGGGCACCGGCCCCCGAAGTCTGCAACAGCAGGCGTTCGCCCCCGGTGTCGCCAATGAATGGTGGCGTCGGGCATCACGAACGCCCGGCCTGACCACCCCAAGCGATTGACGGCCCGCGCCTTGCCTTCAGGGCGAGCGGTTTGGATGTATTCAGCCAGCCACTCGCGGAAATGGCGGCACGGCGACGGCACCAAGCCCAGAGACAGCAGCCGTTCGCGGTAAGCCGGGCAGACCACCGCCACTTTGCCCGCACCCGAATCGCCCGACGGCTGGGGCCGGCAGGTCACGATCAAGAAAGTCGATTCTTCGAACAATCCGGTGCTGGTGGTCGTCGATGGCGGCGGCGGACCGGATGGTGAGATGGTCGTGCTCGGCAAATACGGTGATTTTTGCGCCGTGGTCTCGAACGGAGCGGCGTGGCATATTGTTTCGCGCAGTTACGATACGCCGATAACCGGCTGGGCCTCGCCCGACGGCTCGGGTTTCAATCGTGGCGTCTACAACAGCGATGAAATCTCCAACGTCGGCTGGGACTACAATCGGGACGTCATCAACGCCATCAACTACCGCCTGCTATCTACCCGTGACGTGCTGCGCGCTCTGATTCTTGATCTCAAAATGAAGGGCATCATTGCAAGCTGAAAGACGTGCCGGCGGCGGCGAGTTGTCGTTTGCTTCCAGCCGGCCGCCGGCACGGAGTTTTTGTATCCACTATGTTCAAAAAGCCGCGAATGCGCCGGACGCTTGCACTGCAGTTGTTCCATGTCCCTTCTCATGGTCCGGGTGTACCTGAACGGCCGGGAAATACGAGTCGGGAGTTCGGCGCACGGCGAATTTCTCAGGCGACGCGCCCGGCCCTTGAGCCCGGTCAGCGCCTGGAGGACAATGTCGAAGAGGCCTTTGGATAACCATCCGAAAAGATAGAACAATGCTTCGCGCTGATGCCTGCCTTGAAGAATATCGTATCATCGACGTGCTCGGTGCCGGTGGCTTTGGTGTTACGTACCGAGCCAGGGATGAGCGGCTTGATAAGGTCATCGCGATTAAGGAGTACTTGCCCGGACATCTGGCCCACCATGACGGGCAAACAGTTCGTCCGAAAACCGAGAAACTTAATGAGGAGTACCGAAAATTATTGAAATATTTTCTCGACGAGGCCCGGCATGTTGCCAGAATTGATCACAAAAACGTTGTAAGAGTAAGGCGGTGCATTGAGGCTAACGGCACGGCTTACATGGTTATGGATTTTATTGATGGAGATGATCTCGGAATTTTTCTGGAGAGTTTGCTACAACCCATGACGGAGCCGGAGTTTCGACGGATTGCCGAGGCATTGCTTGATGGTTTGGCTGCCGTGCATGCGGAAGGATTGATTCATAGGGACATCAAGCCGGACAATATTATTGTACGACGGGTCGATGGTTTGCCGGTTATTCTTGATTTCGGTGCCGCCAGGCACAGTGATTCGACTCATTTTACTAAGATGTTAACCCCCGGTTATGCGCCATATGAACAGTATCTGGAGAGCGGAAAACAGGGACCGTGGACGGATATCTATGCTCTGGCGGCTGTTTTCTATCAGATGATCTCCGGTAGCAAGCCGACCTTGGCGGTTCAGCGTAAGATATCAGACGACATGCCGGCTGCTGTCGTTGTCGGCCAAGGCCGCTATTCCGAGTCGCTCTTGCAGGCGCTCGATTGGGGGCTGCGGGTTGATGACACCGAGCGGCCCCGATCCGTCGACGAGTGGCGATCCGCACTGTTGGCCGGAAAGTCGGTTCCCGATGCGATGTTCGCCGATGCGGAAGACGGTTCTGAATTGCGCCCCGGTTATTGTCTGAATAATTATGTTATTGTTCGGACAATCAAACATCGGTCCATTGGGATAACTTATCTTGCCACTGACAATACAGATGGAAGCTTGGTTCAAATCGAGGAGTTTCAGCCGAAAGATTTAGTGATTCGAGAAGCTAATAATATTAGACTTGTTTCGGGCGTTCTTGTCGCGGATTGGTTGCGAGTGCTCGAGGGTTTTCGTGAGGAAAGCCGGAAACTGTCAAATATTGTTCATCCGACAATACAGAGGGTTTTTGATCACTTTGACGCTAGAGATACTGCCTATCGCATTGTCGAACATGAAGACTGTGACGATCTTGAATCCCGGCTAAGCTCACAGATACGGCCACCTGCTGAAGAAGAGTTGCTCTCCTGGCTTAAGGTCATCCTGAACGGGCTTGAAATGGTGCATGATGCCGGGTGCCTGCATCTTAACATCACGCCACAAAGTCTTTATTTCCGTAAGCACGACAATTCACCTGTTTTGCGGGATTTTTCAGGTGTGCTTCGGCTTTCTGTCGCTATTCATGCCGGGCAAATGGTCCGTCCCTATCGAGCCTATGAGTTGTTTACCGAAGGAGCAAACTTCGGGCCATGGACCGATATTTATGCCCTGGCCGCAGTTCTTTATCGGATGATCTCCGGCACCCGCCCTTTGGCCTCGCCTGATCGTCTGTTATCGGACCGCCTCGTCTCAGCTCGGCAAATTGGCCAGGGCCGGTATCCTGAGCCAATTCTGCGTGCTATTGATCATGGGTTACGCCTGGATAGTTATGAACGTCCCAAGACAATTGCCAGGTGGCGAAAGGAAATACTAGAATCGGGAGGGGGCGAGCGCATAACCGAGTATCAAAATGATTTCGCTTTAGACGAAACACACAATACTTTTGGCAATATTGTCGGAACCTCAATCGAACGCCTCGGTGCGGAAGTAAGAGAGCGCTATGTCAACTGGAGTGTTTTAGGTAAGGGTAGCACTGCCTTGGTGTACAGGGCCTTTGACACCGAGTTGCAGTGCGATGTTGCGATAAAGGTTTTGAAGCCGGAGATTATAAATAGTGCGCGGCATCGTGAAATGTTTGCCAGGTCCATACGCAATGAATTGGTAATTTCACGTCGGCTACGGCACGCCGGAATTTGTGCAATTCATGATATATATGATGGGCCACGAGGATTTGGCGTGGTGATGGATATTATAAGTGGAGGCGAGCTGCGGGATTGGATGAATGATCATCTGAACGATAGGGTGGCGACAGCTGACCTGCGTTTAGTTTTTTTGCGTAAGATTGCTGAGGCTTTGGCTTATGCCCATACTCTAATTGTGCATCGCGATCTGAAGCCGCAAAACATCTTCCTTCGCGATGGAGATGTAACTAAACCAGTTATAATGGACTTTGGGTTATCTATAATTGGAGAGAAAGCAGAGTCTGATGCTACCAGTCCCTTCTCTCCGAAATACATGGCGCCCGAACAGTTTGAAAGCCCGGATAAGGTTGACCGGCGTGCCGATCTGTTCGCGTTAGGGATTATTGCCTATGAGTTGTTTACCGGTCAAATTCCGCCAACCTCGTTGAAGGATATTCTTAGGTTACGAAAACCACCTCGCATCCCGGCGGAACAGATTCCTCGACCAAGCAGCTATAATGTGGCGGTTAGACCTGCCCTGGATCGGATTATAATTCAGTTGATGGCATATGACCCCGATGACCGCTTTCAGTCTGCGGATGACTTGTGTTATGCGCTTAAGCAAACCGATAATTTGCTTCAAGATCGTTTGCAGCTCAGTATGAGCAATAATGTACACGGTCATTGTACTCGAAAACAAAGCGCCATTTCATTATCTGGTGGGGAATATTATCTTGGATCAATTCGCGGGCACCCTTCTGCCAAATCCAATGAGCTGCCACCTCAGAAGGTCATTCTGACCCCGTTCCGTATTGATCCTTACCTCGTGACCAATCGTGATTATAGTGAATTTGTTACCGAGACCGGTTATCCAATCGCACCGCTCCAGGATCACCCCATTTTCGGAGCGCCTGATCATCCGGTGGTCTGCATTACCTTTGAGGATGCGTGTGCCTTTGCACACTGGGCCGGCGGTTCCTTGCCCTCGGAAGTTCAATGGGAGTATGCGGCGCGTGGCGGCGTTAAGATGGCCGAATATCCTTGGGGCAGTGATCCCCCGACCCCGATGCGCGCCAATATTAATGGTGTTGCTCGAGGAACCACCCCGGTCGGTGCTTATCCTGAAGGCACGAACCTGTTTGGACTTCATGACATGTGCGGCAATATTTGGGAATGGTGCCTTGATATTTATGCCGAAGATTTTTACTCAAAAATTCGCAAAGAAAGCCTTAACCCGGTCAATATCCCAGCCAAACCTGATGCCTCAAAACCGCGAACCTTGCGAGGAGGTTCTTTTTCGAGCGTAAAGGTTCAAGGCCGCTGCGCGTTCCGAGCTTATACAAGTGCGAGCGAGCGGCGTAACGACATCGGTTTCCGATTGGTGTACCGGGACGACTGAGCGTTTCATTCGATTGTGTCTAACCGGGGGCTCGTTTATGATCTTCGGGTAAGCGGGGACGGGAGATATCGCCATGCTGCCCGAGGGAACCATTCTCGGTGATTACCGGATCAGCAAAGTTCTCGGAACCGGCGGGTTTGGTATCACCTATCTGGCCGTGGATGAAAAACTTGGCCTAACGGTTGCGGTTAAGGAGGCGATGCCCTCGGATATCGCCTATCATGACGGCCGTAATGTTTTGCCGAAATCCCGCAAAAATGTGCAGCAGCTCCATCAATTTCTTGGAAAATTTCTCGATGAAGCCCGGCTTGCGGTCCGGGTCAACCACGCTAATGTTGTTCATGTTCTCAGGTTTTTTGAGGCGAATAGTACCGCCTATATGGTAATGCAATATGAAGAGGGACGAGACCTTAAGGATTTTCTTGATAAGCTTGGGCGCCCGTTTACTGAAAATGAAATTCGAGCACTGGCCCGGCCGCTTCTGGAAGGTCTCCAGGCGGTTCATGAGTCCGGAATGATTCACCGCGACATCAAGCCGGGCAATATTTTTCTGCGCAATCGGGATAATTCACCCGTTCTCCTTGATTTCGGCGCGGCGCGTGTTTCCGATGCCACACATTTTACCACAATATTGACGGATGGCTATGCGCCGCTGGAACAATATCAAGAACGCGGGCGACAGGGATCCTGGACGGATATTTACGCCGTTGCCGCCGTGCTCTATCGGCTGTTATTCGGTAAAAAGCCACCATCCGCCCCGGAGCGGCAGATTGCCGATACCTTGATTCCTGCCGCGATCGCAGGGCGCGGTCACATCAACGACTCGCTGGCGCGGGCAATCGACTGGGGGCTGACGGTGGATGGCTTCACCCGCCCTCAAACCGTTGCCCAATGGGCAAAGGCCCTGGACCTGACCAGCGAGACCGCGGCTCCGGTCCTGGCCCCGCAAGCCGGTGGGCGTTACACCAACTGGCGTATCCTTGGCCGTGGCGGCGTTGCCAGTGTTTATCGCGCGCTTGATACCGAACTTGAGTGTCCGGTTGTTATCAAGCTCCTATTGCCGGACATTCGAGAAAAACTGGCTGCCGACCCTGAACGGCTGAAGCAGGTAAGACGTGACATTCTTCTTGCTCAGAATGTCCAGAGCGATTACCTTGCCACGACTTATAATATATTCGACGGTCCGGAGGGATTAGGGGCGGTTAGTGAGCTGGTGGATGGAATTCCGCTGGCGGTTTGGCTAAACAGGCACCAGGATGATTTGGTTGATACCGCCGCGGCTCGACTGGAGTGCGTCAATAAATTGGCGCAGGCTTTGTCCGCCGCGCATCGGCGACTGGCCCATCGTGACCTGCGGCCACAGAATATCTTTTTGCGCGGAGGGCGTGTTTACGACCCGGTGGTGATTGACCTTGGTCTGTCCTCGGCGGTGTCTCATACGGTTCATCGCGGTGTCGTCGCTTTTCCCTGGCAATATGACTGCATGGCACCGGAGCAGTTCGAACGCCCCGATTCAGTTGACGCTCGCAGCGATCTTTTCGCCCTGGGCATTATTGGATATTTATTGCTGACCGGCCGCCTGCCTTCAGTTTCCTTACGTGATGTTCAGAGAACCGGGGCGCCGCCGCGCGGCGCTGTGGAGGCTCCGTCCGTCTATAACCCGGCGGTTACGCCCGCTCTTGATCGATTAATCCTCAAGCTTTTGAACTATGAGCCGGAGCATCGGTTTCAACGCGCCGACGAAGTGCTGAACCTGTTAAACGGTCCCGGCCCTTATTTGGTTGCACCGGATAAAGTCCGGTCGTCAAAAGAATCCGGGAGTTCCGTAAGCCGCTTTGAAGGTGCCGTTGATATTCCGGGTGGCGAGTATTATTTCGGGGCACGGATGGTCAGAGCAAATGAGCCATTGGCCAAGAAGGTTCGGCTTTCGCCGTTTAAAATTGATGCCAAGCTTGTAACCAATCGGGATTACGACCGTTTTATCCGTGCAACCGGGCGCCCGGTAGCGCCTCTGGCCGGGCACCCTCTGTTCGGGGCTCCCGACCATCCGGTCGTCGGAATCAGTCACTCTGAGGCTCTGCGCTTTGCGGAATGGGCCGGTGGCACCCTGCCTACCGAAGCTCAGTGGGAATGCGCGGCCCGTGGTGGAAATAAACTGGCTGAGTATCCGTGGGGCAACGTGACGCCCGATGAAATCCGGGCCAATCTGAATAATGTCGCGCCGGGAACCACACCGGTTGCGGCGTTTCCAGGCGGTCGCAACAGTTTCGGTTTGTGGGATATGAGCGGCAATGTCTGGGAATGGTGCGCCGACACCTATGACGAACGATTTCGCCCGGAGTTGCCGGCCGACACGCTTGATCCGGTCAACAAGGAACCGCTTGGGCCAAAGGTCTTGCGCGGCGGCGGTTTTCTCAGCCCGCCTGAGCATGGACGTTGTGCCTATCGAAGCGGGGCCGTACCGTCTTCCGGTCGAAATGATATCGGCTTTCGCGTGGTCTATCCAAACAGGATATGAATAGAGTCCGCTATCTAAAAAGCAGTTGCAAGACGTCTCGGTAGACATCAAAATTTGTCAGGGACGGGATAGCAAAAAAAGTTATAATCAGCAACACACGGGATACATTGGCGGTAAAGCGCCAACGCCAGTGACTCTGCCGCTCGAACAATGCGTAGGTCAGCATATCCTTGCCAAGGTAGGCCCAAAGAGAAAATAAACAGACGGTCATTATAAAGGCAAGTCCAAGAGTTAAAACCACTAAAATTATGATTAAGTTACTTGCAACTATACCGACCATCGTTGACATGATGGCGTGGTTAATTGCAATATAGTCCATATAACATACGGTAGCGGCGAGCATTCCCAACTCCATGACATTGCCGATACGGCGCCGGAAAAAGGCGGGGCCGGTCGGTGCTTCGTCATCTTCATCAGGTGGTTCTTTTTCATTGGGTTTCATTCCGGAAAGTTTTAATCGATACTCGAATACTGTTCTGCAATTCTCCCACAGCCAATAGGTTAAAACGATCATGCCGGAACAGAAACAAACCAATCCAATGAATAGCAACGGATCATCATAAAACAGGCTGAAGTTACGGGAAAGCGGGCCATGAGTCCTGTACGATATCTGCGGTAAGGCGATCCCGGCAAACACCATGGCAATCCCGGCCATGAAAAACAAGAGTGCCATCCCAAACACCAAAGGCGGGCGGTTTACCAGATGTTCAAGGTCATGCCGCTCTTCATCGGCCTCCGCTGGAATCGGCGTGATAGCCAGCAGATCGCGGCCATGACGACGGAGCATGATAAATCCGATGATAAAATTGGCTAATGACAATGAAAATATGCTAAGAGTCCAGAATATATCACCATTCATAACCGGATGGCGTCCGATCGCATTGCGAGATCGGGATATTTGCTTTGCAATTACCGCATCCGGAAGTGGATGTGACGGGGGCGCCTGTGGTGTTTCAGTAATTAAAGCGGATTGTATCGCCTCGGCAAAGGCGGCCACTGTCTGCGGGCGTTGGGCGGCATTGACCGCAAGTCCCCAGTCGATCGCCCGCAACATCGGTTCGGGATAACGGCCTTTAGCGACTTGAACGACGGGAACGAGGCTATCCCCGAGCATCCGGCTGGTTGCCAGAGGGGGCTTTTGTCCCATAATGATGCGATAGAAGACGGCGGCAAGCGAATACACATCAGACCACGCGCCTTGCGGAGCGCTTTCGACATATTGCTCGTAAGGGGCGTAGCCAGGACTGAGCATCCTGGTGAAACGGGTCGAGTCGGCGGCGCGCGCCGAGCCGAAATCAAGAATAACCGGCGAGCCGTCACGATGGCGAACGAATATATTTTCGGGCTTGATATCGCGGTGGATCATCCCCGAGCGATGCACGGCCGCCAGCCCGTCAAGCAGCGCCGACATCAGCCGCCCGGCTTCAACCGGATCGGGGGGCTCTGACCGGGCATCCAGATAATCGCCAAGTTCTTCGCCATCTTCATAGGCCATGACCATGTAGGCGGTGCCATTTTGAGGGAAGAAACGCAAAATCTGGACGACATTCGGGTGATTGATAGAGGCCGCCATGCGGGCTTCTTCGATAAATCTTTGACGAAGAACGGAAAACTCCTCTTTTAATTTCTCGGTTTTCGGGCGGACGGTTTTGCCGTCGCGATAGACCAGATGGCCGGGCAGCAGCTCTTTTATCGCGACCTGCTTGTTAAGATTTTCATCGATTGCAAGATAGGTGACGCCGAACCCGCCGCTTCCCAGCACGCTCAGTATGCGATACCCTTCAATCCGCGTATCTGCCGCCAGCATGGTCCATGCCCTTTTCGGAGAGAAGCTTCACCCTCACCGGGCATAGACTACCCTACGCGCCGTGACCCGGCGATAGCTTTTTTAGATCGCGCTATGCGGAACCGAGGGAGTTACCATGGATGAAACTCACTACCGGGCGGCGGTCGGGCGTGTCTTCAACCGCTTGATTTTAACCGGTCTGCCCGAGCGGGACGCGAGACTGGGCGAATTGCCGCTCGATAAAATCTTCGTCCGGCTTTCGGTTGACGTGCCTGCGCCCGGGGAGTGGACTCCCATTTCTGAGATAAGGCTCGGTGATAGCCTGCATTTGGGAGTTAAAGAATTTCTAAAAGCCCGCCAGCGCATGGCGATTCGCTCGGAACCTACGACAGTCCCGCTTTCGGTGGCAGAGGCGCTGAGCCAGCATCGACGGCTGGTGATGGTCGGCGCCCCCGGCAGCGGCAAAACCACCCTGTTGCGCTGGCTGGCGACGACCTTCGCCGCCGAGCGCCAGAATGAGCCGGATCGTTTGGGGCCGGGCTTTGGCGATGGCACGCCGTGGCTGCCGGTGATGCTGGAGTTGCGCCGCTTTGCCGACCGTTTCGCCACCCTCAGCAGGGAGCCGCAAACCTTCGATTTGGCCGAGGAGGCTGAGAGTTTCATTGCGAGCGACGCGCGCTTTAAAAATGACACGCCGCCCGGTCTGATCAAGCAGGCGATTGCCGCCGGCCGTTGCCTGATCCTGCTTGATGGTTTGGACGAGATCGCCGAGTCCGGTACGCGACAACGCTTGATCGAGGCGGTTGAGGCGCTTTTTCTTGATCCGTCCCGCCCGTCAGCCGGCAATTTGTGCCTGATTACCACTCGACCCCACGGTTTTGCCACGTTGGCGCTGGGGATGGGTTTCACGCGCACCACGATCCGGCCGTTCAAGGATGACGAGATTTCTAGCTTCATCCGGTCCTGGTACGATATCGCCTATCACGACCCCGCTGAAGCCGAAACCCTGGTCGCAATCGTTTTAAAGAACGAACGGGTCAAGGCGCTGGCGATCAACCCGTTGCTTTGCACCATCATCACCATTGTTTATCGCAACAACCGCGTGCTGCCGGAACGCCGGGTCGAGCTTTACGAAAAATGTTGCGAAGCCATGCTCGATACTTGGGAACGCAACAAGGAAATCAAGGATTCCTGTCTGATCGGCGGCTATAGCTGGCGCACCAAGCTGGATTTGCTGGCGGTGTTGGCGCTGTGGATGCATGGTGAGAACGAAAGACTGGCCGCGCCGGAGGCCGATCTGATCAGTTATCTCGGCACCAAGTTGGAAACCCTGAACCCTGCTGAGCGTGGGCATGGCAGCGAGGATGCGCGAAAATTCGTCGAGGTGATCCGCGACCGTGCCGGGCTGTTGCGCGGGCGGGGCGACGGCACCCTGGAATTCAGCCATCGCACGTTTCAGGAATATCTGGCCGCATTTCGTCTCGCCGCCCTGTCCGATGATGAAGACCTGATCGACGCCGTCATGCCGAACCTTTATCTGGCGTGGTGGGAGGAGGTTCATTTGCTGCTGGTCGGACAACTGGGCTCGACCATGGCCGGTATCGCTCGGGTCGAGCGGTTGCTTCTGACCATTCTGGACGCCGCGCCTCGGCCCTGGCTGACCCTGATGCCGCCGGATGATTTGAGGTTTCCGTCCTGGGTTCCGGAAATGCCGCGTGATTTTATTACCAAGCATGTCTGGCGTCTGCGTCCGGGCACTTGGCTGTCCGGTTGGCAGATCCAGCGTCGGCTCAACCATTGGCTGGCGCGCCCCTTGCTTTTTGCGGTGCGCGCCTATGGCGGCTGCGCACCGATGGCCCGGAGCGAAGGTCTGACCGCCCGGCTTGAGCGCGAACTTGACAGCTTTCTTCAACGCTGGCGTCGCCACAAGGGCGAATTGGGCTTAGTTCTGCTTGGCCTGATGGAGGCACTTGGCCCGCCCGGCCGCTGCCCGCACCTGTACGATAAAATAACAGCGCAGCTTTTGGCGGCTCTCGATTGTGATGATCATGATGAATTCTATTTATATGGCGATACATTTGCTCAGGCGCTCGGGCGCCTTGCTGCCGACGATCCCGCACGAATTACCCCGCTGCTTGCTGCCCTGAAATCCGGTGAAAGCAATAAGTCCAGCTTAGCCGCCCAGGCATTGGGTTACGCCGCGTTGCCAACTCCGGAGGTGATCGAAGCGCTGATTGAAAGTATAACTAATAGCAAAGCAAAGCAGGCGCTTGAGAAACTGGCGGTCGGCAATCCGGTGGCGATCGAGGCTTTGCTTGCCCGGCGTGACCGGGGACTTGTAAAGCATGACACGAGTGTCATAGATGCGTTGGGCGTGATCGGTGCTGGAAATCCCCGGGTGGCTGAACTCCTGCGTGCGGACTTGGAAAGCGCCGACGACGACATGCGCTTTGCCCTGGCGCGAGCGCTTGCCCGAATCGAGCCGGGCAATCCGGCGGCCACAGCGGTGCTGCTGTCTTTCGTGAAAACGGTCAAGAGTTCGCAGTCTATTCAAGCAGGTCGAGCCCTGGTCGAATCGGGATGCCGAGACCCGGAATTCATTCAAGGATTGATGGCAGGATTTAAGGACAGTGAAAGGTTTTATTACTGGTATCAGATGATACCGCTGTTGCAAAAAGCCGGCATTGATAGCTCTTTGATAACGCAAATATTGTCTGTGCACCTCAATGATCGGGATTCACACGTTCGATACTATGCTTTATCGGGTCTTCAACAGGTCGGCGCCGATCAACCGGGGGTGATCGATGCCTTGCTCGGGGCGCTGCACGACCCGGATGCAGCGGTCCGCCTCAATGCCGCTGCCGCCTTGGGCAGGATTGGCAACACTGATGACCGGGTCATCCCGGCACTGCGAGCGGTACAAAAAAAATGGGACTTCGATTTGTCCCCGGCGGCCTCCGAAGCCCTGATCGCCCTTGGCGACAAGGACGCCGGACTGTTCCGTCGGGTAGTCCGGAATGATGTTCGTGGGATGTGGCGCAACCCGGGAAGTGCGGGTAATTGGATATCCGAGCTATTCAAGTTATGCGAGGGGCGGCAACTGCCCGGTTATCGCTGGTGGCCCTTGCGCCGACGGCGGGAACTGTGGCAACGCACCAAAACCACCGTGCTCGGCTTGGGCATCGGTATTGTAATCTGGTTGCTGGCCGATAAATACGCGGCCCTTCCCGATACCGATCCGACCCGCAAGTTCCTGGGCGGAATTCCGGCAATCTCCGGCCTGTTGAGTCTCGCTTGGTCGCACTTTCAGGTTGTTCGTGGTCAAAAAAAGACCCCGTGGGGATAGTATGAAAGACTCTTTTTTGTGGGGATAACGTTGCTAAATACTGGCTTTCTCCGGTGCGGCTAGCGGAACCTCGGGACCTTCGTACTCACGATCTAATACCACCTTTGATGCTGACACATCAAAGGCCCCCTCAAACGGCGGGCGCCCGCCCAGGCGATCAAGAACCCCGCCGCCAAGGCGACCCGGGTGGCGTGCCGGCTCA
>JBAWVF010000020.1:0-35093 GCA_037147415.1 Rhodospirillaceae bacterium | reverse complement strand
CCGCGCGATGCCTCAGTTTAGGCACCCTCTCGGCGTAGCCGTCCGTTCAACCTTCGCGCGAGGCGCTGAAATTGCCCAACGTAACGATCGGTTCGCCGGGAACGCTGAACGGCAGAAACACCAACACGAACAGCATGAAACCATCGAGCGCCACCAACCGGCGCAGTGTCGCCTTCGGATCAAGCCGGGCCGTCGCGGCCAAACCTGCGGCCAGCCCGAGCGCCGCCAGTAACGCCGTCGGCCGGTCAAGACTAACCACGACCAAAGCAAAAAACACTCCGGCCGCAACTCGTACTCGGGGATCGATACGACCCATTCAAGAAACTCCGGTGTCGGGGAACAGTCGGCGCCGCCGCGCCGACACCCCGTAAGCAACACCGAAGACACCGAATATCACTCCCAGCCCGCCGAGAATATCATGCATCCACACCGCGTCCTCGAAACTATCGAGTTGCTCGCGCAGCGGACGGATTTGCCGGGCCACGCTGCGATCGATGAAAACCCGGAAATCAAGCGCGGAGGACTCGGAGGCGCTTTCCGGCAAGTCGGCAGCCCTGACGGTAAAAGTTGCGTGATGACCTTCAACGGTATCGGCGGTAATCAGGTGATCAACCCGCTGCCGTGCCTCGAAGCGGAAATTACCCTCGCTGTCGGTCTTGAGCGTGACGACGGGCGCCCCACCCGCCGCAGTCACCGTCACCGTGGCATCCTTTACCCGATCACCGGAGCCGGCATAAGCATAGCCGGCAATAACGGTCCCTTCCGCCGTCGCGAAAAGTTCGAGCTTATGAGCCGCCGCCGGACCGGAACTCATCAGCACGCCGACGACAACCGCGGCCGCGATCTTGCCAGCCATGCGCCCCTCCAGAATATCCGGTTTGACTCGTAGCAACAATCCGACCGCGGCGGCGGTAAACACACCCTCGATCAGCGCCACCGGCAGATGCGCCAAAATCACCATTTTGGCCGCCGTCTCAAACTCCCGCCCCGAAAGCGCAAGCGATAGCGCGACCATGCCGGCGGTCAGCAATACCCCGAGCCCGCCGGCCAGCGCAGCCGACAGTCCCGGCCGGTTATACCGGGAAGCCAACAGGAACACGCCGCGGCAAAGCAAGGCCGGCACCGCCAGATTCGTGACATTGACCCCCAGCACCACCAACCCGCCGAAGCCGAACAGCATGGCCTGAAGCAACAGCGCCACCAGAATTGCGGGAAACGCGGCCCACCCCAACACGACCCCGGTCAACCCGTTGAGTACCAGATGGACCGAGGTGGGACCGACCGGAAAATGGACAAGCGAGGCGGTGAACAACACGCCGGACAGCACGCCGACCCTTGGAATATCTTCGTGCTCCATCACCTTCAGCCCCTAGCCGCAACCGGCCAGCGTCACCAGCGCTCCCGCCGCCAGTACCGGGACCGACAGAACGCCATCAGGGATATGCATCGTCGATCACCCCGCAAATCATCATACGTATTATTTATTTTTCATACCCGACCCGGTGAAGTCAAGCGCCGACGCCGGCCCGGGATGTGCTAAAGCCGGGATGCGACACTGTGACCGAGCACGATTGAGGAAGCACGATGGAACGGGTGACGATCTCTCTCGACGAAGACCTGCTCCACGAGTTCGACGATTATATCCGTAGTAAGGGCTATGAAAACCGCTCGGAAGCTATTCGGGATCTGGTGCGACGGCGCCTGGAAGAAGACCGGGTGGCAGAAGGCCGGGCCGGGCATGCCGTCGCTTGCCTGTCCTATGTTTTTAATCATGAACAGCGGGAACTGGCACGCCGCTTGACCCGAGCCCAGCATCGACATCATGATCTGATGCTGTCGACCCTGCATGTTCATCTTGATCATGAAAACTGTCTGGAAGTCGCGGTGCTGCGCGGCCATACCGCCGAAGTCCACGCCTTTGCGGACTCAACCATTGCTGAAACCGGAGTCCGTCACGGCAATCTGCATCTGATCCCGACCGACCCCGAACACAGCCACCATCATCACGGACATGACCATTTGCACCCCAAGACTTGAAAGGCCCGATCCCGTGATCACCCTGGTTCTCGGCGGCGCACGCTCGGGCAAAAGCCATCATGCGGAACAATTGGCGCTCGCGCGTCCGGGGCCCCGGCTGTATCTCGCCACCGCCGAAAGTCGCGATCACGAAATGGCCGAGCGGATCCGCCTGCACCGGGAACGCCGAGCGGCGCTGTGGACCACGCTGGAAGAGCCCCTGGCGCTCCCGGATGCTTTGCGCCGCCACGCCGCGGTTTCGGAATCAACCATCCTGGTCGATTGCCTGACCCTGTGGTTGTCGAATCTGCTCGAAGCCGGGCACGATATCGACGCCACGACCCGTGATTTGACCGACGCCTGTGACTCGGTGCGGGGCTCGGTCATTTTCGTTTCCAATGAGGTCGGGCTCGGCATCGTCCCCGATAACGCGCTGGCCCGGTCGTTTCGTGATCATGCCGGCCGGCTGAATCAAGCCGTGGCCGCGCGAGCCGACCGCGTGCTGTTCGTTGCCGCCGGTCTCGCCTTGTCATTAAAGTAAAGGGCGCTTTGTAAATACCGACGGAGCCGAATCATTGCCGACCCGGCGGGCTAAGGTTATATTGCGCCGCAGGATCACTCGGTCAGGGTGCGACAGGATAAAGGACGACAGCCATGGCAGACCACGACCCGGCTTTTAACATGCTTGATGAAGCGGCAATCGCCGCCGCCGTGTTGAACCGCAAGCCGTATGACTATGCTTATGTCGATCAAGCAATCCCTTTGAAATATAAGGATGAAGTGCTTGCGGATTGCCCGGTTATTCCGGATCGTGGCAGCTACTCCGTCCCTCACCTTAAGTCCGGCCCCAAGTTCAAGGCGATTCTTCAGGATCTCGCGACCCCTCGGTTCCAGCGCCTGATCGAGAACAAATTCGACATCGATCTGACCAGCCGGCCCCAGGTCATGCTGATGATGGGCAACACCTCGGGCGCTTATAACGAGGGCTATGCCCACCCGGATTCAAAGCACAAAATCATCACGGTGCTGGTCGGCTTCAGCCGCGAATGGCCGTATGAACGGGGCAAGCTGCGCATTCTGAACAGCTCCGACCGCGAAGACGTCGCCTTTGAATATGCCCCGGAATTCGGGCGCATGCTGATGTTCCGAGTGTCCGATCGCTCCTGGCACGGTTTCTTGCCCCAAAAGGGCCAACGCATGAGCCTGCAACTGTGCTGGGTCGATACCGAGTGGTATGTGAAATACGAATATTGGCGCCACAGCTTCAGCGCTCTGCTGAAATCGGTACCGATGCTGGGAACCGCAGTGAAAATGCTGCCGCGCCGTTCCAAATACACCAGCCCGCCGGTCGCACCGCTCGAATAGCTATTGCGCTTATCGTCGCCGCCTCTCCGGTTCAGGCCGGGGGCGCGGTGCCGTAGCGAAGCACCTGGACCTTCTCTAAAGTCACCAAGCCGCTGCTCATCATGGTATCGAGCACCGGGAGAAAGCCGTCGATTTTCTCGCTCGAGTCGACAATTTCGATCACGATCGGTAAATCTTCCGACAGCCGAAGGATTTTAGCGCTGTGGACCCGGCTGGATCGGCGGGGATCTGCATGGCACGCCTCCTACTTGTTTAGCGCCAGCGCTCCGGCGGCGCCGAGCCACACCCCGAACAAACAGAACAAGACCGACAGCCCGATATTCAGCCCGGCATAAAACCAGTCGCCATCGCGGGCCAGAGTCAAAGTCTGATAGCTGAACGAGGAAAAGGTGGTATAGCCGCCGCAAATACCGGCCATGAAGAACTGGCGCCACTCCGCCGGCACCATGACTCTGCCATCCGGCGCGGTCAAGGTGGCGAAGAACCCGATGATAAACGAGCCGCTGACATTGCAAATCAACGTGCCCCACGGAAAAGTCTGCCCGATCCGATCCGCGACCAGACCGGACAGCCAAAAGCGTAACGTGCCGCCCAATGCGCTGCCGAGCGCAACCAAAACATAGGTCATACCCGGATATCCCCTTCCATGGTGCCGCAGCCCTTCGCCCTTTATATACACTGGCCGTTCTGCCTGTCGAAATGTCCGTATTGCGATTTTAACAGTCACGTCGCGGCCGGGATTGATCAGGAACGTTGGCGCGCGGCTTATCTGGCCGAATTGGATCACCTTAGCTCAACGACCACCGGGCGCCCGGTGGTCTCGGTGTTTTTCGGCGGCGGCACGCCTTCATTGATGCCACCCGCCACCGTCGGCGCCCTGTTGGAGCGGATTGCCCGGCATTGGCCGCTCGCCCCCGATCTTGAAGTGACGATCGAAGCCAACCCGACTTCGGTTGAAGCCGCAAGTTTCGCCGGTTTCAGGGCGGCCGGGGTCAATCGACTGTCGCTCGGCGTGCAAGCGCTGAACGACCGGGACTTACACGCGCTCGGCCGTCATCATTCCGTAGCCGAAGCTGTTGCGGCGCTGAAATTGGCGGCGAGCACCTTCCCGCGTTACTCTTTCGATTTGATTTACGCTCGCCCGGGGCAGAGTCCGAACGATTGGCGCACGGAGTTGACCGGGGCGGTCGATCTGGCCGGCGACCATGTTTCAGCCTATCAATTAACGATCGAGCCCGGCACCGCGTTCGAGCCCCGCCACGCTCGCGGAGAATTGGTGCTGCCCGACGAGGACACCGCCGTCACTCTCTATGAAACCACGGCGGAGATTCTGGAAGCCGCCGGCCTGCCCGCCTATGAGATTTCCAACCATGCCCGCCCCGGCGCTGAATCCCGGCATAATCTGGTTTATTGGCGCGGCGGCGATTATGCTGGCATCGGTCCCGGCGCTCACGGCCGGATGCATGACACCGAGGGCCGGTTATGGGCCGGGGCCAATCATCGCTCTCCCGGAACATGGCTGGCCGCGGTTGATCGTCACGGCCATGGCGGCACACCCCTTGAATTGATCGACCGGGCAGCCCGGCTCGAGGAACGCCTGATGATGGGGTTGCGGCTGCGCGAGGGCATCGAGCGCGCCTCCATCCGCACTGAGTTCGGCCGCGATCTTACCGAACTGCTCGAGCCGCGCGCCCTGGCCCGCATGATCGACGGTGGTTTCCTGGAACTCGATTCCCGTTACGTACGCGCAACCGCAGCCGGGCGACAACGGCTGAATGCCGTGTTGGCGGTTTTGGTGTGAAAAAGACGCTCCCGAGTCGTCGACCCGAGTCGTCGGCCCTAGCCACCCGATCCAGCTTGTGTTAACTTCTTGTTCATGTTTCGAAGCTCGCTCCCTTTGCTGTTTGTCCTGACGCTGACCGGGTTAGCCCTCGGCCCGGCCATAGTGACGGCTCAGCCGGCGGCCCCTTATGCGGTCACGATTACCGGGGTTGAGAATGGCGAGTTGCGCCACCTGTTGGAATCCTCATCACAACTGATTCAGCTTAAAGAAGAAACCCCGCCGAGTGCGACCGGCCTGCGCCGTCGCACCGACAACGACAAAGAGCGGCTGCTGACCGCGTTGCGCTCCGAAGGCTACTATGATGGAACGGTGATCATCACGATCGGAGAGGCCGTTCCGGCTCCGGTCACGCTGACGGTGACACTCGGCCAGCCGTACCGATTTCGGAACATCAAGCTGACCGCTGCGCCCGGCATCACATTACCGCCGATCCCGGCGAGTGCACTCGGTCTCGAGCCGGGAGCGAAGGCACGGGCGCCGCTGGTCGTGGCCGCCGAACAAAAGATCAAACAACAGCTGGGAAAGCAGGGCTTTGCGTTTGCCAAGATCGCCGATCGCCATGTCACGATCGACCGCGCAGCCAAAACCCTCGATATCGGTTTTCAAGTGGAGCCCGGCCCGGTGATTCGTCTCGGACAGGTCCGCATTAACGGCTTGCAGGAGATCCGGGAATCCCTGGTGCGCGACCGCACCGCCGAGATCAACGGCAAGACTTACAGCCCTGAACGAATTGAAGACTTACGCACGGGCCTGACCCGGCTCGGGGTATTCAGCTCGGTTCGCATCGAAATCTCGGAAACCGCCGCCCCTGACGGCAGCCACCCGGTTACGATTACCCTGGTTGAGCGCAAGGCTCACTATATCGGTGCCGGAGCCAGCTTCTCCAGTTCGGAAGGCATCAGCGCCCGGGCCTATTGGGGCCATCGCAATCTCTTCGGCGGCGGCGAGCGGTTGCGGGTTCAGGCCGAGATGGCTCGCCTGTTGCCGCGGACGGTCGGCGGTCCGGCCGGACTGGAAAACGCCGACGAGAAACTTTCAGTCGAACTGCGCAAACCCGACCTGTATGCGGTCGACCAGGATCTGGTGGTCGCGTCGGCCGCGCTCAACGAGCATCCGCAAGCCTATCAACGCCATGCCGTAACCGCGGAAGCCCGGCTTGAGCGCAAGATCGATCCGGCGATGACGGTCGGCTACGGGATCGCCGGCGAACAATCCGCCATTCGCGATGTGGTCGGCACGTCCAACGCCACTCTGGCCGGGACGCCGCTCAGCTTCGCCCTCGACACCACCAACGCGCCGCTCGATCCAAGTCGCGGCTACCGTCTCACCGTTGAAACCACGCCCTGGCTGCAAGCCAATCAAAGCGACCGAACATTCCTGGCTACGCGGATAACCCAGCGCGGCTACTATGACACGACCGGTGATGGCCGGCTGGTCGCCGCAGGGCGTCTGTCGCTGGGCAGTATTGCAAACGGCGCAACCCTGGCCGTCCCGGCCGATAAACGCCTGTATGCCGGCGGCGGCGGCTCGGTGCGCGGCTATGCCTATCAAAAAATCGGGCCAATGTCGGCCGGCGGAGACCCGACGGGCGGACGGTCCTTGATTGAAACCAGTGCTGAAATCCGGGTAAAAATTACCGATACATTCGGGGTGGTCCCGTTTGTTGACGGCGGCAACGTCTATTCCACACCTCTGCCGCAACCGGGTGAAGGAATGCGCTTCGGTGCGGGCGTGGGCATGCGCTATTATACCGACTTCGGGCCATTGCGCCTGGATGTCGGCGTCCCGTTGCAAGCGCGACCAACCGACGATCCGTTCCAGCTTTATATGAGTCTGGGGCAGGCGTTTTAGATACTTTAGGGAAGGACGGGTTTCGCGCGTTGAAGGCCCTGACCCTGGCACGGCGGTTACGTCCGCTTTTAATCGCAGCCTGCATTCTGTCGGGCGGGGCGGTCTTATCGACTGTCGGGCTCTATCTGTGGGCGCAAACCGACGCCGGCCGCAGCCGCTTTGTTGAAGTGTTGACGACCGCACTGTCCACGCCCGACGCCGGACTGACCATCGGTGCGGTCGAAGGCGAAGTGCCCTTCGCCATGACCCTGACCGACCTTGCGGTCTCCGACCATAAGGGCCGCTGGCTGCGGGCCCGACGGGTGCGGGTCGCCATCGATGCCGTCGCGCTGCTGTTCGGACAGGTGGACATCAGCGAGTTGGCGATCGATCGCCTCGACATGACCCGCCCGCCGCTGCCGCGACCGGACCCCGTGCCCGAGCCGGACCTTGCCGCAGCCCCCGATTCATCACCGCCGCCCGTCCCGCTGCTGCTGCCCTTGCCTGATCGGGTTAGCGTACATCGGCTGGTCGTTGACGAGGTTGCGTTGGGCGCGGCGGTGCTCGGCGGTGAACCGGCCCTGCTTCATGTCGAAGGTCAAGTCCGGCTGGCCGATAGCAACCGCAGACCCGGCGCCGAATTTCTACTCAGCCGGCGCGACGGTCAACCGGGCGGCGGACGCCTGCGCATCGACTATGCCCCCGACACCGATCTTCTCGATGTTGCCCTCAGCTTTGCCGAGCCGGCCGGAGGTGTGCTGGCCCGCGCGCTGGCTCTGCGCGGTCTGCCGGGCCTGGAATTCGACGCCATCGGCAGCGCGCCGCTCAGCAATTGGCGGGGACGGATCACCGCCCGCGCCAACGGAAGCCCGTTGCTGATCGCCGAGTCAACAATTCGGCGGGTTCGGGGCGGTTATCTGACCAGCTTGACCGGCAGCGGCAATCCCGCCGGTTTAACGGCGCCGGAATGGGCCCCGGCGATCGGCAAAGAACCCCGGCTGGCATTCGAAATGCTGGCCGGAGATGACGGGATCATGACTCTTCGTCCCGGCTCGAGCGTGACGGTGGCGGCCGGAACCCTGACCACCGAAGGCACGCTCGACCCCGAGACCGGACGTCTGGCGCTTCGTTTCAAAATGACGCCCTCGTCCAAATTACCGATGGCCGAATTACCGATGGCGGCGGGACTTTTACCGGCGCGCAGCCGTTGGCGCTCCGCCACGGTCACCGGCACGGTTGAAGGGTCGCCGATGCGGCCGACGATTAATGCCGATCTACGCGCCGAGGATTTTGAGGGGGGCGGGCTGTCCGCTCGCGCCTTGACCGCCCGGCTGAAGGCCGCCCCGCTCGGCCTGGGCGGAAGCGTCAAACTTTCCCTTGAAGCCGGGATGGATTATCCGACCGGAACGGAAAGTGTTATTACCCGGCTGGCCGGGCCGCACGCTCAACTGGCGTTGGAGGCGACCGGGCATCCGGACAGTGACGAGTGGGCCATCACCGCGCTGAAGCTGACTTTGGCCGCCGGCAAGCTCACCGCAACCGGAAGCGTTGCCCTGGGCGCCCGCCGATTACGCGCGTCGGGCCATTTCTCGATCAATCAACTGACGCGCCTGCTCGGTCCGCTCGGGTTGCCGCTGGGCGGAGTGGCCGATCTCGACTTTACGGTTAAAGCCGGCAGTACGGGCGCCAGGGTTGACTTAAGCGGCTCTGTCGGTGCCCCGGAAACCGGCATCGAAGCGTTCGATCGCGGACTGGAAGCGCTGGCCGGCGATAACCTGCGCGTCAAAGGCACGCTCTCGGTTGACGCAACCGGGGCCATTCATGCGCGCGATTGGCAGTTCGACGGGTCTCAGCTCAATGCCACGGCCAGGGCCGACATCCTCAACCGGACACTGGACGCCTCGATCAAGCTTCAGGCCCCGCAATTAAGCGCTCTGGCCGAGCCGCTCGGTCTTGCGGCGCTGAAGGGTGCCGCCGGCTTTGAGATTCACCTGCATGGTCCGGCTAACGCACTTGAGGCCACCGCCACCGGAGCCCTGACGGATCTGAGCGTTGACGGTCGGACCCTTGGACGCAGTGAACTGGAGGTGCGCGCAACGCCCCGGCTGTCCGGCATGCGTGCGACGATCACTCTGCGCGCCGCCACCGGTGTTGCCGGGCTTGAACCGGCTTTGGTGCGCACGCAGCTGACCATTCCACCCGATCACAAGGAAATTGCCTTTAATGAGCTGACGGTTCAGCAGGGCAACAACCGAATCACCGGGAACCTGCGTCTTGCCGCCGACGGCTCGGATTTGTCGGGACATCTGGCCGGACAAGTGCCCGATCTCGAAGGACCGGGCCGGCTGTTCGGCCTGCTGCTGCACGGACGCGGACGCTTTGACGCAATCATCGGCCGCCATGGGGAGCGTTTCGCGGTGACCCTTGCCGGCAGCGGAAATTCGATCCGCACCGATGCCCCCGTCCCGCTTGCCGCTGCAGAACTTGACATCAAGGCCACGGCCGAAGCCGCGTCAACTACGGCTTTGCTGGCCGGTCAAGGGACCGGGTCGCTGGAATTGTCCGTCAAGACCGCCAAAATCGGCCGCTTTGATCTGGCAGCCGTCACCCTGAACGCCGAAGGCACCCCCGACAAAGCGACGATCCGGTTGCAGGCTCCCGATAAGGGTGATCAGCAACTCAGCCTGGACAGTGCCGGTACACTTGAACGGCGGACTGAAGGGCTTTTGCTGACCGTATCCCGGCTGGCCGGGCGGTTCGGAATCGAACCATTGTCTTTGGCCGAGCCGACCACTCTGGTTCTAAACCGAGAGCGCATCGCTCTTTCTAATTTCAAACTTGCCGGCAAGACTTTTACCGCCACGGCCGGCGGCGTTATCGGCGCGGCCGGACTGAAGGGCAACCTCGAAATCAGCCGGCTGCCGCTTGAATTGTTACGCGGACTTGACCCGCGCCTGCCCGGCAAGGGCCGGATCGACGCCAAGGCCGCCTTGACCGGAACCCTCGCCGATCCGCGGGTTGAGGCCTCCATCCGTTTTCGGGATGCCCGTCCCGCCGGTCCCGAAGGCACCGGAGCCGCGCTCGGCGCCTTGAACGGAACGCTGGAGGCGCTGTGGCGCGGCGGGCGGCTCAGCCTTGACGGCAAGGCCGTTTCCGGTCATGGCGAGGCCGATTTGAAGGGGCGACTCGAGCTGCCACTGGTGCTGCGGCTTAATCCCCCCGGTCCGTTATTGCCCGACAATGCCACGATCAAGGGCAGCCTGTCCGGCACGCTTGATCTGTCCGCCTTCGAGGATTTACCGGAGGCCGGCGGTACCCGCCTCGGCGGACGGCTCAACGCCGATCTCAATCTGGACGGTACGGTTTCGGCACCGCGGGCAAGCGGGCGTGTCTCTTTGGTCAAGGCTCGTTACGAAAGTTCCGCCACCGGCACCGTTATTGAAAATATTTCAGCATTGCTGGTCGCCAACGGTCCCGATTTCACCATCGAGCAATTCGCCGGGCGCGCGCCGAACGGCGGAGAGGTTACTGTTTCCGGGCGAATCAGACTGGACGCTGAAACCGGCCCGGCCTTCGACTTGAAAGTCATCGCCCGCGGCGCCGATCTCGTCCGCAGCGATCAGGCCAGTGCCGACATGGATGCCGACCTTACCCTGACCGGTTCCGTCGGCGCGCCGCGCCTTGCCGGCATGATCAAACTGCTTCGCGCCGATTTGCGTCTGCCCGACAGTCTGCCGCCCGAAGTGGCCGAACTCAAATTGGATGAGCCTCGCCCCGCGACCAAGCCGCCGGTTCCGGGAACCGGTGTTAGCTTGGCTGCGCTGCCGCCCCGACACAAGCCGCTGCCGCCCGGAACCACGGTTCGGGTCATGATCCCGCCGGCCATGACCAAACCCGCGGTTGTACCCTTCGGCCCGCCCGGCTTGGTCATGGCCTTGAACGTCAGCGCGCGCAATCAGATTTTGATTCGCGGCCGCGGCCTGGATGGGGAGTTCAGTTGTAATCTGGCGATTTCCGGGGTTGCCCGAACACCGGTCGTTCGGGGCGCCCTGACCATGCTGCGGGGCAAGCTTGATTTTCTCGGCAAAGAATTTCAGTTCAAGCGCGGCGCTATCGACTTCTCGGGTGATGAGGTTCCCGAACTGAACATGCTGGCCGAAGCGCGGACCTCAACCGTCACCGCCACCGTCGAAGTATCGGGCAATGCCCGCACACCAAAGGTTACCCTGTCCTCGGTCCCGCCCATGCCCCGGGACGAGATCATGGCGCGCTTGCTGTTCGACAAATCACCGTCCCAACTCGGCGCGCTGGAAGCGGTTCAACTGGCCAACTCCGCATCGCAACTGGCCGGCATCGGCGGTTCGGCCGGTGTGGTCGACCGTATCCGGCGAACGCTCGGTATCGACCGGCTGGGCGTCACCGGCAGCCTTAATCGAAACGGAACCCGCAGCTCCGCCGTCGAAGCCGGGCGCTATGTCGCCAGTAATGTCTATCTGGGGGTCGAACAAGGACTGACCGGCGACAGCAGCCGCGCCAAGGTCGAAGTCGGCATTATCGACAATGTCCAAGCCGAAATCGGCATGGGCATGCGTGCCGACCCGCAGGTCGGGGTCAAATTTGAGTGGGATTACTAGAGCGGATCGCGAAGAGGCGGCATCGCCTCGTAGCGTGAATCCGCTCTAGAATCATATAGTTATAGAGCGGTGTCCGATCCAACCTGATCGGACACCGCTCTAACCGCGAATCGGAACCGACAGAGACTCAGGGCGAAGGCACTACCCCCGGCTTTAAGGATATAATGCGTCCGACATCAACCGCCTGACCGCGGAACTGCGGTTTCGGGACCGGTGCACTTCCGCATTTCACGGAAACGGAAAAAGGATGCATCGCCGAGCCGTCGCGTCGGGGAGAAGACAGTCGGGCCACAGTGAATTTCGGGCCACACAGCTCGGCGATTGTTGCTTGTAATTCAGCCTCGGTATTCCACCACTCGCTATAGCGGACCGTAAACGCCGTTGAGTTCCACGGAACAACGTCACCGGGGTCAGGCCAGACATAGGGCAACCGGTTGGTCTCAGTGCCGCACGCCGCTACCGCCATCAGTGCCAAAAGGGAAAAGACCCTGCCCATCGTCGATCCACCGTACCCGCTCCACCATGAACGGCATTTAAGCGGAACAGTCTCGAAGCGTCCAATGAATTCCGGTCCCGCCGCAATCGCCGATGCACAATCAGTAACGAGTTCCGTCTCAGTGACAGGTGCCGCCGAAGACTGTTTCCAACGGTTTGGCATGGGGCCGCTCAGTGGAAACCGGGTTAGCGGACACCGAGTCAACAGCCCAGCATTCCACCCCGGACTTTCTAATCTCATCCAAAAAACCGTCGTCGCGCTCCAACCGCTCCGGGTCGCCCACGATTAGCGCGGCATTGTACTGACGGCAGGCTGCCAGCGCCTCGATCAATGCCTTGCGCAACTCTCCCGGACGAGCGTCTTCGGTGTGCCGCTCCAGCAGCGTTCTGTGACTCCGATTGATAAAGGACATCACCGCTGCCCGTTGCAGTTCCAGGCTTCCCGGCTTGCACACTTTGCGACCACGGCTAGCGCAGTAGTACGCAACGAATTTATCGCTCGGCATCCTGCATGTCCTCCCTTGGCTGGCCGAAAACCCGCTTGACCGTCCTTGCCCCTCCGATACTGTGCCGCAAGTGCGGCATTGCAATCAACCTAACTTCGGACTTACTTCAACAGCAGCACTTCACCTATACCGGCCGGCACGGCCATTGACCGCAATCGCACTTGCGCCCTTTTGCCAAGCGACGGCGATTGCCGCGGCTATCCCGGCATTATTCCTAACCAAAGCAATATTGGCCGCAAGCGTGCGTCCGCCACTTGATACGTGCAAACGCTCCAGTAAAAACGGGGTCAGAGCCTGGCCAACAATCCCGCGGGAGGCCGCAGCGGCAAACGCCAGCCCCAGTTCCGCCTCAACTTCCGCCGCCGACAAAGCATCATGCTCAGGGATCGGCACCGCGACCAACACACCGCCGGCATGATCCAGCGCCCAATGCACGCGCAGCACCCTGGACACCGCATCGGCGTCGTCGCACCGATACGACACCGGCAAACCACTATCCCGACAATAAAAAGCCGGAAAGCCATCGGTACCGAAACCAAGGACCGGCACCCCGCGGGTTTCAAGATATTCCAAGGTTTTCGGCAGATCGAGAATCACCTTTGCCCCGGCACAAACCACAGCCACCCGGGTTTGCGCCAGTTCCTCAAGATCGGCAGAAATGTCAAAGCTGGATTCAGCACCGCGATGAACCCCACCGATGCCACCGGTGGCAAAAATCCGGATGCCGGCCATTGCCGCACACATCATGGTCGCGGCAACGGTGGTTGCCCCGTCGCCGCCCAGGGCCAACGCAACCGCCAAATCGCGTCGACTCAGTTTCGCTATCGCAGGTTCAGCGGTCAGCCGCTCAAGGTCGTCCAGACCAAGCCCGACCCGAATACGACCGTCGAGCACGGCAATGGTCGCGGGAACAGCCCCCCCGTCCCGCACCACTTGCTCTATTCCGCGCGCAGTCTCGACCCCGATTGCACGCGGCAAGCCATGAGCAATCAGTGTCGACTCCAAAGCCACCACCGGCCGACCTTCAGCCAAGGCGTCTGCGACTTCAGGGTGAACCGACAATGCGCCCCGAAGAGCCCCCTTTATCACGGGTTCAATCCTCATAAACCAACAGTGACTCGACCGGTAAATCAAGCTTCGATCGACCATTAAGGAAGCTCAGCTCAATCAACACCGCCGCGGCTTGCACATCCGCACCCAGGCGCCGCAACAACTGAACCGCCGCCGCCAAGGTACCGCCGGTTGCCAGCAAGTCGTCAAGTACAACAACCCGCTGGCCCGGCTTAATCGCCTGCGCCTGAATCTCGATCGTATCCGACCCGTATTCCAGGTCATAGGTATGCGACACGATCTCCTTGCCCGGCAACTTGCCGCGCTTACGGACCATGACAAAGCCGCAATTCAGGGCCAAAGCCAGCGGTGCCGCCAGCAGGAACCCGCGCGACTCGATACCGACCAGCAAATCCGGCTTATGGCGCCCGACCACCTCAGCCATCTGCCTGATGGTCTCGCGCCAAGCTCCGGCGTGAGCAAGCAACGGGCAGATGTCATAAAAGAGGATGCCCGGCTTCGGGAAATCCGGAACGTGACCGATATGGTCCTTGAGATTCATGAACGCAGTCCCTTATTTGGCGTCGGCGGCAACTTGTATCTTAATAATGCGATCGGGATCGGTGACTGAGCCGTTACGCATCTGCGAGCCCTTCTTAATCGCGTCGACGAACTCCATACCTGAAGTAACCTTACCCCAAACCGTGTATTGGCCATTGAGGAAGGGCGCCGGCGCAAAGCAAATGAAGAACTGGCTGTCCGCACTATCGGGATTTTGGGCGCGAGCCATCGAAGCCGTGCCGCGAACATGCGGCTCTTTCGAAAATTCAGCTTTCAATTTCTTACCCGAACCGCCGGTGCCATCGCCTTGCGGATCACCGGTCTGGGCCATGAAGCCCTCAATCACGCGGTGAAACAGCAAACCGTCATAGAAACCGTTGCGTACCAGTTCCTTAATACGAGCGACGTGATTCGGCGCCAGATCCGGTCGCAACTCGATAACGACGCGGCCATCCTTAAGGTCTAAATAAAGCGTGTTTTCCGGATCCATTGCAAAGGCTCCCCCGCTGAGAAATAAAGTGCCCAGCAGGAATGTCATGAGGAAACGCATCAAGCGAGGCATGAACTCAATCCCATCCTGATCATGGTCGCGCGTACCATAGCGGAGTTTCCCCCGCGCTGCCAATATGCAGCACGCGTTTTCCACGCATTCTTATGGAGCCCGCGCATTCTTATGGAGCCCGCGCATTCTTATCGAACCCGCGCATTCTTATGAACGCGCTCTTGCATTCCCTGCGTGTTCGGATAATGATTCGGAGATGCCGCAAGCCTTTCGCCCCGCCCGCAATCGTCCCCGCGCCATGCTGTTAGCCGTGGCATTCGCATCAATATTGTCCGTAAATACTGGAAATATGTCGGGGACTACAATAGCGGCAACGCGCGGTCAAACCGTTAGCGGTCCCGGGGTCGCCCTGGCCGGCGATTTATTGACTGTCGGCGGAACCTCTGTCCGGCTTTACGGCATAACCGCACCGATGGCCGGACAAACCTGTAAAACCCGCTATGATCAATCTTACGATTGCTTTCGACGTGCGACTGAAATCTTGCAAGCACTGATCGGAGACGCGAACGTTACCTGCACGCTCACCGCAACCGACCGCAACGGACAGCAAATCGGAACCTGCTTTGCCAACGGCGTTAATCTTGGTGCAGCCGTCGTGTCGCGCGGGTGGGCTTTCGCCTACCGCCAACTCAGCAACACCTATGTCGGCGCGGAAATGTTTGCCAACAGCCACCGACTCGGGATGTGGGCGGGGAAAATCGAAACTCCGACACAATGGCGCAGCCGCCACTTGACCGACACGGCTCGCTAATCCCTGATTAACCACCCTCTAATGGGTCGCAGTCGCCGTGCTTTCAAGTCCCTCAACCCGCATCGCCCGCCAGCGTTGAAGCACAAAAACAAGAGCAACCACGGCCTCAGCCAAAGGCGCCAACATGGTAAGCACTGGCGAACCGGCGCCGGACGGCAGCAATATCGGCAAAAGCGGATCAAGCCGGGCTGAACTCATCAAGACCGGAACCAGAAAATAGGCCGCAATCAAGTAGACCGGGATTGCCAAGCCGCCATGGCCCGACCGCCCCTGAAGAACCAGATAGTAAAACACTGCAAGATCACGCAGTAAAAACAAAAGAATCGCCGCAAGAAATGCGAGCGGCATCTGCGGCAACGGCGCCGACATTCCCTTAACCCCGACAATATTCACCGCCGTCAGCAAACACAACACAATGCTGACCCCAAGCGCCCCGGCCCAAGCCGGTGCCAAGCGACCACCATGGGTGAAACGTCCCGACCGCATCAGCATCAGCCACCGACTAAAGCGCAGTGCACTTTTCGGCTCGATCAAAGCGCAGATATAGGTCAGCGCAATTCCGGTACAAAAAGCAACGAACAACCGGGTCACCGCCGGTGTCGGCATGCCGGCCTTAGAGGTAAAATCTTGAAGCCGATCAAAGCCGGCAACATAAGCAACCATAAACAGCATAAAAAACAACCAGGTCAGCGATCTGGTTTCATACTGAAGCTCCGCCCTCATGATTTGATAAAGGCCCATCACGGTCCAGGCAATGAACAGCATCTGGGAAACCGTAATAAATCCATCGAATCCGACGGTAAAACCATACCAATAAATAACATCCGGCCGATGGATCATGGTCACGTATAAGAACGGAATCATCAATATGACACTGATCGACTGTGCCACCGTCGCCTGGAAACGCAGATTCGCCGGCTCAGCGCGCAACAGAACCATGCTGATGACCATGGCCAATGCCTGTGCCTGCAAGCCACCAAGCAATAATCGGACTAATTGGCTGACATCTCCATGCGGGCTGCCAAGAAAAGCGGCAATACACCACACGACCCCGTACCACATGAAGCAGGTACTGCCGAGCAACTTGCCCCAGGTCATATCCCAGGGACTAATCGCCGACATCCGTTGATTATCCCAGGTATGATTAACAACTTCGCCCAAAACGGCATCGGCGGCCAGGCGGCTGCCCCAGACCATCAATAGCAGAATAATCAGTGTCTGCGCGGCTCCGGCGAAGGATACACTGCCTCCGGCCAACCAAGCCCCGAAAAACACCAGTACCAAAACGGCAGGCATGGACACCAGCCGATGCGGCGGCAACTCCAGCCAGAGATTACGCTGGAATTCCGGGTTCATCGCTTGTGCCCCCGCATTTTTTCACTATAAACCGATTGCATGGATCGCTGTTCTTCATGGAAAGCGGACACCTGCAACCCCGACTGGACCAGGGTACGCAGCAACTGAGCCTGAGAATGACTGTCGCCGGTAAAATCGAACCGAGCGGAAATACCCTCCAAATCGACGCCCTGAACTTGAGGATCGGCGGTCAGCGCCTGACGTAAACCGGGCGCGGGTTGGGACAGTGTCACCCGCAGGCGTCGCGCCCGCCCGACCGGTGCCCGGGTCGCGCAATGCTCAACCACCCGCCCGTTGCGCAGGATCAGCATGTGGGTCGTATAATCTTCAAGCTCAGCCAAAATATGCGATGACACAACCAGTGTCATGCCCTCAGCCCCGAGCGTGCGCAACAGCTCGGAAAGTTGGGTCCGCGCATCCGGATCAAGACCGGAGGCAGGCTCATCGAGCAACAGGACTTTCGGTCGGTGCAGCATCGCCCGCGCGATCGCCATACGTTGCCGCAATCCGCGCGACAACCCACCGACTTTTTCGTTGAGGCGGTCGGCTATGCCGAGCCGCTCCGTCGCATCCTGAATGCGCCGCTGCTGATCGCGTGCCGGAATGCCATGAGCCGCCGCCTGATAAAGCAGGCTTTGACGCACGGTAAGCTGTTCATAAATGCCAAGATCATCTTGGAGAAAGCCGATTCGACGATGAACATCGCGCGGCGCGTCGGCCACATCGATTCGATCGATGGTAATCGTACCGGTGTATAGTAAGTCCAAGCCGGCAATGCAGCGCATCAGCGTGGTCTTACCGGCGCCGTTCGGCCCGACCAGACCGGTGATCGTTCCGGCCTTGATTTCAAACGACAGCCCGCGCAGGGCGCGCTTGGTCGGGTAATCGAAGATGAGATTCCGTACGAGGATCAAGAGCCTTCTCGCTTTCGCCCGATACTTCGCCCGCCCGTACCATACTGCCGGCCCGCCACTGGCGCAACGCTCATCATAGCGGAAAACGGCGCCCGGATAGGACGCCGTTTTCCTGTCAGAGTTTTTATAGCCGAGCGTCTCACTATTGTGCGCCACCGCGGCTGACTTCAGCCACCTGACGGCTCGCTTCGGTTTTGGAAACACCGAACGCTTCCATCACCTTCCGCCCGGTCCGGTCCGAGACCTGAAACATTTTGTTAACGATGTTATCGGACTGATCGACGGCCCAGAGTACGGTCGGGGTCGCAACCGCACCGATGGCGCACCCCGACGCCCCCATCTGCCCGAGCAAGGACAATGCCAGCAACGCACTATTGGTCGGGAAAAGCATGCCGCCGCCCCACAGCAGAGTAATCTCGGTCGGACCGGCGATGTAGGTGGTCAGCATCGCGATACTGCCGCCGACTCCGCACCCGACCGCGGCCTTTTCCCCGTCACTCATGCCGCCACTGTCGGCCGCTGCCACAGTCGTTCCCGAGTCGTTATTGCCGGTCCCGCCACTGCCCTGTGCCTGAGCCAGGACCATGGAGGGCGCTCCCAGCAGCAGCAATGCTCCCAGCAGCGCCGCTGCCGTAACCTTCCCCTTGCTCATCCTCAAACTCCCCGCTCCGCCCCCGGCGATCGCACGTGACCGGCGTCGACCGTGATGGTGGTATAAAATTTAGACAGACTTAGCGAGCAGCCGCCTCGCCCTCGGCAAGGACCACGGCGCTCTCACGATTTCCGGTCAACACGGCAAATGCCTGAGAGACCCCGGACGAGGCAACCATAACCGCGCTCCCGGCCGCAGCAACCAAGCTGTGACCGATGGCATGGAAATTGTCGGCCAACGCAACCACCGGTAATGCGCTCAACGCACCGATGCCGCAACTGGAGGCGATGATGGTGCCGACCAGAGCCATACCGAGAATCGGCGTGCTTGAAGCGACCGTGGTCGCACCCGAGGACAGCATCGCCACTTCCATCGGCGACGTCGCCATCGAAGCTCCGAAACCGGCTAATGCACCGACAATGCAGCCCGTGCCTTGAATTTCATGCTCGGACATCGGTTGCGAAACGGCTGAAGCGACATCCTTGGCGGCGTTTTCCGCACCGACCATGGCCAACTGTCCCTTATCGGCCGTACCGGTAAACCGATCCGTCACGCGACCGGTCCAGTCGATCGCCCGGGACACCGCCGGCCAAGCCGCCGCACCCATCGCACAGGTACCGCCACCGATAATCGACATCATCGGCAGAAACATGACCGAAGAACCGGAAGCGACATGCATCGCACCGGTCGCCACCATCATCAATTCAGCGGGACCGACGGCATAAGCGGTCGCCATCGAAGCGGTCGCCAACCCGAGACACGCCGCGCCTTGCTTTGCCGAATCGGGCATCGGCGCAATCGTCACATCCTTGTCGGTCGCTTCGGCAACGACGGACGGATTAGCCCCGGCCGATACCGCCATGGCCGGGCTTCCCGACCCCCAGGCCAACAAAGCCAGCGCCGCCGTCAGCAGCTTTACCCCAGTCTTCTTACCCACGGTTTCCCCCACTGTCTCGGACCTTTCGGGAGCCTGTCGAATAACTTAGCGCACCACATCCTGACGCTCGGCCATCAGGCGCGTATCGGACGATGCCGGCCGACCGGCGAACAGGCCGGAGACCAGTGCACTCGACGCTTCAAGAACGTCAAAACCGATCACCTTGGCCTGATAAATCAGGTTGGCGCCGATATTGTCTTTCTGTTCAACCGCCCAAAGTACCGCCGGAGTAGCCGCCGCCCCCATCGCACAGGTCGACGCAACCAGAGTTGCCGTCAGACCGAGCCATAAAGTCGGAGTCACCGAAGGAGCCAGCAAACCTCCGGCCACCAGCATCAGCGACTCGGTCGCCCCACCGGCAAAGGTCGCATAGGCCAATGAACCGGTCCCGGTGGCGATGCAGCCGATGCCCTGTTTGGTTGCATCCGACAAACCACCCTGATCAGCGGTCGCCGCAGCGTTCTGCGACACCACCATGTTGGCGGTTCCCAGCGATACCGCCGGCTGAAGTGTCTGCGCCTGCCCGTCAGCCGGCAGGACCAGTGCTGCCAGGACCACAGCCGTCGCGGCAAGCTTCGTGCCGATTCTTGTCATCCCTATCCCCCCAACAGTCCCGGCACAGCCGGCCGAGGCATGAAATCCTGAATGTCAAATGGCCGGTACAACGGCCGGCGCAGCCGATCGCTTACTGATCCCGAGCCGGGCCGGGGTCCGACGACTTGAACGCCCACAGTACCGCCGGCGTGATCGCCGCACCGGCGCCGCAGCCCATCGAGCCCATCGTACCAAGCAAGCTAATGAAAAGGCTGGCGGAATTAGACGGAACAATCAAACCGCCGACAATCAGCATGATCATTTCCGACGGCCCGAGCGCATAGGTCGCCGCCATGGTTGCGGTTCCGCTGATGATGCAACCGGCCGCCTGCTTTTCGCCATCGGTCATCGGCCGGACTGCCGGCACCGGCTTTTCAGCGACAGCCGGAGCCGCAGCCACCACCATACTCGCGCTACCGGGGGTTGCCCCGGCCGTCTGCGCCCGCCCAGGGCCGGCGATGACCAACATTGCCGCCAGAACGCTCAGCGCAACAAAGCCGCTCCGAATATTCATGCTCCCCCCTGATCGCAGACCGCACCATGCCTGGCGGTAAAGCAGGTTTCTTTCTGGATATCGCACATCGCCCGACATTCCAGGCAACGCATATTTGAGGAGTGTAGCCACGGCCCTATCAAGGTTCAAGCGCCTCCTGCGACGCAATGCCGCAAAAGCCGGGAGAGTTTGCGCAAAGACATGAACCGGAGAATGGATCGGGTTCATACGTTGCAAAAATCACTCACCCGGTGTCTCATTCACCCCGACCGGACCTTATCGTCGTTGGCCGTAAGTGCAACACACCGGCGACTCGACGCGAAACTTTACCGTACGGCCGGCAGCACCGACAGGTTGTCGATCAGCCGAGCCCGACCGAGCCATGCCGCCGCGAGCAGGCGCGCCGGCCGCTCGACCCGGTCAACCGGAGCCAGGCTGTCGGCATCGCACAACTCGATATAGTCGATCTTGGCGAAACCGGCCGCCTGAACCGCGATCCGCGCGTCCTCAAAAACAGCCGCCGCCGTTTCTCCTCCGGCAAGCCGTTCGGCAGCCACGGTCAACGCCCGGTTCAGCGCCGGAGCCCGAGCCCGTTCCTCGGCGCTCAGATAGCTGTTGCGCGAAGACATGGCCAAACCGTCGGATTCGCGTACGGTCGGCACCCCTTCAATCCGCACGGGAATATCCAGGTCGCGGACGAAACGGCGAATAACCTGGAGTTGCTGGTAATCTTTTTCACCAAAAAGCGCCACATCGGGCAAAGCTTGAAGCAGCAGCTTGGTCACCACCACCGCAACCCCGCCGAACATCTGCGGCCGGAAAGTCCCGCATAGCCCCTCGCTAACACCGCCGACCGTAATCGAGGTTGAAAAATCCGGCGGATACATCTCGGCAACATCGGGGGCAAACAGCAGATTGCACCCGGCCCCGGCCAACTTGGCGGCATCCCCCGCCTCGTCACGCGGATAGCGAGCAAGGTCTTCCGTCGGGCTGAACTGGGTCGGATTGACGAACAAAGTTGCAACCGTACGGTTGCATAAAACCCGGCCCCGGGTCACCAGCGCCAAATGGCCCTCGTGAAGATAACCCATGGTCGGAATCAGAGCGACGGTTTCACCGGCACGCCGCCATTCGGCAATCACCGCGCGCAAGGCAACGACGGTCCGGACAATGGCCGGACGCCCGGCAACGACGGTCCGGACAATGGCCGGACGCCCGGCTTCGGAAGTTCCGCTCACCGTAAACACCCTTTTATGTTTATCAACGCTCGTGAGAAGCGCGCACCGCCCGATTCGACGGAGGCGTCCCGAAACAATGCTCAGCCGCCGGGAACTTGCGCTGACGGACCTCCAACGCATAGGTTGCAGCCGCTTCCGAAATCTGCGTCCCCAGCTCGGCATAGCGCTTAACGAATTTCGGCGTGAAATCGGTGAAAATCCCGAGCACGTCGTCAATCACCAGCACTTGACCATCGCAACTGGGCGAGGCACCGATGCCGATGGTCGGAATTGGAATACGGGTCGTGATCTCGCGGGCCAGAGTCTCGATCGTGCCCTCGACCACCACCGAAAATGCACCCGCCGTCGCCACCGCCTCGGCATCGGCCAACACGCGCCGCGCCGCGTTTTCGTCGCGTCCCTGGGTACGATAACCGCCCATCGTGTGGACCGACTGCGGCGTTAGCCCGACATGCCCCATCACCGGGACGCCACGCGCGGTCAGAAACGCAATGGTCGGCGCCATTTCAGCCCCGCCCTCCAGCTTGACCGCCTGAGCGCCGGTTTCGGCAATAATGCGAGCGGCCGCCCGATAAGCCAGCTGTGGCGTCTCCTGATAGGAACCGAACGGCATATCGACAACGACACAGGCCCGTTGAGAGCCGCGCACCACGGCCCGCCCGTGCGCGATCATCATCTCGACCGTCACCCCGAGCGTCGAGTCCAGGCCGTACACCACCATGCCGAGGGAGTCCCCGACCATGAGAATGTCAACATGAGGATCAAGCAAGCGCGCCATCGGCGTCGTATAGGAAGTCAGGCTGACGATCGGCTCCTGACCCTTGCGGGCCCGCAATTGGGGCACGGTCAGCCTTTTGATCTCGGACTGGACGCTCATCGGGGCTCCTACCGGTTCGAACTTTTGCGACCGCACCGATTGGCGACGGCAGGCCGGGGATACGGCGCCCCGGCCGGAAAGTCCAGTCCCGCGCGCATCTGTTTTGAGATACCGATCAGTCCGAGTTTACGTCGACACGCCCGCCATCCCGGCGAATCCGCCAGTTTCGACCATCGGCTGAGGTATGGGTTTCGACATCGTCGGCAACCGCCTCACCATCGATCCACACTTTGCCGTTGATAATCGTGACCGAACCGGACCGCCCGCCAACCGCACCGGCACCAACGATGTTCACCGAATTCTCGCCCGGACTGCCCGCCCCGGCCACACCCGAGGCAAATCCGGACGCGGTACATGAAGCCCCGGACGCTCCGGACGCCCCGGCTTTTGCAGCGGCCGCCATGGCCTTGGCAAAACCTTTGCCGAACACCGGCCCGAATCCAGACTTCATCATGCCAGCCTCCTTATTGTGCGAGCTTTCAGCCAAGATATAGACTTCGACTCGCGGGAGGCGACCTCACGGAGCGAAATCGAGGCCCATTTCCCGATAACGTTCCGGATCTTCGGACCAGTGCTCCCGCACCTTGACGAAAAGCTTAAGATGAACCCGCTGCTCCATCAGCTTTTCCAGCTCAAGCCGGCTGGTCTCGCCCAACGAGCGAATGCGCTGCCCGCCCTTACCGATGACGATGGCGCGCTGGCTGTCGCGCTCGACAAAAATAACCTGGGAAATACGGACGCTGCCGTCCGCCAACTCCTCCCAGGTTTCGGTCTCCACGGTCGAAGCGTAAGGAAGTTCTTGATACAGCTGTAAAAACAACTTTTCGCGCGTAATCTCGGCCGCCAACAGCCGCATCGGCATGTCGGACAATTGATCCTCGGGATAATGCCACGGCCCCGGAGGCAAGCGCCGGGCCAGTTCGGCCTTCAGGTCACCGACACCGTTACCGGTTAAGGCCGAAATCATGAAAGTATCGGTAAAAACACCATCACGGTTCAACTCGGCCGATAGAGCCAGCAATCGATCACGGCGAATCAGGTCGATCTTGTTCAGCGCCAGCAGCGCCGGCCGCCGCACGTCTTTCATCCGCCCGACCAGATTACGGGTGTCCTCGTCCACGTTCTTTAGAGAGGCATCGACCAGCACCACCACCAGATCGGCATCTCCCGCGCCCTGCCACGCCGCCGCGACCATCGCCCGTTCAAGCCGTTGTTTGGGCGCAAAAATGCCGGGCGTATCGACATAGATGATCTGGCACGCCCCTTCGGTCGCAATGCCGAGCACCCGGCGGCGCGTCGTCTGCACCTTGGGGCTGACGATCGACAGCTTGGAGCCGACGACAGTATTCAGCAGAGTTGATTTGCCGGCATTAGGCGCGCCGACCAGGGCAACAAATCCACAGCGAGTCTGTTCAGTGTTTTCCGTCATTCATCCAGCTTCCGGTTACGGGCCGTTGGTATTACTTCTCCACCCCGATCCGGGAGAGCAAGGCGCGGGCGGCTTCGGTTTCAGCGGCACGGCGGGAGCGACCGATCCCCGGTGCGGGCGGTTCGCCTTCGACGCTTACCGACACCTCGAACTCGGGTTCATGAGCGGGACCGCTCCGGCGGACAATCTCGTAAACCGGAAGTGGCTTGCCCCGCCCCTGCGCCCATTCCTGAAGCGCCGTCTTGCAATCGCGCGGCGGCAGAATGCACGCCTCGACTTGGCCGACCCAGGATGCACGCACGAAATTCCGGGCCACCTCCAGTCCGCCGTCAAGATACAGCGCCCCGATCACCGCCTCGCACGCATCCCCGAGAATAGTCAGATTAGAGCGTCCGCCGGTTTCCTGCTCGCCCGGCGACATGCGCAAATGTCGACCCAGCCCGATCTTTTCGGCGACCACCGCCAGCGACTCGCGCTTGACCATGGCGGCATGACGACGAGCCAGGCTGCCTTCCGGTTCTTCGGGAAAACGCTCCAGCAACCATTCGGCCACGATCAGGCCAAGCACCCGATCGCCCAAAAACTCCAGCCGTTCATAGGCGGCGCCCGGAACCCGCCGCTTGGCCGACGCGGGCGTCCGGTTCAACCCGGCCAAGCTGGGATGCGTAATCGCATCGACCAACAAACCGGGAGCGGCGAACACATGCCCGAGCTGCGCCGCCAGAGCTTCCAGCGACTCGGGAGCCTCCGACTCGATCAATTGACCCCCTGGAACAACCGGCCACCCCGGACATCGCTCGGCCAACGCCACAGTTCCCAGAACTGCGCCCCGTTATCGAGGGAAAAGAACAAAAACTCGGCGCGACCGACCAAATTTTCCTCGGGCACAAAACCGACCCCTCCTTGAGCAGCCGAAACCCGACTATCAAGTGAATTATCGCGATTATCGCCCATCATAAAGTAATGATGTGGAGGAACTACATATTCTGACGTATTATTGAGCGGGCCGCTACTATCCTCCTTGTGTATATAATGGGTTTTTCCGCCCGGCAATGTTTCTTCATAGCGAGCAATCCGAGAAATCATGCCATGACGATTAACCGCAACGATATCATCTAAACGTTTCTGCTTAACCGGCTCGCCATTGATATAAAGAAGTCCGCTCTTTACCTGAATATGGTCGCCGGGCAAGCCGATCACCCGCTTGATGTAGTCGGTCTTGTTGTCACGCGGCAGCTTGAAGACCGCAACATCGCCGCGCGCCGGAGCTTTTCCAAAGATTCGGCCTTCGAACAACGGAATGCCGAATCCCAAGGTAAACCGGCTGTAGCCATAAGAAAACTTTGAAACAAATAAATAATCGCCGATAAGCAAACTTGGAATCATCGAGCCAGATGGAATATTGAACGGCTCATAAGCGAAAGTCCGCACCCCGACCGCAATCAAAACGGCAAAAAGGATTGTGCGCGCCGTCTCGCCAAGGCTCTCAACATGCGCGTTTTTGTCGGAGAATTGTGTGGAAGCGGCTTCCGTCTTGCGGGCACCGGGCTGAAAAATAGTCATGTCGTGAACGCCCCGGGCGAAACGAGGGTGGCAGGAACGGCGCTGATTATCACGAAAGCCTGAGCCAACGGGTAATCATCGGTGAGGGAGAGGTCGACACGGGCAATCATGCCCGGCGGCGTGATTGCATTCAACCTCTCAAGCGCCGGCCCGCCTAATTCCATCGACGGCTTGCCGTCCAGAGTATTGACGACCCCGAGATCACGCCAGGAAATCCCATGGCGAAAGCCGGTTCCCAGTGCCTTGGCACAGGCCTCCTTGGCGGCGAAGCGCTTGGCATAGCTGGCCGCCCGCCCGGTTCCGGCATGACGTTCGGCGCGCGCCCGCTCGGTCTCGGTAAACAACCGGCCGATGAAGCGCTCGCCGAAACGCTCAAGCGACTGTTCAATCCGCCGGATATCGATCAGATCATTGCCGATCCCGAGGATCATCGGGCCGCGACCATCAGAGAGCGCATGTGCCGAATCGCTTGACCCAACCCGATGAAGATTGCCTCACCGATTAAGAAGTGACCGATGTTCAGCTCGACGATTTCACGAATCGCGGCAACCGGCCTGACCGTATCGTAACTCAACCCGTGGCCGGCGTGACATTCCAACCCGATCGCCGCGGCATGGGCGGCGGCGGCCCTGATCCGCGTCAACTGCCGGTCCCGCTCCGGTCCGCTCGGGGCATCACAATATGCCCCGGTATGCAACTCAACCACCGGGGCGCCCAAGCGGCGCGCCTCATCGAGTTGCCGGGGATCGGGCTCGATAAACAGCGAGACCCGAATGCCGGCACCAACCAATTCCCCGACGATCCGCTCCAGGCGAGCGGCGGCGCCGATAACATCTAGCCCGCCCTCGGTGGTTATCTCGGTCCGCTTTTCCGGAACGATACAGGCGGCATGCGGGCGGTGACGCAGTGCGATGGCCAGCATTTCGTCGGTCGCCGCCATCTCAAGATTGAGCGGCAGAGGAATTTCCCGGCGAAGACGCTCGATATCGGCATCACCGATATGACGCCGATCTTCGCGCAAATGTGCGGTAATGCCGTCGGCTCCGGCCTCCGCCGCCAACCGCGCCGCCCGCAGAGTATCCGGATGCACCCCCGCCCGCGCATTGCGAATGGTGGCAACGTGATCGATATTGACACCGAGACGAAGAGGAACAACGGTCATAAACGGTCCGCCATCATTATGAGTTGCAACGATCCGGCCGGAGTACTGACACTAAAAGAATCGCGCGTACACCGGTCTCCTTAACGAATGATCTCACCTTGATAGGCAATCGGTTCCGGTAAAATCAAGGGGCTTTCCCATATTTCGGTTCTATGTTAATCCCTTGTCGATAATCGTTCTTTTTACGCCCAAGATCAGGCACCCGATGACCATTCAGAACCTCGATGCCCTGCTTCAGCCCGCGGCCATTGCTCTGATAGGTGTGACCGGCTCGCCCCGGTGCCCGGGTACGGTCATGGCGCGCAACCTGTTTCACGGCGGCTTTCGCGGGCCGGTCATGCCGATTTCGGCCGAGCATACGGCGGTCGAGGGGGTGCTCGCCTATCGTTCGGTCGCGGCTTTACCGATCACTCCGGATCTTGCGGTGTTGTGTACCCCGCTGGAGCGGACGCCGGAGCTGATCGACCAGCTCGGCGTCCGCGGGGTCCGCGCCGCCATCGTGACCGCCGACGGCTTTGCCGCACCGAAAGGCCGCGATATGGCGCAACTCCGGCAAAGTCTGCTGGAGGCGGCCGCCCCGCACCGGTTGCGTTTGCTCGGTCCCGGCAGCCATGGAGTGACCGTGCCCGGCCACGGCCTGAATGCCAGTTTGTTTCAAACCCGACCGGTCAAGGGCGATATCGCGCTGATCGGTCAGTGCGGCACCGTGGTCGGCGCCGTGGTCGATTGGGCGTGCGAACGCGGCATCGGCTTTTCTCATGTAATCTCGCTGGGCGACACTATCGACACCGATGTCGGCGATTTGATGGATTACCTGGCCGCCGACGGCGGGGTCCGGGCGATCCTGCTGCACCTGGAGGCGGTCGGCAATGCCCGCAAGGTGCTGTCGGCCGCGCGCGCCGCCGCGCGTCACAAGCCGGTCATCGTGATTAAGGCCGGGCGCAGCCTGGAGGCAACCTGTCGGGCCAGCGCCCGCATCGGCGCGCCGCCCGGCTCGGACGAAGTTTACGACGCCGCATTCCGCCGGGCCGGCATTTTGCGGGTCAATCGACTGTCCGAACTGTTCGACGCCGCGCAAACGCTGGGCATGGGCGTTTCGATTTCGGGAGTACCGACCGGCCCCGGCCGGCTGGCGATCCTGACCAACGGTCCCGGTGTCGCCGTGCTGTCGACCGATACCCTGATCGAAGGGGGCGGCAAGCTGGCGGCGCTGACGCTCGATACCGTGCAGAAGCTCAACAATGTGCTGCCGCCCGGCTGGTCCCACGGCAACCCGGTTCATGTCGGTGGCGATGCCCCGCCCGAGCGTTTCGCCGAAGCCCTGAATATTCTGATCGAAGACGGCACCAACGACGCCGTGCTGGTACTGCATGTCCCGATGGCGGGCAGCGACGGCATGGCTGCGGCCCGCGCCGTGATCGATGCCGCGCGCAAGCCGTGCTCCGGCCGTCGTCGCGCGGTGCTGACCAGTTGGCTGGGCGAAGGAACCGCGGCGGAAGCGCGCCGGCTGTTCGCCATTAACAAACTGCCCTCTTACGAGACGCCCGACGGCGCCATTCGCGGCTTTCTCCAGCTGGTCGAATTCCATCGCAATCAAGAATTGCTGATGGAGACGCCGCCCTCGGAGCCCGAACATTTCAAAGTCGATGAAGCCGCCGCCAGAGCCATCATCGAACGTGCCTTGTCCTGTGGCCGTCAACGCCTCAGCGAGCCGGAGGCCTTGCGCGTGCTGGCTCATTACGGCATCGCGATCGAGGAAATGTTCCGGGTCGATACCCCCGAGGAAGCCGCAAATGCGGCCCGGGCGATCGGCAGACCGGTTACACTTAAATTATGTCCGGCCGACAGCTTTCGGCGCAGTGAACTGAACGATCTGGTCGTCAATTTGCGCGATCCGGAACAGGTTCGGCAAGCGGCTAACCGGATGCTGGCCGACGCGGCCCGCCTGGTGCCGCCGGTGCCGATCGACGCGCTTACCGTTCAGGGCATGGGCGCGATCGATGGCGCTCATGAATTGGTCATCGGCATGACCGAGGATCGGCTGTTCGGTCCGGTGCTCAGCTTCGGCCAGGGCGGCACCGGCGGCGAAATGCCGGGCGATGCGGCGATCGCCCTGCCACCGCTCAACATGAATCTGGCCCGCGATCTGATGGCGCGGACCCGGGTCTGGCGCTTGCTGCGCGGTTATCGCGGACGCAGGGCGGTTAATCTTGATGCACTGGCGTTGACCCTGATTAAAGTCTCGCAGTTAATCAGCGACTTGCCGGAAATCGCCGAGCTGGAAATCGATCCGGTGTTCGCATCCGAGCATGGCGTGCTGGCGCTGGGGGCGCAAATAAAGATCGCGCCGCCGGCCCTGCCCGGCTCGGGGCGGCTGGCGATCCAGCCCTATCCCAAGCATCTGGAGCAACACACCACTCTTCGTGACGGCACGCCGGTTTTGCTGCGCCCGATCCGTCCCGAGGATGAACCGGCGCTCCATGAAATGATTGCCGGCATGTCGGCCGAAGATTTGCGCCTGCGTTTCTTCGCCCCGACCCGACGGCTGTCGCACCGGACCGCCGCGCGCATGACCCAGATCGACTATGACCGCGAGATGGCGTTCGTACTGATTACCGTCGAACCGGCGCCGTCCCGTATTCTCGGCGTAATCCACCTGATTGCCGACCCCGATTTGCGCCGCGCCGAGTTCGCGCCGATGGTGTGCAGTTCGCTGACCGCCACGGGCATCGGCACCATGTTGATGCGTAAGATTCTTTCCTATGCCGTGGAACGCGGAATCGGCGAGGTTTTTGCCGAAGTTTTGCGCGAAAACACCGGCATGGTGAAGCTTGCGCTCAAACTGGGCTTCACTCGTCATGACAATCGTGATGAACCGGGGGTGCTGGAGGTCACACGCAGGCTCGACGGCGGGGTCTCAATAGGTTAGAATGATTTTACGGGTTCGATCTCCGGCCATTCGGTCAGGTCGTTAATCCGGACTTGCCTTCTTCGCCCGTATCGCCATCTTGAGCGAACTATAACGCTTTCATTCGACGAGATACTTACATGTACGATCGCCCCTCCCGTTCTTTCAATGCCCCCGCCGTTACCCACAGCGGGGCACGTGCCACGGTAAAATGGTTCAACCCGACCAAGGGTTTCGGCTTTGTCACGCCGGAAGACGGGTCGCCGGACGCATTCCTTCATATATCGGCCGTTCAGGCGGCCGGTCATGATGCGTTGCCGGAGGGCGCCACCATCATTTGTGACCTGTCCCATGGCCCCAAGGGGCCGCAGGTCGCTTCAATTTCCCATGTCGATACCTCGACCGCCGCAAGCGGTGGCCGGCCGGCTCCGCGAGCGGCGGGGCGCGACAGCTATGCGCCGCGTCCGAGTCGGGGCGGCTGGGGCCAGGATGATGATGACGTCGACGGCGGCGCCACCATTGACGGTACCGTCAAATGGTTCAACGCCGACAAGGGCTTCGGCTTCGTTGCCCCGTCCGGCGGCGGCAAGGACGTGTTTGTCCATCGGAGCGCTTTGGAGCGTTCCGGCCTACACGGGCTGGCTGATGGCGAACCGGTCCGTTTGACGGTACGGCAGGGTCAAAAGGGGCCGGAGGCTGTGCGCGTCGAAGTGCTGTAAGCCAAGCGTCGTTTACACGCGACTCGAGTCGCCTCAAAGGGGTAATTCGAGTCGCGTGCGTTTATCCGGTACGGGACGCTTATCCGGTGCAGGGTGGGATGCAGAACACCGACGATCATGCGGAAAGTTTTTCTCACGATCGACGCCGTCTGTTGCGGCTGGCTTTGTCGTGTCTTGCTGCCGGCGGCAGCTCCATGATGATTCCCGGATCGGCCGAAGCCGGTCTGATCGAGATGCTCGGCGGTCGCATCCTGTCCTTTGTTAATGTTCATACCTCCGAGCGACTTTCGGTTCCCTTTGCAACCGGCGGTTCGGTGGTTCCGGGGGCGATGACCTCGGTTCGTAAATTGCTGCATGACCACCACGACGGCAGCGCTCACGATATCGACCCGAAATTACTCGATGTTCTGTTCTCGATCATGCGTCTGGTCGGCGGCGGAAGCGTCATTAATGTTTTGTCCGGCTATCGCTCGCCCCGCACCAACTCCATGTTGCGCATGAGTTATGACGGGGTCGCCGCCAACAGCTTCCATATGTATGGCAAAGCGATCGACTTTTGGGTGCCGGGGGTGCCGATCGATTCCCTGCACCGCGCGGCCATGTCCGTGCATGGCGGCGGAGTCGGCTATTATCCCGGCCGCGGCTTCATCCATGTCGATGTCGGCCCGGTGCGGCATTGGGGCTCGGGCGGCTCCGGCGGTTGGGCGCCGAGATATGCACCGGGCTCGGGCGACGGAGCCGGCGGTTTGCCGCGAGTCATCACGATTAATGGCCACAAAATCAGGCTGACCCCGATTCAGGCGCGCAATCTGGAAAGACACCGCCGCGCGCTGAACTGGGAACATGGGCATCGCCGGCGCCCTTAATAAAGAAGCCGCGGTTTATGAGATTGCTCGTACTTTCGGCTATTGCACCACCGGCGCGGCCCGTATCGCCGCCCGCTATGGCCGCTCCCTCAATCTGTAAGCCTTATTATCCGCCTGTCCGAAGAGTGTCGGACAGGCGGCGCTCATACGCCGCGCAGGCTTCGCACGCATGAGCGTGCGGGGCTGCCGTCGCAGCCCGATACGAATTCCGGAAACTTCCGGAAACCCTTTATTACCAGCCGGATAACCAAGCATACGCACCGGCGGCCAGCGCCATGGTGATCAGCCCGGCCCGGCGGTAAAGCTCCAACGCCCGCTCGATATCCCCGGCGTTCGCGTTGCTCCGACCGTGTCCCATCCAGGCGTCATCGACCGTCTCACCGGCATAAACCCGAGGTCCGGCCAGTTGCAGACCCAGTGCCCCCGCCATTGCCGCCTCGGGCCAACCGGCATTCGGAGAACGATGCTTGCCGGCATCGCGCCACGCCGCCGCCAACGCCGCTTCCGGCGAAGCATCGGGCGTGAGCATGGCCGCCAGCGCAATCAACAGGGCGGTCAGGCGTGCGCTCGGCAGATTGACCAGATCATCGAGCCGAGCCGCCGCCCGACCGAACAGGTTATAGCGGGAGCTACGGTGCCCGATCATGCTGTCGGCGGTGTTGATCGCCTTGTAGAGCGCGATTCCGGGCAAGCCGCCGAGCAGCAGCCAGAACGCCGGCGCAATCACGCCGTCGGAAAAATTCTCGGCCAGGCTTTCGATTGCGGCGCGCGCAACCCCGGCTTCGTCCAAAGTCTCGGGATCGCGCCCGACAATCCGGGCGACCGCCCGCCGCCCGCCCGCCAGCCCCGTGTTCAAGCCTTCGGCCACCGCGGCGACATGGTCGCGCAGACTGCGTTGCGCCAGTAAAGTCGAGGCCAGCACCGCCTCGACCGGCCAGCCCCATTGAAATCCCTTGCAAACGACAACAATCGGCACCGTCACGGCAAGCGTCGCGCCGAGCAAAATCGTCAGCGTCGCCACGCCGGCCGCGAATCGGGCCGGTTCGCTCCATTCCGGACGATTAAGCCGCGCCTCCAACCAAGACAGCAAGGCGCCCGCCGCCATCACCGGATGGCCGGGCCACCGTACCAGCAGCGGCGGATAACCGAGCGTGGCATCAATAACCATGGCTATAACCAGGACGGCAACGCTATGCTCGTAAGTCCCCATCACCCTCACCCGATTTGTGCTACCGCCATGTCCGCGATATCGGTTTCCGTGCCCGTCGTCACCGACCACGGCGGCAATCTTTGCCGAGCGCGCCTGCGCTTTCCGGCAGCGCCCGAGCCGTGGCTCGATCTCAGCACCGGCATCAACCCGTGGCCCTATCCATTCGAACCGCCGGCTGCGGAGGTATGGCAGCGACTGCCCGCGGAAGCCAGCCTCGAATCCCTGGTCTCCGCCGCGGCCCGGGCCTATGGCGCCGCCGGACCGGACCGGGTGGCGACGGCGCCGGGCTCGCAAGCATTGATCCAACTGTTGCCCCGGCTGCACCCACCGTGCCGGGTCGCCGTGGTCGGCCCGACCTATGCCGAGCACGCGCTCTGCTGGTCCGTCGCCGGGCATCGCGTTGAAATGGTCGATCATCCCGACCATTTGTTCGAAAGCGATGCCGGAGTCGGCATTCTGGTCAATCCCAACAATCCCGACGGTCGACTGTGGCCGCCCGCGCTGTTGGCCCGCTTGGCCGCGCATTTTGCCGCCCGCGGCGGCTGGCTGGTGGTGGACGAAGCCTTTGCCGACGCGCTGCCTCCGACCGAATTGCCGGTTGAGCACTCCGGCCTGATCGCGCTGCGCTCGTTCGGCAAGTTCTTCGGCCTGGCCGGGTTACGGCTCGGCTTTGCACTGGCCGAGCCGATGTTGGCGGCATCCCTGCGCCAAGCAATCGGACCCTGGCCGGTCAGCGGGCCGGCGGCGGTAATCGGCGCCGCGGCGCTGGCCGACAGCGCCTGGATCAACGCCACCCGGAGCCGATTAGTCAGCGCGGCCGAACAACTCGACCGCTTGCTGAGCGGGTGCGGCTTGACCGTTCTCGGCGGCACGCCGCTGTTCCGGCTGGCGCACTCGGATAAGGCGGCGGCGCTTTATCAAAGACTGGGCGAGGCCGGCATTCTGGTGCGACGTTTCGAAGCGCACCCCGCATGGTTGCGCTTCGGTTTACCGGACAGCGAGGCCGCCCGGCTCCGAGTCGAGGCGGCTTTATCATGAGCCCGTCCCGCGCCTTGATGATCCAGGGCACCGGCTCGGATGTCGGCAAATCGGTGCTGGTGGCCGGGATCGCCCGGGCCTTGGTGCGTCGCGGGTTGCGGGTGCGCCCGTTCAAGCCGCAAAATATGTCGAACAATGCCGCGGTCACCGCCGACGGCGGCGAAATCGGCCGGGCTCAGGCGCTTCAGGCCCGCGCCTGCGGGGTGGCGCCGAGCGTCGATATGAACCCGGTGCTGCTCAAGCCGCAATCCGAGATCGGGGCGCAGGTGGTGGTGCGGGGCAAAGTCCTGACCAACGCCGACGCTCGCGCCTACCAATCCCTGAAGCCCTCGCTGCTGCCAAAGGTGCTGGAAAGCTTCGCGCATCTGCGCCGCGAGGCCGATATCGTGCTGGTCGAAGGCGCCGGTAGTGCCGCTGAAATCAATCTGCGCGCCGCCGACATCGCCAATATGGGCTTTGCCCTGGCCGCGAAGGTTCCGGTCGTGTTGGCCGGCGACATTGATCGCGGCGGGGTGATCGCCTCGTTGGTCGGCACCCATGCCGTGCTGGAACCGGCCGAGCGCGCGTTGGTCCGCGGCTTTATCATCAATAAGTTCCGGGGCGATGCCTCGCTGTTCGCCGAGGGGTTGAGCGCGATCACCGCGCGCACCGATTGGCCGAGCTTCGGCGTGGTGCCCTGGTTGCCCGAAATCGCCCGCCTGCCCGCCGAAGATGCGATGGCGCTCGGACGCGCTCATGTGAACCGCAGCGGCGGCGCTGTTCATATTGCCGTGCCGATGCTGTCGCGCATTGCCAATTTCGACGATTTCGACCCGCTGGCGCAGGAGCCGGGGGTTACCCTGACCATGGTCGAGCCGGGACGTCCGCTCCCGGCCGGGCTCGATCTGATCATCCTGCCCGGCACCAAGGCGACCTTGGCCGACCTTAAGTTTCTGCGCGCACAAGGCTGGGACATCGATCTGTTAGCCCATTGGCGCCGCGGCGGTGCGGTTTGGGGCATTTGCGGCGGCTATCAGATGCTGGGGCGACGGATCGAAGACCCGGACGGGGTGGAAGGCCCGCCCGGCGGAGCCGACGGGCTGGGACTATTGGATGTTACCACCCTGTTAACCGGTGAAAAGATGCTGGAAGAGGTGGCCGGCAGTGATCTCGACAGCGGCGCCCCCGTCTTCGGCTATGAAATGCATATGGGACGAACCGAAGGCCCCGGACGGGTTCGACCGATGCTGCGGTTGGCCGATGGCCGCACCGATGGCTCGCGCTCGACCTGCGGCCGGGTACGCGGCTGTTATCTGCATGGACTGTTCCGGTCCGATGCGTTTCGCGCCTCTTTGCTGCATGGGTTCGGCGCGGCTGCTTCCGGTTTGGCGTTCGAGGCCGGTGTCGAGGCCGCTCTCGATGCCCTGGCCGACCATCTTGAGCGCCATCTCGACATCACCGCCCTGTTGACCGCCGCCGCATGAACGCTTTAATGTTTCAATCCACGCATCGGCGCATTTCAGCGCCTCCGCGACCGCAGCTCCC
>JBAWVF010000019.1:0-35114 GCA_037147415.1 Rhodospirillaceae bacterium | reverse complement strand
GTGTCCGATTGAGCTGATGACACCCATGCCTGTAATAACGACTCTTCTCAAGGTTTTATGCCTTTTGAGCGACCAGGGTTTCCACGGCAAGGACGATATCGGCCACGCTCTCGAAGTCGTCCTTCGCCTTATTTGCATTAAAAGCAATTTGGATATCAAACAGCTCTTCAATCGCAAAGATTATCTCGACGACATCGAGCGAAGAAATATTCAACTCGGTCAACTTGGCGGACCGGATCAGTTTAGACGGATCCAGTTGCGCCTTGGCCGCGATGATCTTCACGACTTCGGTTTCGACATCCGCCATGTCGGACTCCTTCAATTAAGACTTCCGGGCAATTTAGAGTCCCGGGCAATTAAGATTTCCGGGTGCGCCGACCCTTATAAATCGTTAGTCTTTTTTCAAAGATTGCTCAACTGTTTTCAGGCGTTCGCGCAGACTTATAACGTCGGCAAAAAGGGCTTTTAGCCGGCTGAGATGAAGTATTTGATCAAAAGCTCGCTTGCGCGGCATGGCCGGAGTGCCGAAAAGTACCGATTTGGGCGGAACATCGGTTCCGACGCCCGATTTTGCGCCAATAACCGAGTCATGACCGATCTTGACATGGTCGCCGACGCCGACCTGTCCCGCAAGCACGACGCGGTCACCGAGGACGACACTGCCGGCTGTTCCGGACTGGCCGCAAAGCATGCAATTCTCGCCAACGGTGACGTTGTGGCCGATCTGAACCATGTTGTCGATTTTGGTGTTGCGGCCGATTCGGGTGTCGCTGATCGTGCCCCGGTCGACTGCGGCGTTCGCGCCAATTTCGACATCATCGCCGAGAATGACCGAGCCCAGAGAATGAATCCGGCAAAGCACGGTATTGGTGGCGTTGACTTGTCCGGTTGCCTTCGCCCCCTCAACGCTGCCAGGTTCGGGCGTGACGAAGCTGAAACCATCGGCCCCGATGCTGGCGTTATGATGGATGATGACCCGGTCGCCGGCAATAACACGATCGCCGATCCGGACTCCCGGATGGAGCAGGCAGTCGGCTCCGAGTTGCGCGTCAGCGCCGATCGAGCAATGGGACAAAATGACGGTGCGATCGCCAATGATGGCTCCCGGGCCGATAACGACAAATGGCCCGATTGAGACGGCGGCGCCAAGTCGGGCGCTGGCGGCGATAACGGCGGTCGGATGAATCCCCGACTCGCGATGGACCGGGCGGGCAAACAACTCCGTGATGCCGGCCATGGCAAAGCGTGGCCGGTTGATCATGATGTAAGCGTCGAGTGCGCCGTCCGGCACCTCTGCACCATCGGCAATCACGGCGGTACGTGCGGCGGAATCGGCCAGCAACGGCACCAGCTTTTTATCCATGGCCAGCGCAAGATCGGTCGGCAAACGCGCTTCTGCCGGGTGTACGGGGCGAAGCACATCAAGATCACCGTTGCCGAACAGGCGACCACCGAGCGCTGTGGCGATATCACAAAGTTTCATGAGACCGGAAGCCGGGTTATTGTGTTGCAGACGATGACCCTATCCTGCGGACCGGGCCGTGGCGAGTAGCGGTGCTGAATTTCCAACCTGACCGGGCCCTTATTCGGTTCCCGGTTTGCGGGGGCCATCGGTGCCGTGGACACCCAGTGATTTCAATTTTCGGTGTAAAGCCGAGCGTTCCATGCCGACAAAAGCGGCGGTGCGTGAAATATTGCCACCAAAACGAGTAACTTGGGCCAGCAAATACTCTCTTTCAAAGACTTCCCTGGCGTCTCGTAACGGCAAGCCCATAATTTCACCGCCCTTGTCCCATTTTAGAACAGTCGGAGTAATTGAGCCGATTTCAGGTGGCAGCTGATCAGCGCGGATCAATTCTTTAGGATCGCCATTGCTCATGATCATCAGCCAGTCCACGCAGTTGCGGAGTTGGCGAACATTACCCGGCCAGTGATAGGCCTGAAGGGCGGCTAACGCATCCTCGCCGAATTCGCGCAAGGCCAGACCTGAGGCGCGGGCTGAGCGGTCCATGAAGTGGCGTGCCAGTAACGGAATGTCCTCCCGGCGCTCAGACAAAGCCGGCACCGAGATCGGGACGACATTTAATCGGTAAAACAAATCCTGACGGAAGCGGCCTTCCTCGATTTCGCCGGAAAGGTCGCGATTGGTGGTGGCGATAACTCTGACATCGACCTCAACCCGATTGCCGCCACCATGGCGTACGAAAGTATGCTCTTGAAGTACACGTACAATCTTGCCTTGAGTTTCCATCGGCATGTCGGCGACTTCATCGAGCACCAGGGTGCCGCCGTGGGCTTGTTCAAGCACACCGATTTTGCGCCGTCCACCTTCACCGATCTGATCGCTGCCAAAAAGTTCAATCTCCAGTCGATCCGGCCGTAAAGTTGCGCAGTTAAGCAAAACCAGCGGTCCCTCGACCCGGCGCGATCGTTTGTGGATCAGGCGGGCAACCACTTCCTTGCCGCTGCCGGCAGGGCCGGTGATTAAGATGCGGCTACCGGTAGGCGCAACTTTTTCAATGGCTTGCCGCACATGATTGGCTGCGGCCGATTTGCCGACCAACTCGAGTTCGCCGCCGGAACGCAGTCGTAGCTCGGCATTTTCACGTCTGAGACGGGCGGCCTCAATCGCGCGATCAACCAAAAGCAGCAGTCGGTCGGATTTGAACGGCTTCTCGATAAAGTCATAGGCGCCGAGTTTAATCGCCGCGACCGCCGTTTCAATAGTGCCATGACCGCTTATCATTACGATTGGTAGATCAGGATGATCACGGCGCAACTCGGGGAGCAGCTCAAGTCCGTCAAGCCGACTGCCCTGGAGCCAGATATCCAGTACGACCAGACTCGGGCGACGCGCTTTGACCTGAGCTAAAGCTTGGTCTGCGTTGCCCGCTTCACGTGTCTTCATGCCTTCGTCGTTGAGGATACCCGCGATCAACATGCGGATATCGGCCTCATCGTCCACAATCAGAATGTCATGTGCCATGGGCTGCCTGTTTCGGCTGGTGCGAGCCATTTCCTACCGAAGTATCGGCGGAATTTTGCTCAGAATCGCGGGTGACCGGAATGATCAGGCTGATCCGGGCGCCACCCTCGACCCGGTTCTCCAAAAGTAACTCGCCACTGTGATCTTCCATAATCTTGCGTACTATAGCGAGCCCCAGACCCGTGCCTTTGGTTCTGGTAGTTACATAGGGTTCCATCAGCCGTTCATGTTCGACATCGGTCGGTAAACCTTTGCCGTTATCTTCAACAATGATGGCTATGCGAGACTGTTCTTCAACAAGTCTAAGGATGACATGGCCGGAGGGGAGTTCCTCTCCCTCGGCTGTGTTTCGTCCGTCGATGGCATCAACTGCATTTTGCAGAAGATTGGTTAAGGCCTGGGACATTTGACGGCTATCACAGGCAATCGTGCGCTTTCCCTGCGGCAACAAACACTCAAACTTAATACCGGAGTGCGCGCTCGACTGTAAAAACACCGACTGTCGGCAGATATCGTTAATATTCGTCGGCTTCATCACCGGCGTCGGCATGCGCGCGAAAGCCGAGAATTCGTCGACCATGCGCCCGATATCACCGACCTGACGAATGATAGTCTCGGTGCACATCTGAAAGGTTTCCGGGTCGCTCGTGATTTCTTTCAGATATTTGCGCCGCAGCCGTTCTGCTGACAGCTGAATCGGCGTAAGCGGGTTTTTGATCTCGTGAGCGATTCGGCGGGCGACATCGGCCCATGCCGCTTTACGTTGTGCGGACAGCAACTCGGTTATGTCGTCAAAGGTAACGACATAACCGCGCACCTCGGACCCGGAAAGCTCGGCGGCAATACGGACCAGTAAGGTCCGGGTCGGCGAGCCGGCCCGTTTCAACTGTACTTGCGATTCAACAAGACGGCCGGGGCGACGCTGTATCGCCTCCATCAGATCGGTCATCTCGGGGGTGGCCGCAACCAACGGTTTTCCGACCAGAGTTTCCGGATCAGCGACGCCGAGCAGCCGTACCGCCGGTTGATTCAGTAAGGTAACGGCCCCATCCTGATCAAGTCCGATAACGCCGGCGGAAACACCGGCCAGCACGGCTTCGGTAAAGCGGCGGCGCAAATCGAGTTGCTGATTGGCTTCAACCAGTTCGCCGCGCTGACTTTCAATCTGGCTGGTCATGCGGTTAAACGCGCGCGATAACATGCCGAGTTCGTCTTCGGCCGACGGCTCGTTAACCCGGACCGATAGGTCGCCGGCCCGAACTCTCTCCGCGGCGGCAATCAGCGCTGAAATCGGCGTGATCAGTTGCGTTGCGAAGTTTAATCCCATCCACACCGCCGCCATCAGCAGCAGTAACGCAACCACAACGAAAATCAGTGAAAAGGTAATTTGAAGATTAGAGCGGCTGCCTTCGAGTTCAGTATATTGTCGCACCGCATTTTGTGCGGATTGCATGTGAGCGAGGACTTTCGCCTCGACCACCCGGCCCACAAACAGATAAGTATCGACAAAACGATCGAGCCTGACCAGCGCTCGCACCCGGTCATCTGCCTCGTTGATCAATAACACGACTTCGCCGTTCCGGGCCTGCGCCAGAGAGGCTTGGGGTATCGGTTCGTATTCCAAAGTAAAGGTAAAGCCGGATCGCGCCAGTACTTGACCTGTTGTCCCGTCGAAAACAATCGCCTCGGCCAGAGCGCGCAACGCGGCCTGAGTCGACACGACCTGGCTGAATCGGCTCAGGCTTTCCGCCAGCGTCGGCGCCTCCATGTTCAGGTCGTTCGCCATGGCCAGGGCGTCGGCTTTTATGTTTTGCTGGTGTTCATGCAAATAGGCTTGCGCAACTTCCAATGATTCGTGAACCGCGGTTCGCACGCGGTCGCTGAACCATTCCTGAATTCCGACATAAAAGAAAATCCCGGAAAAGGCGGCCATCAGAATGGCCGGCGTTACCGCAAGCACACTGAATCCGGCGACAAGTTTGACATGCAGGCGCGAGCCGGCAAGACCGCGACGCCGACCGATATTGATTTGCACGATGCGTCGAGCGATCAAGGCGCTGAGGAGAAGCAGCAGCGTAAGGTCAAGCGTCAGCAGCAGCGTGACCGTGCGGGGCGTACTCCGGACGAAGGGGGTGCTTTCGGTCAGAGCGGCGTAAGTGGCAAAACCGGCGAGAATGGCTGCAATGCTCAGCGCCAGCGCAAGCTTTTTCGCCAAGCCGACGCGCCCGGCCCACCGCATGAAGCGGTGATGAATAAACAGGGAGTCCGCAGCCAGGCCGAAAATCATGCGCAACCCTTGGCGGACTTGCCGCGTTGGTCAAAACCATCGCATCGGAAAGCTAGTAGCTTAATCCCGCAGGTGGGATTAACGCCACATCCTGTTGCCGCCAAGATACACATCGCCGGGGTTCGGGCAAAGAGAATTTGTAAGCATTCGCTAAATCAGCTTGGCCGGGGACCCGTTACTTGATTCCACGAAAAACCTGTATATCAAGCTCGCGAATCTTTTTGCGTAAGGTGTTGCGATTCAAACCAAGCAATTCTGCCGCCTTTATCTGATTTCCACGAGTAACGGACAAGCTTAAAGAAATCAGCGGCCGTTCAATTTCGCGCAGAACCCGGTCATAAAGCCCGGTTGAAGGGAGGCCGTCTTTATGAGCTGCAAAATAATCTTTAAGGTGACGCTCTACGGCAACGCTCAATCCATCTGAACGTTGATCTTCAATCGGCACGATGGCGGGCAGGGTGTCGGCTATTTCAGCTTCGATAACATCGACGCCGATCACCTGTTGAGAATAGAGTGCGGCAAGGCGGCGCACCAGATTCTCCAGTTCGCGAACATTTCCGGGCCAGCGGTAACGCTTGAGTCGATCCAGCGCCGCCGTATCCAAGGTTTTAGCCGGCAATCCTTGGGCGGCCGATTGAGCGAGAAAGTGGCGAGCCAGCGCCGGAACATCCTCGGTACGCTCCCGCAGCGGCGGCAACCGGATCGGAACGACGTTAAGGCGGTAGAACAAATCTTCGCGGAATTGGCCCTGACGAATCAGTTGCCGCAAGTCTCGGTGGGTGGCGGCGATAATACGGACGTCTGTCTTAATCGGCATGCGGCCACCGACCGTGGTGTACTCGCCTTCCTGAAGCACGCGAAGTAATCTGGTTTGCGCCTCCAGCGGCATGTCGCCGATTTCATCGAGAAAAAGCGTGCCGCCCTGCGCCTGTTCAAAGCGTCCGGTCGAGCGGGCGGTGGCGCCGGTAAAAGCCCCTTTTTCATGGCCGAACAACTCTGACTCGATCAACTCCCGCGGAATCGCCGCCATGTTGATAGCGACGAATTGTCCGCTGCGGCGTTTGCCGTAATCATGGAGTGCGCGGGCGACCAACTCCTTGCCGGTCCCCGACTCGCCGGTGATCATGACCGTCAAATCGGTGCCCATCAGGCGGGCCAGCACCCGATAGATTTCCTGCATGGCCGGCGAGCGACCGATCAAAGGCAACTGGTCATCGTTGTCGCCATTCGCCGGCATCGGCAAGCTAATGGCCGAAGGCGAAGTCAATGCACGCTCGACGACATTGATCAACTCTTTAAGATCGAACGGCTTGGGCAAATATTCGAACGCGCCGCGTTCGGCGGCTTTCAGGGCGGTCATCAACGTGTTCTGGGCACTCATTACGATCACGCGCAAATCGGGACGAATTTTCTTTATACGCGGAATCAGGTCCAAACCGTTCTCGTCGGGCATGATCACATCGGTGATCACAAGATCGCCCTGACCGTCGGCAACCCAGCGCCAAAGTGTCGAGGCGTTGCCGGTGGTTCGGACCTCGTGACCGAGTCGAACCAACGCTTGATTCAGGACGGTACGGATGGCTCGGTCGTCGTCGGCTACCAGAATGGTCGATGCCGGCATGAGGAACTACTCCCCGGTGTATTCGGTGGACTCGGTTGAATCAGCGTGCATCGGCAGCAAGACTCTGAACACGGTGCGGCGGGGCAAGCTTTCGAACTCGATTACACCGCCGTGCTCGCCGATGATTTTTGCAACTAATGCAAGACCCAGGCCAGTCCCGTTTGTCTTGGTGGTCACGAACGGGTCGAACAAGTGCGGACGGAGATCCTCGGGGATTCCCGAGCCATTATCCTGGACACTGATAACCAAAGGGAGATGAACCCGATGTTCGGAACCGGGCAGGGCCAGCCGGGCGCCCTGTTGGTAAGCCGTGGACAGCACGATCTCACCGCTCTGTTCCGGGGCAGCCTCTGCCGCGTTTTTAATCAGATTCAGAAAAACCTGTACAAGCTGGTCATGGTTGCCCGAAACTGCGGGCAGCGAGGGGTCATAGCGTTCGACAAAGCGAAGATGACGGGCAAATCCGGTTTGAGCCAACTTACGGACCCGTTCGAGCACGGCATGGATATTGACCGGGACCGGTTCAAATGGCCGTTTGTCGGAAAACACCTCCATTCGATTGACCAGGGCGACGATGCGGTCCGCTTCATCACAAATCAGGCGGGTCAGCACGCGATCATCAGCGCTGGCCCCTTCTTCAAGCAATTGCGCGGCCCCGCGAATCCCCGACAATGGATTTTTGACCTCGTGGGCCAGCATCGCCGCCATCGCCGTCACGGAGCGGGCGGCATGGCGGTGGGTCAGTTGATTATCGATTTTCCGCGAAAGCGAACGTTTGTGCAGAAGAATAACGGCCATGTCGGCGCTGTAACCGAGCACGGTCACGGTCGCGGAGACCAGTTGCCGTCCGGTGCGCGGGGTATCGATTAAGATATCGTCACGGGCGATGCTGTCGCGCCCGCCGAAGGCTTGATAGATCATTTCAAACAGCGGGCAATTCAGGGGCAGGATTTCGTCGAGGCTGCTGCCTATTAAATGGGCTGCGCTGCAATCAAAAAAGGCTTCGGCCTGCTGATTGGCGTAGCGGATGATCCGGTCGGCATCGGTGGCGATCACCGGCTCCGGAATGGCGTTGAGCACGGCGGCGGGGTCGACGACCGCCGCTTTCCGACTGCGCGATGGAGCGCGGGCGGCACGGGCGGGCGGCGTCACGGCTCGAGCGCTCATGCCGCCATCCTCTCGATGACCGGCAAATAAAAGGCACGGATTCGCGCCCGCACCGCTTCGGGCTCGGTCAGTCGGTTGATTTCGCCGCGGAACTCGGCCGAGCCGTGCAGGCCCTTGCTATACCAGCCGATATGTTTGCGGGCGCAGCGCAGGCCCGGCTCCACCCCATAATAATCGAGCATCGACTCGAAATGTTCGAGCACGATCTCCAGTTGAGCACTCAGCGGCGGATCGGGCGGCACGGTTCCCGTGCGCAAATAAGCGGCAATTGCGGCGGGCAGCCAGGGACGGCCATAGCTGCCGCGCCCGATCATCACGCCATCGGCGCCGGATAAGGCCAAACACTGCGTAGCATCTTCCGGGGTAATGATATCGCCATTGGCGATCACCGGTAGCGAGACCGCCTGCTTAACCTCGCCGATAAAAGCCCAATCGGCCCGCCCTTCGTAAAACTGACAACGGGTGCGGCCGTGAACCGTAATCATGCGAATGCCGCACTCTTCGGCAATTCGGGCCAGGCGGGGCGCGTTGCGGTTGGCGTTATTCCAGCCGGTCCGCATCTTAAGCGTCACCGGCACCGGCACCGCGCCGACCACCGCTTCAAGAATGCGCGCGGCCAGGGTCTCGTCGCGCATGAGAGAGGAGCCGGCATGGCCGTTGACGACCTTTTTAACCGGGCAACCGAAATTGATATCGATAAAGGCGGCGCCAAGGTCGCAGGCCAGCCGCGCCGCTTCGGCCATCACGGCGGGCTCGCAGCCGGCAATCTGCACCGCCATCGGAAACGCCTCCGGCTCGGACGCCGCCATGCGCACGGTCTGGCGGCAAGAGCGGATCATGGCCTGACTGGCGATCATTTCGGACACGACCGTAATCGCGCCGTGCCGCTTGACCAGACGGCGGAACGGCAGATCGCTGACTCCGGACATCGGCGCCAGGATGACCGGCTCGGCAAGCGTAACGGAACCAATGTTTATGCTCATAATTCAGGCAAAGTCCTTTAGTGCCTTATAATTGTGCATTAATATCATGAAAGCAGGATGTTTTACAAGACTGCACCGGTGAGCAAAACTTCTCGCACGAATTTGACGCCGATATAGGCAAGCGTGAGCAGTAAATAGGCAGTCAAGACCAGCCGGGTGGCCGAACGACCGCGTATGCCGCTTCGAACGTGTGCGAACAGCAATATCCCGATTACGATAAAGGCACACAAGGACAGTAAGGATTTATGATCAAGACGCAGGTATGCGCCCCGGGCATAATGCAGCGCCGTGATGCCGGTCAGCAGCCCGACCCCGAGGATGATTTCGGCCAGAACCAACAAGCGAACCTGAAGCGCCTCGCTTTCGGAAACCGGGGGCAGGGCGCGGGTCAGGCTGTTCACCTGTTTGGCTTTGATGGCGTGTTCCTGGAGCATGCCGGCCAGCGCCGCCACCGCGGCCAGAGTCACCAGCGCATAAGTCAGCACGGATAGTCCGATATGTATATTCACCCAAATTCCGGGTCCAATTCCGGGTCCGATTCCGGGCCAAACTTGAGGAATCGCTAAGGGCGATGAAATCAGGGGTGAAACGGGTGCGGCGGCGGCAAAACTCGCCAGTATCAGCAGATAGGGCAGCAGCAGCCGAGCCAGACGCCAGGCCGATGCGGTCGTCAGGCACAGCCCGGCATAGAGAATCAGGCAGTTGGCGATGGTCATCCACAATGCGGCACCCAGCCCGATCGGCCAGCCGGGAAGAATCTGAATGCCGGCCCGGGCGGCGGTGCCGGCCGCAGCGAGGCACAGCGCCAGCCAGAACAGCCAAGTGCGTCCCGAGGTGACCGGGCGAAAGGCGATCACGGTCAGCGGCAGCAGGCAAAGCAGGGTCGTGAGATCGGCAATCAACCGCGGGGTCATGGCTTCGGCGGGTATCCGTTTTCAGTTGGTGAGCAGTCTATTATAGCGGGCTTGGCGGCTCGGGTCGAAGCGGTTACTCTCCCGCCAGTTCAGACCGTTCGGAAGTTCTCATGTCTCGTTGCATAGCCTTGATCGTTGCGGCCGGTTCGGGTGAACGGTTCGGCGGCGAATTGCCTAAACAGTATCTCGAGTTGGCCGGAAAGTCGTTACTGCGCCGCTCGGTCGAGGCATTTCTCGGCCATCCCGAGGTGAGCGGGGTTCAGGTGGTCTATCAACCGGCCCACCATGATCTGTATCAGGCGGCGACCGAAGGTCTCGGCTTGCCTGAACCGGTGGTCGGCGGGGCAACCCGGCAGGACTCGGGCCGGCTCGGGCTGGAAGCGTTGGCGGCTTGGCCCGGCGGACCGCCCGACATCGTGCTGATTCACGACGCGGCCCGGCCTTTGATCGACGCCGCCACCATCTCGCGCGTGATCGCTACGCTGAGGACGGCACCGGCGGCGATTGCCGCGGTTCAGGTCATTGATACGCTAAAACGGAGTGAGGGCGGCTTTACCGCCGGCACCGTCGACCGGAACGGCCTGTGGCGGGCGCAAACACCGCAAGGCTTCCATTTCCAAACCATCCTTGAGGCCCATCGCCGCTGGGCCGGCTCAGGCTTGACCGACGACGCCGCCGTCGCCGAACAGGCCGGTTTGCCGGTGGCGTTGGTGCCCGGCAGCCCGGACAACATCAAAGTGACCACACCCGAAGATTTGGAGCGCGCCGGTCGTCTGATCGGCACTGGACGTGCGGCGCCGGTCCCGGATATCCGCACCGGCACCGGGTTCGATGTTCATCGCTTCGCCCCTGGCGACTCGGTGATTCTGTGCGGGGTTTCGGTGCCGCACACCCACAGGCTCGAAGGCCATTCGGATGCCGACGTTGCCTTGCATGCGCTGACCGATGCCGTGCTCGGGGCGATCGGAGCCGGCGATATCGGTAGCCATTTTCCGCCGAGCGAGCCGCAATGGCGGGGCGTGGACAGCGCCGTGTTTTTGCGCCATGCGGTCGGGTTGGTCCGTGCCCGCGGTGGTGTGCTCGGCAATGTCGATCTCACCGTGATCTGCGAGCGGCCCAAGGTCGGCCCGCATCGCGCGGCGATGAAGGCTCGGTTGGCGGAAATGCTGGAGATTGCTCCGGATCGGATTTCGGTCAAGGCGACCACGACCGAGCGGCTCGGCTTCACCGGGCGTGAAGAAGGCATTGCGGCGCAGGCGGTGGCGACGGTCTGTTTGCCGGGAGGATGAGGGCATGGACCGGGAACTGATCGAACGCGCTGAAAAAATCGTCGCGGCCTACGCCGCCGCCGGGTGCCGGCTGGTCACCGCCGAATCCTGTACCGGCGGTTTGATCAGTGCCTGCCTGACCGCGGTGGCCGGATCCTCGGCGGTGCTGGAACGCGGTTACGTCACCTATTCCAACGCGGCCAAGCAACAGGATCTCGGCGTGCCGGCCGATATTTTGGCCCGGTACGGTGCGGTCAGTCTCGAGACCGCCGGCGCGATGGCCGAAGGTGCGCTACGCCGTTCGCCGGCCGAGGTGGCAATTGCGGTCACCGGCATTGCCGGACCGGGCGGGGGCTCGGCGGAAAAGCCGGTCGGGCTGGTCTGTTTCGGCTTGGCGGTTCGAGGTGGCGCGGTGCGTACCGAACACCGCATTTTCCCCGGTGAGCGCGCCGCGGTCCGACGCGCCACCGTTCTCCATGCTTTTGAGCTGCTTTGGGCCGCTCCGTTTACGCCGCGCGCTTGCGACTGAAGCGTTCCATCAATTCCGTCATGAACGTCAAGTGGTTGTTGTCCATCGGGAATTGAAGACGGGTGCTGCGTTCGGACACGCCGGCAACCCGGGCGCTGATTGTTCGTGAAACGCCGTCAAGCATGATATCGACTTTGGCGCCGAGCGACTGATCAAGCCGGGTGTCAAGCCAAGCGCCGCCAATGGAAAGTTGCCGGACTTTGGCCGTGATCGTGTTGTTGCCGGTTACGACTTTTGTCGCGATATCGGTCGCCAGCCGGCTGAATTCGTGGCGGGTTCCGGCGTTCTTGATCGCGTGCAGGAAGTCTTTTACCTCGACACTCAGCTTTTCGGCCTGACCGGCCATAGAATCGGACGCTTCCCGGACCTTGCTTGACGCACTGCCGGTTTCATCGGCCGACTCTCGGACCTTGGTAATACTGTCGGCGATTTCGTCGGCGCTGGAAGAGACGAACTGGACGTTGCGGGCGATTTCTTCGGTGGCGCTTTGCTGCTCGGTAATGGCGGCGGCAATTTCTCCGGTCGAATGGTGAATGTCGGTGATGGTTTGCCCGATCGCCTGCACCGACTCGACGGTTCCCCCGATAGAGTTCTGGATTTCAGTAATCTGGGCGGCGATGTCGACGGTCGCCTGCCGGGTCTGCTGCGACAGCGATTTAACCTCGCTGGCCACGACCGCGAATCCTCTGCCGGCCTCGCCGGCCCGGGCCGCTTCGATGGTGGCGTTGAGCGCGAGCAAGTTGGTTTGTGAAGCGATGGTGGCAATAATATTAATAATATTGCCGATCTTCTCCGACGCTTCATGCAGGGTTTGAACCCGGTCGGCGACTTCCTTGGCTTGATCCGAGCCTTGTTTGGCAACCTGAGTCGAACTGTTGATCAGTCTTCCGATTTCGTCGATCGCGGCCGACAATTGCTGAGAGGCCGAGGCCACCGACTGGGCATTTTCCGAGGTTTGAGCAATTGCCCTGGTCACCACATCGACCTGAACATTGGTGTCGCCGGCCGCGACATGCATCGATTGCGCCGTAGCGGCCATGGTGGACGAAGCATGCGACAGGCTGTCGAACACGCCGGACACGCTGGAGCCGAACATGTCGATCAACTCTTCGGCTTCTTCCTGGCGCCGTTTCTGGGTTTGGTGTTCGGTCTCCTGTTCGGCCTTCAGGCGGCTGTTTTCAATGGCGTTTTGCTTAAAGACCTGGACCGCCTGCGCCATGCCGCCGATTTCATCCCGGTTTTCCAGCGCGGGCACCGGGGTTTCAAGATTGCCAATGGCAAGCTTGGTCATGGCATCGGTCATTGTAACGATCGGGCCGGTAATGCCGCGGCCGATCACCCAGGCCAGCAAGGCTCCCGTCAGGAAAGCCACTGCCGAGACGGTGATCGTGGTTTGGATGGTCGCGGCAATTTCACCATCGACCTCGATATCAACGGTTTTGAGCATGTCGCGCATGCGGGTGGTCAGTGCCGCGGAGCGTTTGGCGAATTTTCCCCCGATTTCCGGTAAGGTTTTATTAGCCATCAGGTGATAATCGATCGTCACCACCGCAAGTTTGGCAAAGGTGCTATCGAAATCATTGAGAAATCCGCGTATTTTTTCCAGCCTTGTCTTCTGTTCCGGATCATCGGCCCGGCTTAGCGCTTCACCGAGGGCGGCACGACAGGTTGCCAGCCGGGTCTTGACTTGATCGGCATCAGCCGGACTACCCGTTGCATCAAATTTTTCGGCAAATCGACCGGCGGCCCACAGTGATTGCTGAGCCTGTCCGAGCCAAGCGGCCAGTTCCAACTTGCCGCCGGCAAAGGCCGCATCGGTGACCTTGGTCAAGGCAGTCATCGCCGCATCGGATGAGGCCCCGGTCCCGGTTTCGGTTAACCAGTCGCGTTGTTCACGAAGTGCCAAAGCTTTGCGTGCATCCACCATGTAACCTTCAAGCACCGCTTGAAGCTCTTTAGTCTCACGGCGAATATCGGCGTTGGTCAGGCTTTTGTCGAGTTCGGTAAACTGGGATTTCAGTATCCCCATTAACTCTTCGGCCCGTTTGAATTCTGTTACGGTGCCGCTAATCAAATAAGCATAAAGGTTACGGCGCAGCCCGACTAAATTACGCTCGATCTGCTGAACTTTAAAGGTATCGATAGACGAGTTAACGTAATCTCCCTGTCTTTCTTCAATATGCTTAAGACTGTAAAATGAATTGATCGCAATAACAGCTATCATTAACAGAACAATAATGAAGCTGCTGTAAATTCGGTAGCCGATTTTATAATTATTCATCCACGCGGTCATAGCTTGATGCCTCGATTAAATATAATTTTGGTCATTGCTAAAGGGGTGTTTTATTGGCCGGTGGCCAGTAACTGATTAACCTTTTCAATTAGCTCAGCATTGTGAAACGGTTTCATTAAGGTGGCATCGGCCTTCAGGCGGGCGAGATGGAGGGCGATATAGGCGGGTACCTGGGCGGCGCCGCCGGAGATTGCGAGAACAGGCGGGCGTCCGGGTAGCGTTTCCAGATGCATGATGACCTCTGTCCCGTCTTTTTCCGGCATGAGAATGTCGGTTATAACTAAATCAAAGTGTACTGAGCCGGACAACTTATTGATTCCATCCTGTCCGTTTCGGGCTTCGGTAACTGTATGGCCATTCTGAGAAAGTACTGCCGCGATTCCTTCACGAACGTCGTCCATATCATCAACGACCAGGATATTTGCCATTAGAACCGCTCCTTGCGCTTTATCAGGAATGGGTGTTTCGCCACTTATCTAACCTCGTATTTTGATCGAGGTTTAGCTAAATTAAAAACTTCGCAATGATGGCAGAGCCATCGCGTGTTGCCAAGTCGGAAAAACGAAATTAATACTCAAGGCCGGGCTGGGCTTTGATTCCCGATCGGAACGGGTGTTTTACCGCCTGCATGTCTGTTACCAGATCGGCGGCTTCAATCAATTCCCCGGGGGCGTTGCGCCCGGTTACGACTACGTGTAGATCCGGTCTGCGCTCCGCCAGCGTAGTCACAATCTCTATTACGGGCAGAAAGTCGTAGCGCAGAGCAATGTTCAATTCGTCAAGCACCACCAGCCGATAACTCGGGTCGGTGAACAGGTCGCACGCGGCTTGCCACGCCAGACGGCTGGCGGCGATATCACGGGTGCGATCGGCGGTATTCCAGGTAAAGCCCTCGCCCATCACGCGCACGGTCACCAGATCCTCGAATCGGGCTAGCGCCGACAGCTCTCCGGGGCTCCAGCCGCCTTTGACGAATTGGATCAGGGCCGAACGAAACCCGTGCCCGGCCATGCGCAAAATCATCCCGAGTGCGGCGGTGGTTTTGCCCTTGCCGGTGCCGGTATGAACGATCAATAGCCCTTTTTCCCGGCTGGAGGCGGCGGTTTTGGCGTCTTGGAGCTGTTTGCGCCGGGCCATCTTGTGGCGCCAGCCGGCCTCGTCCGCCTCGTTCATGACGCGCGGTCGCTCAGTTGGCGGTCGATCAGGTGGATAAACGAGCCCGCGATGCTGTTTCGACGCTCTCCGGCCGGTCCAAGCTCATTATCTGCGGCATCCCGGCACCGGAACAGCGGCCGATCGCTTGATTCTTCCAGAATACCGGCGAAATGGAACTCGTGACCGCGAAAAACAGTGCCTTTGCACCCGAGCGGCCCGTCCTCGGTCAGCACCGCCCGCCGATAACCGAGATGCAACTTCCGGCGGGCAAACGAGCTTTCCAGACCGAGCAGACCGGCCATCCGGTGCCGCACACCTTCGCGATCGACCATGCCCCGGCCGAGCACCATATAGCCGCCGCACTCGCCGAATATGGTTTTGCCGCCCGTCGCAGTCGCGCGCAAGCCGGCCAGGAATCCGGCATTGCCGGCAAGTTTTCCGGCATGCAACTCGGGATAGCCGCCGGGCAGATACACCGAATCAGCGGTCATCGGCGGCGCCTGATCGGCCAGCGGCGAGAACGGCAAAATTTCGACGCCCGCCCTATGCCAGCTTTCCAGCAACCAATCATAGGCAAAGGTAAAGGCAACGTCGCGCGCCACGGCCACCCGTTGTCCCGGCGGCGGTACTCCCGGCCGACCGTCAACGGGCGGGGCCATGCAGAGCGGCCGGGCCACCCCGTGCAACGCCTCGATATCGATTTCCATGGCGATCCGGGCGGCGGCACGATTGAGAAAAGCCCCCAGATCGGGATGCTCCGCCGCCTGAACCAAACCGAGATGGCGATCGGGCAGGGTCAGTTCCGGATGGCGGCGCACGGCCCCCAACACCGGAATGCCGAGCGGGGCGCAGGCCGCGCGCAGCATCGCCTCGTGCTTATCGCCGCCGACTCGGTTGAAAATAACGCCGGCCAGCCGCAAGTCGGGCCGAAAGCGATCGAAGCCGAGCACGGTCGCGGCGGCGGAGGTCGCTTGTCCCTTGACATCGACCACCAGCACCACCGGCCAGCCGGTGGCAAGGGCGAGATCGGCGGTCGAGCCGTTCCCGCCCGTCCCGTTCCCGCCCGTCCCGTTTCCGCTAGATGTGCCGTCGAACAGCCCCATCACGCCTTCGACCACCACCAGGTCACAATCCCGGCCCGCAGCTAAAGCCTGCATCGCCAGGGTGTCCGGCCGCATCGCCCAAACATCGAGATTACGGCACGGGCGTCCGCCGGCTGCGGCATGAAAAGCGGGGTCGATATAATCCGGGCCGCATTTGGCCGAGCCGACCCGGCAGCCGGACTCACGCAAATGGCGCAACAAAGCCAGAGTCAGCGTCGTTTTACCGCTGTTCGAGGCGGGTGCCGCCAGGATTAAGCCCGCCGGAGGCATGGGCGGTGTCATGGAAGCAGGCCCTCGGAACCGAACGGACCCCCGGAACCGAGCAGAATCGGACGCATGCGAACGACTTCACCGATGACGACCAGGGCCGGCGGCTCGATCCGCTTCGCCACCTCGACGCACTCGCCGAGCGTGGTCTCGATCACTTCCTGATCCGGCGTGGTGGCGCAGCGTACGAAGGCAACCGCTTCGTCCGGCCGTCGTCCGGCGGACAGCAGGCGCGGCACGATGCCGGGAAGGTTTCGCACCGCCATGTACAGCACCAGTACCGGCGAGCCCTTGGCCAGCGCCTCCCAATCAAGCGCACCGGGAATCTTACCGTGGATATCGTGACCGGTGATGAAGGTCACCGCCTCGTTGATCCCGCGGCAGGTCAGGGGAATTCCGGCATAGGCCAATCCGCCGACTCCGGCCGAAACTCCGGGGATGATCCGAAAACGGATGTCGGCATCGAGTAAGGCCCGGGCCTCTTCGGCGCCGCGTCCGAACACCATCGGGTCGCCGCCCTTCAGCCGCAGCACCCGCCGGCCGCGCCGCGCCTGTTCGACCAAAAGGGCGCAAATATCCGACTGCTTACAGGACGGGCGGCCGCCGCGCTTGCCGGAGTCGAGGATTTCGGCCTGCGGTCCGGCCAGCGCCAGCACCCGGGGATCGATCAAAGCATCATGAAGAATGACATCGGCGCAGCGCAACCCGTGCAAAGCGTGCAGAGTCAGCAATCCCGGATCGCCGGGACCGGCCCCGGCCAGCCAGACCCAGCCCGGTTTGAACTCGGGCAAGTTTAGATCAACGGGCAGGCTGAACGAATCTGTCACGCGACGGGTCCGGGGCGGTTGGGCGAAAGGCCCGTATGGATCGGATATCGGACGGTGCGGGGTCAAGTCCCGTCTTCACCTTGACGTCGGCGCGCCGGGCGGCGTAAGGCTGACGGCACGAAGCATGGTGGCTTTCGGACATTCGGTCCGGAGCCGAAAAGGGAACACGGACGGGCGCCCGGTCGGGAGTCCGAATCGTGGCTGCCCCCGCAACTGTATGCGGCGAGTCCTTGACCGTTCAACGCCACTGGCGGACCGAAAGCTCGGTCAGCCGGGAAGGCCGGCTCAAGGATCACGACCCGCGAGCCAGGAGACCTGCCGTCGCTTCGGACATCAGCTATCCGGCCGGGGTGTGCCGGGGGAGATCCGTTGTTCATGACCAAATCCAATCCTGTCGCCGTGGTGCTGTGCGGTCACGGCACCCGCCATCCCGACGGCGCCGCCGAGTTCAGTGCGGTTGCCGAGCAGGTGCGGGCGCGCCTGCCCGCTTATCATGTCACTTGGGGGTTCCTCGAATTATCCGAGCCGCTGTTGCCCGCTGAACTTGAACGGCTGGCAAGTGAAGGCTATCGGCGCATTCTGGTGATGCCCTGCATGTTGTTCGCCGCCGGCCATGCCAAGACCGATATTCCGGCAATGGTGCGTCGCTTCGGCGCGGCCCATCCGGAAATCGAGGTCATTTACGGCACCACCTTCGGCGTCGATCCGAACTTGTTGGACGCCGCCGCCGCCCGCATCGAACAAGTGCTGACGCCCGCGGTGGCGCGCGAGGACTCGCTGTTGCTGGTGATCGGGCGCGGCAGTTCCGACCCTGACGCCAACGCCGACCTTGCCAAGATCATGCGGCTGTTATGGGAAGGTATGGGCTTCGGCCGGGGTGAAATCGGCTATTTCGACGTCACCTTTCCCCATTTGGAACCGGCACTCGACCATGCTGCGCGCTCGGGTTACCGGCGGGTGGTGGTGCTGCCCTATCTGTTATTTACCGGCGTGCTGATGCGGCGGCTGCGCGAGACGCTGGCGGCGGCCCGGTTGCGCTATCCGGGTCTAGAGTTCGTCGAGGCGCCCTATCTCAATGATCATCCCGGCGTGATCGAAGTCTTCGCGGCCCGGGTCGAAGAGGCTCTTAAGGGCGACAACGCGATGAATTGCCGGCTGTGCCGCTGGCGGACCGATATTCTGGCGTTCGAGTGCGAACACGATCATGATGATGATCATCACGACCATTCTCACGACCATTCTCACGATCACGGGCATTCTCACGATCACGGGCATGGTCACGGGCCGGGGCATCCCTTTCCCGATCATCCCGAAGGTCCGCGCTCGCCCCGCCGCTGGTGACAGGAGTCAGTCCATCGTGCTCGATTATCTACGCGATCCGCAAGAAATCTATCGGCGGTCCTTCGAGATCATCCGGAGCGAGACCGATCTGTCCGCCGTTCCCGCCGAATTGCATGATCTGGTGATCCGGGTGGTTCATGCCAGCGGACAGCCGGCGATCGTCTCCGATCTCGCCTGGTCGGATGACTTCGCCGCCAAGGCCAAGGCCGCGCTGGCCGGCGGGGCGACTATTTTCACCGACACCCGCATGGTGGCCGAGGGTGTGATCGTGCGCCGGCTGCCGGCTCAAAACAAGGTGGTGTGCCGGCTTTACGAGGCGGAAGCCGCCGAATTGGCCAAGCGGCTGAAAACCACACGCTCGGCCGCCGCAGTCGATACCTGGTGCGAGCGCATGGCCGGAGCGGTGGTGGTGATCGGCAATGCCCCGACCGCCCTGTTCCGGTTGATCGAGCTTTTGATCGAGGGGGCACCGCCTCCGGCCGCAATTCTGGGTTTCCCGATAGGATTTGTCGGCGCCGCCGAGTCGAAACAGGCCTTGATCGAGGCCGGACTCGGCGTGCCCTATGTCACCTTGCGCGGTCGGTTGGGTGGCAGTGCGATCGCCGCTGCGGCGCTGAATGCCTTGGGCAGTGAGCCGGCATGAGTGATGCCTCTCCTCCTTGGCTTTCGGTGATCGGTCTGCACGAGGACGGGCTTGCGGGGCTTGGTGCTACGGCGCGGGCACTGGTTGACGGTGCCGAAACTCTGGTCGGCGACGCGCGCATGCTCTCGTATCTACCGGAAGATGGCCGCGAGCGCCTGATCTGGCCCAGGCCGCTGACCGCCCTGTTTCCGGAAATCGAGCGCCGCCGTGGTCGGCCGGTCTGTGTGTTGGCGTCGGGCGACCCGCTCTGTCATGGTATCGGCGCGCTGATCGCGGCGCGCTTTCCGGCGTCGGAGCGGGTGATCATTCCGGCGCCGACCGCTTTTGCGTTGGCCCGGGCCCGGCTCGGCTGGAGTGAGGGCGAGGTCGAAACCCTCAGCCTGCATAACCGGCCGTTGGAAACTCTGGCCGACGCGCTTTATCCCGCGGCACGGCTGGTGGTGCTGACCCGGGACGGCGGAACCCCCGCTGCGGTGGCGGCCTATCTGACCGAACGCGGCTTCGGGGCGAGCCGCCTGACCGTGTTCGAGCGGATGAACGGCCCCGACGAACAGCGTTTCGAAGGCGGGGCGGAGGACTGGCCCTTTGCCCGGTTGCATGATTTGAACGTGCTGGCGATCGAGTGCCATGCTTCCGATGACGCTTGTTATTACAGCCGCGTTGTCGGCTTGCCCGACGAAGCCTTTCTCTCGGACGGGGTGATGACGAAGCGGGAGGCGCGGGCTTTGGCCGTCAGTGCCTTAGCGCCGTTGCCCGGTGAATTGTTGTGGGATGTCGGGGCCGGCTGCGGCACGATCGGGATCGAGTGGTTGCGTGCCGCCGGAGCGCGCGCACGGGTGCTGGCGATCGAGACCAAGCCGGAGCGCCGTGCTCTGATCGCGGCTAATCGTTTGCGTTTCGGCGCCGATCGTCTGGATATTATCGCGGGTAACGTTCCGGGGGCGTTGGCCGGATTGGCCGCTCCGGATGCGATTTTTATCGGGGGCGGGCTGACCGTGGCCGGCGTATTGGAGCGCTGTCTGGCTGCGCTTAAGCCCGGTGGCCGGCTGGTTGCTCATGCGGTGACGCTGGAAGCCGAGTCGGTGTTGTTGAACGCGGCCGCAACGCATGGTGGCGGCTTGGTGCGCGTGTCGGTGGCACGGGCGGAGCCTCTCGGCGGGTTCACCGGCTGGCGTCCGCAAATGCCCTTGACCGAATGGAGCTATCGGAAAACGCGATGAATGCAGGCACGGTGTACGGGCTGGGAGTCGGTCCCGGCGATCCCGAATTGATTACCCTGAAGGCGTTGAAGTACCTGAAGGGGGCGCATGCCGTGGCTTATCCGGTGCAGAAGGGCGAGAGCGTTGCCCGCGCCATCGTCGCCGCCCATCTTGTTTCGGGGCAGGCGGAAATCCCGATCGACGCCCCGATGACGGGCGGCGAGTCGGCGTCGCCGGGTTACGATGCTGCCGCTGCGGAAATCTTGGTTCGGGTTGAGCGCGGCGAGGATGTCGCGGTATTGTGCGAGGGCGATCCGTTATTCTACGGCTCCTTCATGTATTTGCTGACCCGGTTGTCCGGGCGGTGCAAGATCGAGGTGGTACCGGGGGTGTCCTCGCCGGTTGCTTGCGCGGCGGCTTTGCGCCGGCCTTTGGTCGGTCGGGACGAGCGGCTTTCGGTGATGCCGGCCGGCTTGCCCGATGAAGAGTTACGGGCCGGTTTCGCGGTGGCCGACACTGTGGCGCTGGTCAAGGTCGGTCGGCATGTGCGGCGCTTGTCAAAGCTGATCGAAGGGCTGGGACTCATCGGGCAGTCCTGGTATGTGGAGCGTGCCTCCACCGTCGGGCAACGTGTGATCCCGCTGCTTGACCTGGACCCGACCACGGCGACTTATTTCGCTATTATTCTGGTGTTCAAGGAAACCTCGTCATGGCGCTGACCCGCTCCGACCTTCCGCCCGCCCTGATCTTACTCAGCCCCGGTGGCCTCGCCGTGGCGAAACGGTTGCGCGCGCTGCTGCCGGGCGCGGAAATCCACGGGTTGAAAGGCCGACTCGGGGCAGGGGAGGTTGACCGCCTGTTCGAAGGCACCGCCGGGCATCTGCGCGCCTTGTTCGAGGAAGGTCGGCCGATCATCGGCCTGTGCGCCGCCGCGGTGCTGATTCGCGCTCTGGCCCCCCTGCTGGAAGATAAGCATCACGAGCCGCCGGTGCTGGCCTTGGCCGAAGACGGCAGCGTGATCGTGCCTTTGCTCGGCGGTCATCACGGCGCCCATGCCTTGGCGCGTCAATTCGGTGAAGTTCTCGGCGTCATGCCGGCGATCACTACGGCGGGCGATGTTCGGTTCGGGGTCGCGCTCGACGATCCGCCGCCGGGCTGGACCCTGGCCAACCCTGGGGATTACAAGGTTTTTGCCGGTGCGTTGTTGGCGGGCGCGCCGGTGCGGCTGGAAGGTCGGGCGCCGTGGCTGTCCTCGTCTCGGCTGCCCTTCGCCCGTGATGCTGAACTGGTGCTGCGGGTGACCGAGCGTAATGTCATCGGTTCGCCCGAAGCGCTGATCTATCATCCGGCGACGCTGGCGGTCGGGGTCGGGGTTGCCCGTGGCGGCGCGCCCGAAAAACTGGTTCAGTTGATTACCGAGACTCTGGCCAAACACGGGCTGTCGGCGTCTTCGGTGGCCGGGCTGTTTTCGATCGATCTCAAGGCCGATGAGCCGGCGGTTCATGCCGCCGCCGTGGCGCTCGGGGTGCCGGTGCGCTTTTTCGATGCGGCCACGCTGGAGGCGGAAACCCCGCGCCTTGCCGATCCGTCCGAAGTGGTGTTCCGCAATGTCGGCTGTCACGGCGTGTCCGAAGGGGCGGCGCTGGCCGCGGTCGGGCGTAGCGGATTGCTGGTGGTGCCTAAGACCAAGAACGAAGTTGCAACTTGTGCGATTGCCCGGGCGCCCGAACCCTTTGCTGCCGCGGCGCTGGGACGGCCGCGCGGGCGGCTGTTCGTGGTCGGGCTCGGGCCGGGCGAGGATGGCTGGCGCACCGCCGACGCGGCCGCCGCCTTGAAACAGATGACCGATCTGGTCGGCTACCGGCTTTACAACGATCTGGCTGTCGATCAGGGTGGCCCGCTGCCCGAAGGGGTCGAACGTCACGATTTCGGCATGGGCGACGAGGAGCTGCGGGCGCGCAAGGCGCTCGATCTCGCGGCCGCCGGGCGGACGGTATGCCTGGTCACCTCCGGCGACCCCGGTATTTATGCGATGGCGACTTTGGTGTTCGAGCTGCTCGACCGCGCGCCGCAGCCCGAATGGTTGAGGATTGATCTGCGGGTCATTCCGGGCATTTCGGCGTTTCAGGCTGCGGCCTCCTTGATCGGGGCGCCGCTGGCCCATGATTTCAGCCTGATCTCGCTGTCCGATTTGCTGACGCCCTGGCCGTTGATCGTCCGGCGGTTGGAGGCATCGGCCTCGGCCGACATGGCGGTGGCGCTCTATAACCCGGTCTCGCGCGGAAGGCGGCAGCAGTTGGAACAAGCGGTCGAGATTTTCCTGCGTCACCGCTCGGCCGAGACCCCGGTGGTGATCGGGCGCCAGCTCGGTCGGCCCGAACAAACCGTCGAGGTGATCAGGCTCGGCGATCTCAAGCCGGACTTGCTCGATATGCTGTGCATCGTGCTGGTCGGCTCAAGCGACACCCGTGCCTTGACTCTGCCGGACGGCAGCCGTCGGGTCTATACGCCGCGCGGCTTTTCCGGAAAAGACAGCTCCAGCATGAATCAAGGCGTCGGCTCGTGACCATTCACTTTATCGGTGCCGGGCCGGGGGCGCCCGATCTGATCACCGTGCGCGGACAGCGGCTGATTTCCAGCTGTCCGGTCTGTCTTTACGCCGGCTCGCTGGTGCCGCGCGAGGTGATTGCGTGCGCGCCGGTCGAGGCCCGGGTGCTCGATACCGCCGGCATGAATTTGGATGAAATCATCGCCGAGATGGCAACCGCGCATGCCGCCGGTCAAGACGTTGCCCGGGTTCATACCGGCGACCCGTCACTTTATGGCGCGATCGCCGAACAGATGCGGCGGCTCGATCGGCTCGGCATTCCCTATGACGTGACCCCCGGTGTGCCCGCCTATTGCGGGGCGGCGGCGGCGCTTCAGCGTGAACTGACTCTGCCGGGGGTAAGCCAGACCATCATTCTGACCCGGACCAGTAAGCGCACTTCGGCGATGCCGAAGGGCGAAGATTTGGCGAGTTTAGGCGCAACCGGGGCCACGCTCGCAATACATCTTTCGATCTCTGCGATTGAAACGGTGGTTGCCGACTTGCTGCCGTCGCGCGGGGCGGACTGTCCGGTTTCCGTGGTCTACCGCGCGACCTGGCCGGACCAACAAATTTTGCGCGGCACGCTGGCCGACATCGCCGCCAAGGTCGGTGCGGCGGGGATTACCCGCACCGCGCTGATTCTGGTTGGCCGCGTGCTTGATACCGACAGCTTTCCCGATAGCCTGCTGTACGATCCGGCCTTCAGCCACGGCACCCGCAAGGGCCGTCTTTAACAGAAAACTCCGCGATTGACTCGGTGCGGGCCAGAGCGCAGATTTGAAGAGCGTTATCGGTGTAATCGGAACCCTGAGATGACCGTGTTGGCGATTGATACCCTGAAGCTGGCTCGCCGGTTGCGCGAACATGCCGGTTTCACACCCGAGCATGCCGAAGCCGCCGCCGAGGCTTTCGCCGACGCGGTAGCCGGAACCGCCCTGGTGACCAAGGAGCATCTCGACGCCAAGCTTTTTGAGCTTAAGACCGAATTGCGGGCCGATCTGGTCGAGGTCGAACATCACCTGGACGCCAAGATAGCTGCGGTTGAAACCAAGCTTGAATCCAAGATAACTGCGGTTGAAACCAAGCTTGAATCCAGGATAGCTGTGGTTGAAGTCAAGCTCGCTGAAACCAAGGTCGACTTACTCAAGTGGATATTTGGCGCGATGGCGGCGCAGTCGGCGCTGCTACTCTCCGCCATCAAGTATTTCGGACACTGAATTTATCAGCCCTTCTTGCGCACCCGGGCCCATTCGTACAACGCCACCGCCGCCGCATTGGACACGTTAAGCGAGGAAATCGGGCCGGTGGTCGGCAGCCGGGCAATTTCGTCGCAACGCTCGCGGGTCAGACGGCGAAGTCCTGCGCCTTCGGCCCCGAGCACCAGCGCCAGTCGGCCGGTAATGTCGAGTTCAGGCAAGGACCGCCGGCCGGATTCATCCAGTCCGACGCACCAATAACCGGCCTTTTGCAAGTCTTCGAGCGTACGGGCCAGATTGGTTACCCGCACCAGCGGTACGACATCGACCGCACCCGACGCGCTTTTCGCCAGCACACCGGTTGCCTCGGGCGCATGACGCTCGGTGACGATTACCGCACCCGCACCGAATGCCGCGGCCGAGCGCATGATCGCGCCGATATTGTGAGGATCGGTCACCTGATCGAGCACGACCACCGCACCGGGGTGTTGGTCTTCGGGCAGGCGAAGCAAATCTTCCAGATCGACTTCGGGCAGCGGTGCGACTTCGAGCGCAACGCCCTGGTGCACCGCGCCTTGCGGCAACAGGCGCTCCAGCTCCGGTTTGGCGACGCTGTTGGGCGGCGGCCGCTTCAGACCCAGACTGCGCGCTCGTTCGAGCACGCCGGCCAGAGCGGCCTGTCCGGCTTCGGTCAGCAGCATGCGCCGGCATTCGCGCTCCGGATTAAGCCAGGCCGCTGCCGCGGCATGCACGCCGTAAAGGAAGGTGGGCTTCGGCCCCTTCCGGCCGTTGCCGGTCAAGGATGGGCTCCGATCGCGCGTAACAGAGCGGTGTCGGCGTCTTCTTCGCAATTCGGTGTGGTCAGCAGATGATCTCCGGCAAAGATTGAATTGGCCCCGACCAGGAAGCACAGCACCTGGGCCTCGGGACTGAGATTGCGGCGCCCGGCCGAAAGCCGAACCTGACTGGCCGGCATGGCAATGCGCGCAGTCGCCACCATACGCACCAACTCCAGCGGCTCGACCGGCGGACGTTCGGCCATCGGCGTGCCCGGAACCGGCACCAGTGTATTGATCGGTACGCTTTCGGGATGGGGTGTTTGCGCCGCCAGCACCTGAATCAGCGCGGCCCGGTCGCGAATCGTCTCACCCATGCCGATAATGCCGCCGCAGCACAGCTTAATCCCGGCGGCACGGACGGTTTTCAACGTTTCCAGCCGGTCCTGATAGCTGCGCGTGCTGATAATGCGGCTGTAGAACTCGGGGCTGGTGTCGAGATTGTGGTTATAGGCGGTCAGTCCGGCCTCGGCCAGCCGTTGCGCATGTTCCGGCTTCAGCATGCCGAGCGTGACGCAGGATTCCATGCCGAGCGCCGAGACTCCGCGCACCATCTCCAGCACGGCGTCGAATTCGGCGCCGTTGCGCACCTCGCGCCATGCCGCCCCCATGCAAAAGCGCGAGGCGCCGGCCGTCTTGGCTTCGGATGCCGCGGCAACCACTTGGCCGGGGTCCATGATTTTGTCGCGGGTCAGCTTGACCTCGGCATGATGGGCCGATTGCGGGCAATAGCCGCAATCTTCCGGGCAGCCGCCGGTCTTGATGCTGAACAGGCTGGCGCGCTGGATCGCACGCGGGTCGTGGTGCTGGCGATGAACGGTGCTTGCAAGGTCGATCAGGTCGAGCAGCGGCATCTGATAGATCGCCTCTAACTCGTCCACAGTCCAATCGGTACGCAGCACCGGAGTAAGCATTTGGCCCATGATGGATTTTGCCGGATGTTCGGGAGCGGGAAGGGGTGACCATAGCCGATTAGCCGGCCGTTAACCAGCCCGCTTGCGATCGGCCGGTCCGGGATAATCGGCGATATGATTCATGAGCCTGTCGGCCTCCCTCAAGCCGGTACCCGTTCCTTTTCGGCCGGGACGGCATCGAGATCGACCACTGCGTCCGACACTACTTTTTCAAACAGGTATTCGGCGGAGCGCTGATGGTCGAGAGAGATTTCGGGCGCCATCTCGCCTTCGGTCCGAACCCCGCGCATGGCGACCCGGGCCGCCTTGAGCGGGTTGCCGGTGGCATCATTGGCGGCGGTCGGCTCATAGCCGCAATGAGCCATGCAGTCGGCACACTTCTCGTATCGCCCGGTGCCGAAGCTGTCCCAATCCGTCTCTTCCATCAGCTCGCGGAAACTCGCGGCATAGCCCTCGTTGATCAGGTAGCACGGCCGCTGCCAGCCGAAGACGTTGCGGGTCGGATTGCCCCAGGGGGTGCAGCGGTAGTCCTGATTGCCGGCCAGGAAATCAAGATACAAGGTCGAATGGGTGATTCGCCAGTCCCGCCCGCGGCCGATGCGGAAAACATCGCGGAACAGCTCCTTGGTCTTGCGCCGGTTGAGGAAATGCTGCTGGTCGGGCGCGCGCTCATAGGCGTAACCGGGGGCGATGGTGGTGCCCTCGACTCCGAGATCGCGGGTGAAATCCAGGAAGGCGGCAATGTCGGCCGCCGGTACCCCGTCGTAAAAGGTCGAGGCGCAATTGACCCGGAAGCCTTTGGCCAGCGCCGCCTTGATTGCCGCGACCGCGCGGTCGAACACGCCGTTCTGACACACCGAACGGTCGTGATGCTCCTTCAGCCCGTCGAGATGAATTGAGAACGACAGATAGGGACTCGGGGTAAAAAGATCGAGTTTCTTTTCAAGCAACAGGGCGTTGGTGCACAGATAGACATAGCGGCGTTGCCGGATCAGTCCGGCCACGATTTCGCCGATTTCCTTGTGGAGCAAAGGCTCGCCGCCCGGGATCGAGACCACCGGCGCGCCGCATTCCTCGGCGGCGTCCAGGCATTCTTGCACGCTGAGTCGACGGTTCAGGATGGCATCCGGATAATCGATCTTGCCGCAACCGGAACAGGCCAGATTGCAGCGGAACAGCGGCTCCAGCATCAGCACCAGCGGATAGCGGGCGCGGCCTTGCAGTCGTTGTTTGACGATATAGGCACCGATGGCGGCCTGCTGCCTTAACGGAACTCCCATGGCGGCTCTTTAGTCCTTGTGTCCGGCCTGCTCGAGTTCATCGGGCAGCTTGAAGTGAATATTTTCTTCGATTCCAGCCAAAAGCTCGACCTGGATCGGGCGCAACTCGGCGATGCGTCGAACCAATTCCTGAACCAGATCTTCGGGTGCCGAGGCGCCGGCCGATATTCCCAGGGTGTCAACCCCGTCCAGCCATTCAGGTTTAAGCGCGGTGGCATCCTCAACCAAATAGCTGGGCTTGTTCATGTCGGCGCCGATTTCGCGTAACCGGTTGGAGTTCGAGCTGTTATGCGCGCCGACCACCAGAATGAGATCGACCATACCGACCAGATGACGCACCGCGCTTTGGCGATTTTGGGTGGCGTAGCAGATATCCTTAACGTCGGGGCCGACAATGCCGGGAAAGCGCGCCTGAAGCGCCGCTATAATGTCCCGGGTGTCGTCGACGCTGAGCGTGGTTTGGGTCACGTAGGACAGCCGCTCGGGATGCGAGGGCTCGATCCGCGCCACGTCTTTGACCGAGGACACCAGATGCACGGTGCCGTCGATCTGGCCCATGGTGCCTTCGACTTCGGGGTGGCCGGGATGACCGATCAGGACAACGTCGTAGCCGCGCGCGGTGTAGCGCTGGCCTTCCTTGTGAACCTTGGTTACCAACGGGCACGTCGCGTCGATGACATGCAGTTGGCGCCCCATGGCGGAGGTTTCGACCGTGCGGGCCACGCCGTGCGCGCTGAAAATGGTGACGGCACCGGCGGGAATATCGTCCACATCCTCGACAAAGCGGGCGCCGCGGGCCTTCAGGTCTTCGACCACCCGCTTGTTGTGAACGATTTCATGGCGGACATAAACCGGCTGACCATAGATTTTGAGTGCCCGCTCCACGATCTCGATCGCGCGTTCGACCCCGGCACAGAAGCCTCTGGGTTGTGCCAGGATGACTCGCAACGGACGTTCGTTCATTGAAGCTGCTCTCCCCGAACTGACTTGAGCCCGATCTTACATGAGCCCGATCTTACAGGAGCCGGCCGGAAATCGCCGGGTCCGAACCCGCCCGTTCCTATCATACCGTTCGGACCTTTGCCAACAGGCTGTGTGATCGGCCGGAACCGTACGGGCAATTCGGTAGTATCATTACCGGATCACAGGCGTTGCGGAAAGATCACTTCGCGCCGGACAGGACGGACAGATCGTATCATGCCTTGACGGGGCCGCTGCCCGCGTGGTTTGTGGTATCCCTCCGTTCCGGCACATAATTCAGTTCGTGCCAGTATGTAACAAACGTGTAACAACTGCGGAGAGGCGGATGGCGCTGCGGGTGTCTGCGTGCTGTCCGGTTCACGGCTTAAACGGGGGCAAGGCTCAGGGTGGCTTCTCAGTTGGAACAGGCCATGGCGGCGGCGGCGGCCCTGGTGGAATCTGCAATCGACCGCCTGTTGGTTCCGACCGATCGTTCGGAGGCGCCGCTGTGGAATGCCATGCGCTACGGCGCGCTCGGCGGAGGCAAACGGCTGCGGCCGTTCCTGGTCATGGAAAGCGCGGGCCTGTTCGGCGTCGATGCTGCCCATGCGCTGCGCACCGGGGTGGCGGTTGAACTCATCCACTGCTACTCGTTGATTCATGACGATCTGCCGGCGATGGACGATAGCGATTTGCGGCGCGGCCGTCCGACCGTTCACAAACAGTTCGACGAAGCGGTGGCGATTCTGGCCGGCGACGGTCTGCTGACGCTGGCGTTCGAAGTTTTGGCGGATGCCGCGACTCACCCCGACCCCGCCGTGCGGGCGGAATTGGTGATGGCGCTGGCGGTTGCGGCCGGACCGGCGGGCATGGTCGGCGGACAGATGATTGATCTGGTAGCCGAAACCACCCGGTTTGATTTGGCCGAGACGACGCGCTTGCAGGAAGGCAAGACGGGTGCTTTGATCGGTTTTTCGGCGGAAGCCGGGGCTATTCTGGGGCGGGCCGGGACGGAACAGCGGGCGGCTCTGCGTGCTTATGCCCGTGATATCGGATTAGCTTTCCAGATCGCGGATGATTTGCTTGATGTTGAAGGCTCGGCCGACGTGGTGGGTAAACCGGTCGGTGCCGATGCCGCTGCGGGCAAGGCGACGTTCGTTTCCTTGCTGGGTATCGAGGGCGCCAGGGATCAGGCGCGGCTGTTGGCCGATCGTGCGGCCGGTCACCTCGAGCCGTTTGGCGACCGTGCCGCCAATCTGAAGGCGGTAGCCTGGTTTATCGTGAATCGGAATGCCTGAGGATTCGGCAGGCCTGAGAAGGGAGACAAGGAATTGACCTCAGCCAGCAAGACGCCTCTGCTTGACCGGATAAAGGATACATCCGATGTCCGTCGCCTCTCGCCCGAACAGTTGCCTGAACTGGCTCGGGAGCTTCGCAGTGAAACGATAGATGCGGTGTCCGTCACCGGTGGTCATCTGGGTGCGGGGCTCGGTGTGGTCGAATTGACCGTGGCGTTACATTACGTCTTTAATACTCCGGCCGATCGCATTATTTGGGACGTCGGCCATCAGGCCTATCCCCACAAAATTCTGACCGGGCGCCGCGACCGTATCCGTACCCTGCGCACCGGGGGCGGCTTGTCCGGCTTCACCCGCCGTAGCGAGAGCATTTACGATCCGTTCGGCGCCGGCCACAGCTCGACCTCGATTTCAGCCGGTTTGGGCATGGCGGTCGGCCGCGATTTGGCCGGGGCGGATAATCAGGTTGTTTGTGTTATCGGTGACGGTTCGATGAGCGCCGGCATGGCGTTCGAAGCGCTGAACAATGCCGGCTCGATGGAAAGCCGGCTGATCGTTATCCTCAACGATAACGATATGTCGATCGCGCCGCCGGTCGGCGCGATGAGCGCCTATTTATCACGGCTGATCTCGTCGAAGCCTTATCTCAGCCTGCGCCATCTGGCCAAGGATATTGCCGATCATTTGCCCGAGCCGCTGCGTAACGCGGCAAGGCGGGCGGAAGAGTTCACGCGTGGCCTGGTCACCGGCGGAACCTTGTTCGAAGAGCTGGGATTCTATTATGTCGGGCCGATCGACGGCCATAATCTCGACCATCTGCTGCCGGTGCTTCAGAATGTGCGCGACGCCGAAGGGCGCGACGACGATGCCGGGCCGGTGCTGATTCATGTCGTGACCAAGAAAGGCCATGGCTATCCGCCGGCCGAGGCCGCCGAAGATAAGATGCACGGCGTGGCCCGCTTCGACGTGGTGACCGGCGCCCAGGCCAAGGTTAAGACCAATATTCCGACCTATACCCGGGTCTTTGCCGATGCGCTGATTGCCGAGGCCGAAGCCGACTCGAAGATTGTCGCGATTACCGCGGCGATGCCTTCGGGGACCGGGCTTGATTTGTTCGAGCGGCGCTTTCCGACCCGGTGCTTCGATGTCGGCATTGCCGAGCAGCACGGGGTGACCTTTGCCGCCGGGCTGGCCTGTGAAGGCTTCAAGCCGTTCGTCGCCATCTATTCCAGCTTCATGCAGCGCGCTTATGACCAGATGGTCCATGACGTGGTGTTGCAGAAGCTGCCGGTGCGCTTTGCCTTGGATCGCGCCGGGCTGGTCGGGGCCGACGGGGCCACCCATGCCGGAACTTTCGATCTTGCCTTTACCGGCTGTTTGCCCGGCATCGTGATCATGGCGCCTTCGGACGAGGTCGAGTTGATGCATATGGTGGCGACCGCCGCCGCCATTGACGATCTGCCCAGCGCGATTCGTTATCCGCGCGGCGAAGGTATCGGCATCGAGCGCCCGGCGCGTGGCGAGGTGCTGCCGATCGGTAAGGGCCGGATCCTGCAAGAAGGGACCAAGGTTGCGTTGCTCAACCTTGGTACGCGCATCGGTGAGTGTATGAAGGCGGCACAGGAACTTGCGGCGCGCGGGCTTTCAACCACGGTTGCCGACGCCCGCTTTGCCAAGCCGCTCGATAGCGCGTTGATCCGGCGCTTGGCCAGAGAGCACGAAGTCCTGATTACGATCGAGGAAGGCTCGGTCGGCGGTTTCGGCAGCTTCGTTCTGCATGATTTGGCTCATGCCGGCTTGCTCGATGGCGGTTTGAAAATTCGTCCGATGACCTTGCCCGATCGGTTTATCGAGCATGAAGCCCCGTTCAAGCAGTATGATGACGCCGGCCTGAACGCCGCTCACATTGTCCGGACCGCTCTTGATGCGCTCGGCGTTGTCGATGTTGCGGGAACAGCGCGGGCTTAACTTGGCGCGGATGAACCGGCCGAAAGTCGGTTCGTCAACCTGTAAATGCGTGCTGTTACACCTCGATCATCAGATGGGGCTTGTACGACCCCTGGCTGAACGCGAGCAGTGTTTTCAGATAGGCGGACACCTTGCGTGCGGTTTCGGTGTGTTGGGACAGGCAGAAGCGTAACTGATCGGCAATTCGCCGCGCTTCGATGACGCGGTCATGGTTACCCAGTTCGTCCTCTGCTTCAGCGGCGGCACCCCGAAGCTGTTGCTCGGTCTCAGCCGCATTCTCATTTTTTGAGTGGGCGTGTTCTTGTGCCGGGGCGGGTGGCGGGCCGGCGCGTGGCGCCGTGTGCTTTGGTTGAGGTCGCGCCTGCTGTCGCCGTGACGGTTTTTCGGCAGGTGCCTCTGACTCGACTTCTTCGAACAGCAAGTCGAGAATCGTTCCATTGTGTTCGCCATTATGCTCGGGGTGAGCATTATTCTGCTGCCCGCCCTGTTGTCGATGCCGCCGGCGTTCACGTTCGCCCTGTTGCTCTTGATTCAAAAAGCCGGCTTCGGCGACGCGATCGGCTGCCGGAATGGTGAAGCCCGATGAATCCGATCGTGCCATGACGGCTCCTGACCGGCGCAGGCGCCCGTTTACTGTTTAAGGGTAAGACTACTCCTACCCTTAAACAGTAACATATTTTGATACAAATTCAAGCGTCGACTCGAGAGGTTCAGTTGACGGCCTCGGCCCCCGCTTCGGCCCCGGTTGCGGAAGAGCCGCTGCGTCGCCCCAGGCCAAGGCCGGGGAAGACGTTAATCATCGAGGTAATCAGCGCCGATAGATAGGGCAGGGACTGCACCATTAACAGACCGGACCACAGGAAGGCGTCACGATTCTCATGTCCGAACACGATGACGATCGCGAGTGCGGCCAGCCACAGCCCGAGCATCAGCGTCACCTCTTCCGAGGCCATCAACAGGCCCTGCATCAGCGCCGGCTGGTTTTCGCATTTCGGGGTGCGGACGAACGGTCGGCCGGAAGTGAACAGGCCTTGCGAAACCGCGCGGCCGACGGTGTGGGTCAGCGCCATGCCGGCGACGGCGGCGCCGACCTTATCCCAAAAGCTGCAACGGACCCGCGCTTCGTACAACCACAGGCTGGCCGTGACCTTGAAACAAAACACCGCCAGGGTCGGGATCAGAAATACGGTGGGTGGAAATTCGAAATATTTGGGCAGAGTTAGCAAGCCGATCGACCAGGCGATACTGGCGACACCGAAGACCATATGGGCGGCATCGGCAATCCAGGGCAACCAGCCGGTGATAAAATGGTACTTCTGGCCGGAGGTTAGAGTGCGCGAGCCGGGCAGAAATTCGCGCCAGTGGCGTTTCATGATTTGCACCGCGCCATAGGCCCAGCGGAAACGCTGAGTTTTATAGCCGGAAAAACTATCGGGGACCAAACCTTTGCCGAAACTGTCGGGCATATAGATCGATTCATAGTGATGTTCGAACAGACGCAATCCTAAATCGGCGTCTTCGGTAATGCACCACTCGCCCCAGCGGCCGACCTCTTCCAGCGCAGTCTTGCGAATAATGGTCATGGTGCCATGCTGAATAATGGCATTACGCTCGTTGCGCTGGACCATGCCGATATGAAAAAACCCGGCATATTCCCAGTTGATCATGCGTTTGAACAGATCATCTTCCCATTCGCGATAATCCTGGGGCGATTGGACGAAGCCGACCTTCGGATTTTCGAAGAAGGGAATGGTTGCCGACAGCCAGTCCGGGGTAATTTGATAATCGCTATCAATCACGGCAATGAATTGCGCCTCGGGCGCGGTCTGGTCCAGACCGAAATTAAGCGCTCCCGCCTTGTAGCCCGGCCAATTCGGCAAGTGAAAAAAGCGGAAACGTTCGCCAAGCTGTTGGCAAAAGACTTCAAGTGGACGCCAGACCGCTTCGTCTTTTGTGTTGTTGTCGATAACCAACACTTCGAAATTCGGATAATCGAGCCGGGACAACGCGGTCAACGTCTCGATCACCATGTGCGGCGGCTCGTTGTAGCAGGGCACATGGATCGAAACCATCGGGGCATCGGCGCGAGCCGGGGTTCGAATCGGTACGAACTTTCGGTCGAATTTGCGGCGGAACACAACTTCTGTCAGTTCCAACCCGTCGATCAGCATGATAATCAGCAACAGAACTTGAGCGAAAATCAGGACACCCCAGGCGATTTCCGTACTGGTGGCCAGTCCGGCGGTCATGGCGGCGGTCGCCGTCCACACCAGCACCGAGGCCACCGCCTGAATCATCCCGGCGTAAAATGCCTGTCCGATCCGGCGCAGATCGGTGCGTGCGCTGACGAACAACCACATCGGCAGCAGGGCCAGCGCGGTTGAAATTGCGCACAAGACCGGCCAGTCGGGCACTTCGAGAATATCGCCGGCCATCGGGAATTTCGCGGTGCGCCACGCGTCCCAGATGCCCCAGGAGGTTCCTGCGCTGCCTTCGAGCGCCCGTTTCCAGGGCTGATCGAACGCCTCCATGATGTAATAGTCGAGATGGTTCTTGCCGGCGAGAATCAGGAAATTCCGAATGAATTTGGCCTGATTGACCAGCGAGGCTTCGGCCCCGCGGCGCCATGGCCCGTCGCTGGGCCAGCCGATTTCCGAAATCAGGATGTGCTTATCCGGGTATTTGGTGTGTAATTCATTGTAACGGAACAAGGAATAATCTATCGCCTGATCGACCGGAATGCCTTCCCAGTAGGGCAGGATATGAACGGCAATGAAATCGACCGCGTCGACCAATTCCGGATGGTTGAGCCAGACATGCCAGGGTTCGGCGGTTGAAACCGGAACATTGACCTGACGCTTGACCCGTTTGATATATTCGATTGCTTGCAGAACGGTCACATCGGCGCGCAAAATCGCTTCGTTGCCGACGATGACGCGCCGGACATTGGAGTTGCTACGGGCGACCCGGATTAAGTTGGCAATTTCCGGCTCGTCGATTTCGGGTTTGCCTTGGATCCAGGCGCCCGCCGTGACGGTCAGTCCGTACTTACGGGCGATACCGGGCACAAGATCGGCATTATTCAGCGAGCTATAGGTGCGCACCCCGTCAACATTACTTTGCAATAGTTTCATATCGCGGGCAATGTCTTCGGGCTGGGGCTTGTCGCCTTGCATCGGATTCTGGTCGGCCTGATAGGGGCTGAGGCCGACGCCGTTAATCATGCCGGCCCAAGGTCGCTCACTGACCGGCCGGTTGGCGACCGCCCAAACGGCGACGTTAGCCAAAATCACTAGCAGCAGGACCGCAAACGCCGATTTCCGCATGTCCGTTCTTTCCGTACCGATACACTGATCTTAACCGGTTGTTTACCGCTTTGGATTCTGCCGTGCAACCGTCCGTTCGTATCAACAACCGCGAAATAACAATATTCCTTATTCCATGCCTATCGGGTTAACGCACACACCCACTAGATGTTGTGTGCTTCCA